>JAISXM010000005.1 GCA_031270515.1 Holosporales bacterium | reverse complement strand
CACGTGCAGGTTGTTTAGCCCAAGCCATATCAATTTTACTCCTGGTGGATCGTCGCTGGGTGATTGTTTGGGGCCACCGAGCCAGCTCAAAAATTTCACGGCGTCTGCTATTGAATAGGGTTCGTCTGGCGGTTTTTTGGTCCGATTCGCCGCGCAATACAGGACTTTCCACTCTTGTTCGTCAAACAACGCATCGCACGGGAGCTCAGGGTCGACTCTTGCAATGTAGGTAATGAACATTAATTCCTAAAACATTGTCGCAACAATAGCCAAGTCCTTCAGTTTTTTTATGCGTATTGTAGTTAATCGACGTTGTGTCCTGCACAGCAAGAATGACCGTTTTGGAGTCAAGAGACGCTTCTTTGATGCGCTCTATCGTACTAAGCTTGTGCGCATTTTTTATCTCCGTAACATCAAAGGAATCGTTGCCTAACATGCGGTAGATCTACCCATAAAAACAATTTGAATTTTTATCCTAGTTTAAGCCTTACTACAACGCACTTCAAATTGTTTGTTATGGGGACCCGGTATAGATCGCCTTGGCTTCAGCGCGATTGTGGCTGGCCAAATATATTGACTTTTGCGGGGATGCCCCTAAAGTTTCCATCGTTTTTATGAAGCGTTCTTTTAATTTTACTCCGAAATTGAGACTACTGAATTCTGATGCGAATGACCGCATTTTTGCCGTCGCTTTTCAAATACTCACGCGAGCATTCTAGCCGGCGTCAAGTTGTGGGTCAAGGTTAGGGTCTAATTGTCTCATATGTTATGAACCTGCACACATCCACAATATTTTTAAAGCAAGGCGCTGCTGGTTTTTTATGGTGTTCCGCTGTAGCGCTCATTTGACGTTACTTGAGTCTTTGCAAGCCAAGGGTTCTTATTAAAAATTTTTCGTGAGGACGCCCGTGAAAAGCATTCTCGACAAGGTTGATAAAACCGGAAAGCTAGTATACCTTCTTAGCATTAGGCCTGATAATGACGAGAGCGACTTTGCGTACGGCGCAAAAATTAATGTGGTCCATGCGAAGGTGCCGTAAGCGATGTGTCATAGGGTTGATGCGTTGCTTCAAAAGGTCGATTCGCGCGAAATCCATAACCCCCGCCCCGATTCCTTTGATTGCAATTGACAGCATTGAGAAATCTACGCTGGCCGTCGAAAAAATGGGCGTGATTTTATCTCTTGCCGAGCAGCTGACCGTTCATGGGCACAACCCGCACGTATGGATCCGCAGCATGAATGTCCGCCAAGCGCGCCTGGTGACTGCCCCGTCGTCGCCCAACGGCATAGGGGAGGATGCGTTCATATTGAGTCAAACTGTGCCGACTTGGATATGTAGCTCCCCACAAACGGCTGCGGCGGCGGCGGCGCATGCGGGCGCAAGCGTCCTGCTGCTGAATGAGCGCTCCGAGCGATATGACCAAATAGCGACGTTTTCCATAGCTTTAGTAGAGCGAGACTTGGGCGCAAACGTTTCGGCGTCGGGATTGCTTGCTAAATCGGACGGGATCATCACTTTGTCCCACGACAATATCCACGATTTGAGACAAATGAACCAGAGCGTGTACTTCGTAGAATGGTGCATCCCGGCGCAAAATGTACCCGGCGCCAGCGTGTTTGGCTTTACGGGCTTGCACGATTCGGGGGCGTTTTACCATTCGCTGCTAAAGCATCGGTATAATGTCAAAGGGTTCGTCCCGTTGCTTCATATGCAGCGCCAAGAAAAGCAATTGCAGGCGCTATTGAAGATGGCCGCATCAAGTGGTAGCATTCTGGTGACAAGTGATAAGGATGCTCCGTTTTTGTCGAAGAAGATGCGCCGCCAGGTACATGTGTTCCCTATGTCGCTGAATGTTGATGCTGCGTTGGTAAACACAATTGTGAAGGTGATTCACAGGGATGATATTATTCGACCTAAGACTACAAGCTTCGGCTGATATATACCGGGTCCCCATAACAAACGATTTTAAGTTTGTTGTGTTATAAGGCTTAGGTTAGGGTAAAAATTCAAATTGTTTTTATGGGCAAGTATATACCCAGCCATTCTTTTTGTGATTGGGTATGTATGCACGTAACAAAAATTGGGAGTTTATTCTAATAGTCAGTACATAAGCTAAATCTTCTTTTATCAAGAAGGTATAAATGTTGGAATATAATTAAACATATGAGATTTTATGGGATTATTTGGTAATAGAAAATTGAACAAGCTGATAGAGCGCGCAGACAAAGGAGACACAGAAGCCCTAACCACCCTTGGAGTCATGTATTCCACAGGAGATGGCGTGGATGAGGACATTGAAAAAGGCTTTCGTTACTACCTAAAGGCCGCAGAGCTAGGTTGCCCTTGGGGGCAGCTAAATGTGTCTGGGGCGTACTTAAGCGGGACAGGCACCAAGACAAATGTGGATTTGGGGCTGGAGTGGATACGCAAGTCGGCCGAGCAAGATTGCTATATGGCGTATCATAACTTGGGGAACATATACGAAAAAGGCGAGTTTGGCGTCGAAATGGATCGTGACAAAGCGCTTGAGTGTTATAGGAAGGCGTTTGATCTTGGTTGGGTCGAATCTGCATATGCGATAGGGCGGATGTATGAGGACGAGGAAAACTACGCCGAAGCAATGACGTGGTACACAATAGCCGCAGAGAATGGGGATCCGTATGCGCAGTATGGGGTTGCGACGTTTTATGCGTGTGGCATAGGAGTGGAGATTGACGAGGAGGTGGCGTTTGAGTGGTGCAAGAAAGCAGCAGAGCAAGGTTTGCCAAACGCGCAGTATAATTTGGGAATGATGTTCTTGAATCGGGATGATCCAAAGGCAGCGAAGCGATGGCTCAAGCTGTCTGCGGATGCGGGGTATGAGATGGCGCAGGAGGCGCTGGTTAATTTGTGATAGCCGATGAAGGCGTTTGTTAATTTGTGATAAAGGAGACACAATGGCAAAGTTAATCTTTACGTACGGCGCAATGAATGCAGGCAAAACAACGTATTTACTGCAAGTGGCCCACAACTACGAATCGTGGGGCCTGAAACCACTTGTATTCACATATGAAGGATGCGATGACAAAGGAAGCTGTCGTAGCCGCTTAGGAATATCCAGGAAAAGCGAAATATTTAACAAAGAATACTCATTTCTCGACGTAGAAGTATCAAATGTCGCCGTTATATTAATTGACGAAGCACAATTTTTAACGAACAAGCAAGTATTCGACCTATGTAGAATTGCCTCACTAAAAGGCGTCCCCGTCATGTGTTACGGATTGCGCACGTCTTGGCAAGCTCACGTCTTCGAAGGCTCATCCGCGCTGTTGGGGCTTGCAGACGAATTGCGAGAGATACGGACGATCTGCAAATGCGGGAAAAAGGCCACAATGGCGCGCCGAATTGCACCAAGCGCGGGCACCGCGGACGAAGACATTGGGCAAGACAAGTACGTGTCGGTTTGTAGAAAATGTTGGTTCACGTATCACGATGGCGAAGAACAAACGTAATGATAGCTAAACCAATTCTGGGCTGAACAGAAAAAAGCGCAGTCTAAGCTGCGCTTTGCCTTGGTCCGTCTCACTTTTGGCTGCACTATCCAGAAATGGCGTAGCTATGGTCTAATTTTGCCCAAAATTATCAATTTGAATCTCGCATGGCAGTTTCCTTGGTCAGCACTAAGTTGGTAATACTTTACTGCTGCTTCGAAATCTTTATCAACTCCAATTCCGCCTTCCAAACAGCGCCCATACATGTACTGCGCAGAAGCATCCCCTTGGTCAGCACTAAGTTTGTAATACTTTACTGCTGCTTCGAAATCTTCATCAACTCCAAATCCGCCTTCCAAACAGCGCCCATACCTGCACTGCGCAGAAGCATCCCCTCGGTCAGCAAGAAGTTTGTAATACTTGTGTGCTTCTCTTGGATTTCGTTCAATTTGATCATCGTCGATCAAGAAGATCTGAGAGTAATCATGTTTTCTCCAAAAATACTTTTCTTGATCAGCACTAAGTTTGTAATACTTTACCGCTTCGTTCAAATTTTTCTCAATTCCCTCTCCGTATTGCAAACAGAATCCATAGGCGTACTGCCCAGCAGCATTCCCGTGGTCAGCACTAAGCTTGTAGTACGTGACGGCGCATATTACATCTTTCGCAATTCCAATTCCGCCGTGCAAACAAAGTCCAAAGGCAGACTGCCCATTCGCATTCCCTTGGTCAGCGCTAAGTTTGTAATACTTGGCGGCGTATTCTAAATTTTTCGCAACGTCCTTTTTATCAACTCCAATTCCGTATTGCAAACATCTCCCATAGTTGTACTGCCCTTGAGCATTCCCTTGGTCAGCACTAAGCTTATAGTACTGGGCTGCTTCTACTTCATATTTTTGAACTCCACTTCTACATTTCAAAACGTACCCATGTTTTTGAACTCCCCTTCTACACCCATAGTTGCACTGCGCCAGTACATATACTTGGGCAGCACTACGTTCGTTGTATTCTGCTATCTCTTCACTACTTTGCGCAATTCCCCTTCCGTATTCCAAACAGAACCCATAGTTACACTGCCCGAAAGCATTTCCTTGGTCAGCACTAAATTTGTAATATTTTGCTGCCTCGAACTCATTTTGCGGAACTCCATCCCCTATGTCCAAACACATCCCATAGCTGTTTTGCGCAAGGGCATATCCTTGGTCAGCACTAAGTTTGTAACACTGGGCTGCGGCTACAATATCCTGCGCAACTCCAGCCCCTCTTTCCAAACAGATCCCATAGCCGTATTGCGCCGGGGCATATCCTTGATCCGCACTAAGTTTGTAATACTGGGCTGCTGCTCTCATATCCAGCGCAACTCCATTCCCTGTCTCCAAACATACCCCAACGTTGTATTGCGCCGGGGCATATCCTTGATCCGCACTAGATTTGAAATACTGGGCTGCCGCTGTTTTATCTTTAGCAACTCCAAGCCCGAAAAAAAAACAGCACCCACAGCGTAATTGCGCCTGTGCATAGACTCCGATGTCTAGCGCTAATTGTTTGTTTTTAATTATAGCAAAGCACTTTAAAAACCGTGCAAATCTTTTATTTCATCTGCAGTATATCTAAAACATTTAATAATTGCCTCTTGTAATGTATTAAAGAATTCGCCGACTGTACGAATTCTCTG
>JAISXM010000072.1 GCA_031270515.1 Holosporales bacterium | reverse complement strand
GGCCCATGAATCCCAACAGAAAGTTGCCACTTGCTGCTGGCTCGATGCGACTAAATGATTTTAGCCATAAATGAATAATAGGGGGAAAAAATATATAAGAATTAGCAGCAGGAGTTTTGGAGAGCAAACCGGGACCCCATTCAACTTGTTGAATGGGCACCCGTCGCCGAGCTGTACGGACCACACATAAAAACAAATTGTTTTTATGGGCACCCGGTCAAACGTACTGCTCAATTGGGGTCCCAGTCAACTAGTTGAATGGGGTCCCGACTTGCGCACCGAAACGACGAACTGATAAACTTTTTGTGTTTGGGTATAGCACATTTTTTATGGAACATAATAAACCAATACTCAAGCCAAACTCTAAAGACCTAGTTCTGTATAATACGCGTGCGCATAATCCTACTGTTGCCGCGATTGACTTGGGCACAAACTCATGTCGAATCATCGTCGCGGCGGTCAACATCCCCAGTCTGCACAAAAACTACTTCCGGCGGCTCAACGCCCCATCCCCACAATTAAAAATCGTCGACGCCTTTGCTCGCGTCATTGGCCTGGGCGAAGGATTAAAGCAAACGGGCCTGTTGTCTAAAGCGGCAATGGACAGAACCATTGAAACGTTGGCCATCTGCGCAAGCAAAGCAGAAGCGCACGACGTTGTAAGCATCAGAGCCGTCGCAACAGAAGCCTGCCGCCAAGCCAGGAACACCGATATCCTGATAGAAAAAGCACAGGCCCAAACGGGCATAAACCTTGAGGTCATTTCGCCGCAAGAGGAAGCGCAGCTCGTGTTGAAGGGGTGCATGGGCGTGATTACGGACGCCACCCCATACGGCATAGTTATTGATGTTGGCGGGGGCAGCACGGAAGTAATTTGGCTGCGGATTGGCAAATATAAAAATCCGAATAAAAATACGTTTACTGTTGTAGACTCAATGTCGCTGCCGTATGGCGTGGTTACTTTGCGGGATACTTACGAGCACAATGGATGCGATATTCAGATATTTAACTCTGCGAGTCATGCAATCAGTCAGGCTGTAAATTTTTTCCTTGAGAAAAATCGCATTATCGACAGATTTAAACAAAAAGAAGTGCAAATTATTGCGTCGTCCGGCACCGTCACGACGCTTGCATCGCTATTGCTGAAGATTCCGTCGTATGATCGCAAACTTGTCGACGGCAAAGAGTTTGATTCCGTGGAGCTGCTGCAAGTCGGGGAGCGGCTGTTTTCAAAGTACACAGAGCCACACACATCCAATGCAATTACCGCGAAAGAGTTGGAGTTTTTACTAAACAGGATCGGCGATTCCATCAGCGACAAAAGCAGCAAAAACGCGGAGCAGTTCATCCGGGCGAGGATTGGGCTGCTGGCCGCGGGAACGTCTATTTTGCGCGCAATATTTTGCGTCATGAAGGATCACCCCATGCGGATTGCAGATAGGGGCGTGCGGGAAGGTATCATACACGACTTGGTCGAGGCATTGCGCAGTGAACCGAATTTCATGGAATATACCTTCCCATAAAAACAATTTGACTTTCTAGCCTAGTCTAAGCCTTGTAAGACAACGAAGTTCAAATTGTTTGTTACGGGGCCCGCGAGTTCATTCCCATTCAACACGTTGAATGGGAGCCCGCGAGTTCCGAAACGACGCCCTGATACTCTTTTTGGCTTTGAGTCTAGACCCAAACATCATTCAGGTGTCACTTAGACTGACTACATGTTTGCTTCCAGGCTTCCATCCAGGCCTGATACAGAGCTGGTTTCAACTGCCGTGGATCGGGCCAGGTTGGCCGTGTTTGCTTATATGCCATTATCAACTCTGGCGGACATGTCATCGGTAGCGCGCCCCTCAATGTAGGCATTCCGTTCCGTATGGCATTTCGTACTTGGTCCGGTGCAAATCTGCGCATTATTGCGACCAATGTGTTCACAAATACGTCATCCCATGTTTCCCACCAGCCGAATGGCCATTCCGATGGCACATTAGGCCATCCCCATCCTTGTTGCGACATTTGCGGACAATCCTGACATAGGAACATGCTCCAGATCATCAGACGCGCCGTGCTCGATGCTAATTTCGTGCTTATACAAGGATAGCGCATAATAGGATACATCAAGGGTAGAGTGTCGTTATTGCCGAGTTGGGCAAGTAAGCCCTGTACTTGACTAACGCAATTTCGACATCTATCCTGTACCTCGCTGTCACTTGTTCCTGGATTAACACTGGCAGCATAAGTTCGGTGTATCCATCTTGTAAGCGAATCGTTCTTATAATTCACGCGGCGTGCATTCACGGCTATTGCCGTTGCTACGCTATCGGGCAATAGTTGCTGATTGGAAGCACTCTGCACTACGTGATGTGCTAATCCAGGCAACGTCGATTCGAACTGTTCGTGCAGACATCCTTTGACCGCTTGCTTAAATTGACACATATCCGGACCTGACCAGAATTTACCGATTTTTACACTGAGTTCGCCAATGTATCTCTCTACCCCGAACCAACTCTGATCCTTTGTCCACATAGCGTCAGCTATACTACGAGCCACAATCGTCATTTGATCATTAGGCCGTCCTTGCTGCACAAACTGAGATAGGGCAACTTGACCCTGCTCAGGAACTAGTCTAATAGCTGCTACGCCGTATACTTTGTGATCTTCCTCGTATAGATTCACTTCTGTAAATTCAGGATCCATCCCCCCCGCCTCAGAAAAATGTATTCCAAAAATACGAACCAAATTATCAACTAACGGCTGCATCTCTATACGAGATGCATTTAAAGTTGTACCAAAGTTCGCAATAAAACCAACAACTAACCACTTCATGCTTTTGCTGCACATTATATATGCACTCCTTTATCAATGATATTAACCCTTGCGACGAGGGTAACAAGCGAGAAGTACTCATGTCAATCATTTTTTTCAAAATCGTATTACAAAATGTCTATACCCAAGCGCGAAAACATTGCGAATTATTAGGGCTGCAGTGTCGCGGAAATCCTCGATTTTCGTCGACAAGGTTTTGGCCCTAGGGTCTATCCCTGCGTATAAAAACAATTTGAATTTTTCCCCTCGCTCAAATATTGCATGACAACGATTTTCAAGTTGCTTGTTATAGGGGTCGGGTATACAACTCCATAAATATGACCAAAAGGGATATTGACATCCTGTGCGTTACCATCTACAAAGAACTCAGTCGAGTTATAACAAGAAATTTTATATGAATATTGTAAAAAAACAGCACTTGTTCGCCAGCATATGCACAGCGCTGATTGCCGTAATGGAGAGCTGCTATTCAGCACAGGATGGTGTTCCACTGGATCAATTTGTTGGATCTGCCTTAGGACAAGAAGCGGCAGAGCGCTTACTTGCTGGCGCCAATCAAAATGACCCGGAAGCTTTGCACAACGTGGGGATGCTTTTGTTGGGCGAGGGTCCTGGTTATGCCGCAGAAGCGATAAGGTTCTTACGTCAGGCGGCAAGTCAAGAACATGCAGAATCTCAGTACGCATTGGGGATGTTTTTGTTGTTCGGTCGGGGGCTTGATACTAATATCATAGAAGCGGCAAACTTATTAAGTCAGGCGGCAGCTCAAGGGCATACTGGAGGTCAGTACGAATTGGGGATGCTTTTGT
>JAISXM010000040.1 GCA_031270515.1 Holosporales bacterium | reverse complement strand
GCCATTTCTATGCTAAAGAAAGGATTGTCTTTGGATATTGTTAGTGAATGCACAGGGATGTCAGTCCATGAAATTAATACTATTCAGAAAAATAGCAAGTTGAACGCTGAAATATGACATCGGCGTCCTCCGAAAAATTTCTAACAGGTATAAAATTTGATGGACCGATTTGAGTAATGCGCAAAAAATGTGCAACACTGAAGTCATTAGAGATAAAGGGTTCTTATTAAAAATTTTTTATGAGGACGCCCTGGGGAAAATGCTATGCCATGTAGAAAAAGTTAGCAAGTGTCATATATTCCATCAGGCGTTTACTAACATTTCCAGCCATCAGACATAGTCATCAGTCACTTGGGTTGTAAGGCCAACGCAGCCATCAATGCCTCCATATCGGACGATAATGTGTTCATGTTCGGCGACAGTGCATCCATCCCAGGCGCCAACGCATCCCCACCAGGCGCCAACGCATCCACACTAGGCGACAGTGCATTCACACCAAGCAGCACAATTTGTCCATGTTCCACTAGCCAATCATGCATACACATCCATGTATAACGTGGACGTTGCAACATACTTGTGCTCAATGTCGCGCCTCCTAACTCTCTGTGGGCACTCAACCGCGCAGCAATATCAAAATCCGGCCCATCATGCACAAATTCGCACAAAATGTTCTCAAATAGGCGCATTTGCCCAAGCGTCCACTCCGAGGAAGCCATTGCATCGGAAACACGTGTGCGAATGTATGCACACAACTGCGATTCCGACGGATTATATTGCCTTATTTGTAAAGACAAACATCCTCCTGCAATTAACTGATGATTAGGGCCCTGTTCGTGGTCATATAAAAATCTTGCAACTTCCATGAACAACGGGCGCAATTCTTTTTGCACGGAGATGTCGACAGATTCATCTTGCAGCGCCAATATGCACATCCTTGTATACGTGGAAAACACAATAATAGGCAGAATCGGGGTAATCGGTGGCCATTTAGTTAATGTGTCAAGCACAGTCGTACGTATGTTCGCATCATTCAGAGCCTCAAGTCCCAACCTGTTCGCAATGATGTAATCGCAAATGCACATTAGCGCAATATGAGGCTGCCGACACAACGCCTTAAATGATAATGGCGAGGACAATGACAATGGTAAAGGCAACCCAATTAACTCCCTTGCAAACTGCAGTTTGCTGATTTGTCCTAAGCAAAATGCTTGAAGTTGTTTATGTGTTATCATGCATGTGTGTGTTCTAATGGCAAGTAAGCTGTCCGCTAGATCTTCATATCGACACGCAAACGCAATCGCATCAAATTCTTTAAAATTATGCTGAACTGTATAATCATCTGGATTCGGATTTGTTGCAATAAAGCGAAAATCTTTAGGAGATATTGCATCAGAAAATTTAAAACGCTGATACGCCCGCATGCGGTACTGCAGCTCTCTCCAGTTAAAACACAAGCCCGAATAAGTATAAAAAGAAATTTTGTCCAGCCTTCGAAATTTTTTTAATTCGTCGACTAAATCACTCGTATTCGGCGGAGGGGGCGAATTTATACATCGCTCAATTTGTGCCACGATGGAAGCCGCCGACGGAACGCTACCATCATGAGGATTCCTTGAATTAACGCAACGAACCGCCAGCGCGTACGACACTTTTACAGCCGGGTGCACCACGTTACTGCGACACAACTCCCGCAGCTCCTTATCCTGCAATACGTTACTCGCCATTTTGCATCCCTCTTCCGGCTGAGTAAACACATCGCAATTGCTCAACAGCGACAATACTAACAAACCCCAGCAATACAAATCCAGCTGTGGCGTTTGTTCATAATTCCCATCCCCACACGCCCACGGCGGATAATATACGCACTCATGCAGCCCCCACCTGCGATCATGCGTCCCAATTCTCGCCACCAAACCATAATCCACCATAAATGGAAATCTGCACGCGTTTAGCATGATATTATTTGCCTTAATATCACAATGCAGTAATCCATGGCGGTGCATATGCTGCAAAACAATAGCGGTTCCGTAACTAATAATCGCGATATCCCACTGAAACAGGCTGTGCCTTTTGTGCGTAAAATCAAACATTGTTTCGCCGTCAATCGCTTCAAAAAGCAAAACATCCTGCCTATCAACTTTTGAGAGCCCCAATTGTATAGGAATACCCCTTGGCACGCGTCCGCATAGGGTCGCGGCATGCTTTTTGCTTTCCATGACAATTTCCTGAACAGTCTTCGCTTGTTTTTGAGCGACAACGAGCGTCTGGTCCTGTTCATTTATACCCTTGACTTCGGTTACAATCCCGTAAGTTCCCGAACCAAGCGGTTGTTTGCTTACAATAGCCAAATTGTTAAAGCGCAAACTTATCCACTTGTTGGTTGTTGGAATTTCTGTGATCTCCTGCTGATCCGATGTAATATGTTCGTGCAATATCGACCTACTCGCGTCAATGGGCACTTTTGGCAGAATACGCCTAGGTGCAACAGGAGGACGCAAGGCTGCAATGGCGGCGCTCCACACATCCGATAAATGACGACAAGCATGTCCCGTCCCGCTAAAAAAGGTTGCCATACAGACACACCATACGCCCCACAAGCATAATAAATATTTTCTATCAATTCTATTTCTCATACAAGAGGATCGTTTGATATGTTCCGTATAATATTAGGCTTGCATAATAAAACATTCGAAATCAAGTGCCTTTTTATTATAATTGCTACCCTGAATACAGGACTAACCCATATTCCCTATAATAAACGCCTAATTAATCAAGGTTTTGGCTATGACAAAAATTTGAATTGTTTTCTATGAATTGTTTTTATGGGGGGTATACCCAAGGCGAACAAATTTTAATAAAAAACCCCTTTAACGTTAATTTAACTATTTATCTTGTACATTAGAAGATGAGAGTAGGAATGTCGACAGCAGGTACGAATAAGATATGGCAGATAGTGCACAACACAAAATTGGTCGTGTGCGAGCTCCACGCGTTCAAATAACTTACGATGTCGAAGTCGGAAACGCGATCGAAATGAAGGAATTGCCGTTTGTTTTAGGTATTATGGCAGATTTGTCTGGTATGCCTGCGGTAGCACTTCCCAAATTGAAAGATCGTAAGTTTATCGAGATAGACCGCGACAACATTGACGGCATAATGGCATTTTTTAACCCTCGACTTGTTTTGGGTGTGCCGAACACGCTGATTGGAGATGGAGCCGGAACTGAGGTAGAACTGACTTTTTCTAGTATGGATGATTTTACGCCACTAAATATTGTTAAACAAATCCCAGATTTAGCGAAATTATACGAAAGTCGTTCGCGATTAAAGGATCTATTAACAAAATTAGATGGAAATGACGAATTAGAAGAAGAGCTGGTTAAAATAATGACGGATGAAGCAACGAAAGACGCGATGAAGGGTTTGTTGCCACAAGCAGGCACCGGTGAAGCAGCGGAAGAAAGTGCAGCCGAAGCCGAGGCAGAGCCCGAGGCCGACGCAGCCGCTGCAACGGAGTAATAAAACAAGGAAGTCTGAATCCACAACGGATTCGCGGCTTCTACACGAAAGCGTTGTGACGGTTAAGATTTCACGTCCGTTTTATGGGAGGATATAATCCATGGCTGATACAAATGAAAACAACGAAGCGACTGGGTCCTTATTGGACGCACTCTTTGAAAAAGGAAAACTTGTCCGTGATGAAACACAACGGCCATTTGCAGAAGACTTAATCCGCGAATTTATTACTCAAATTGAAGCAAATCCAGAGATTGTAGGAGCAAATCCGGCTAGTTTTGTGAACGCAATTATTGCGCAAATTGACGAAAAGCTTCAAAACCAGCTCAATGTCATCATGCATCATGAGGCGTTTCAGGCGCTTGAAGGGTCGTGGCGAGGCTTAAATTACTTAGTCAGTAAAACTGAGACGAGTACTCATCTAAAATTACGATTATTTAATGCGACTAAAAAAGAACTGTTTAACGACTTAGACACAGCTGTAGAATTTGATCAAAGTCAATTATTCAAAAAGATTTACGAAGAAGAATACGGCACCTTTGGGGGCCATCCGTACTCTTGCTTAATGGGCGATTATTTCTTTACACGCCATCCGCAAGATATGGAGTTTCTTGCGAAAATGTCCGAGGTCGCGGCCGCCGCCCACGCTCCTTTCATAACGGCAGCCCATCCGAAGTTGTTTGACTTGGATTCGTTTGAACAGCTTGGTGTGCCGCGTGATATGAATAAAGTATTCGAAAGCTTAGAGCTCATAAAGTGGACGTCCTTTAGAAACACTGAAGAATCGCGATATATTGCGTTAACATTGCCGCGAGTATTAATTCGCCTGCCATATGGAGCCGATACTTTGCCCGCGGAAGGGTTAAACTTCGAAGAAGATGTCGCGGGGGCCAATAGTGCCAAGTTCTGCTGGACCAACCCCGCGTATATACTAAGCCAGCGGATTACCAATGCGTTTGCGTTGTACGGATGGACAGCCGCCATTCGAGGTGTCGAAGGTGGAGGGATCGTGCAAGGGTTGCCGTCTTATACGTTCCGGACTACAGATGGGGATATAGCTCTGAAGTGTCCAACTGAAACATCGATTACAGATCGCCGAGAAAAAGAGCTTAGCGACCTAGGTTTTATTGCCCTATGCCATTGCAAAGGCACCGATTATGCTGCGTTTTTTGGAGGGCAAACCGCACAAAAGCCAAAGACGTACAACTTGGATGACGCAAATGCAAATGCAAGTTTGTCGGCTCGGTTGCCGTATATGTTGGCGGCGTCCAGGTTCGCACATTATATAAAGGTGATCATGCGCGATAAAATTGGGAGCTTCCTGACAAAAGATGCGATATCAAACTACTTAAATACGTGGATTGCCAATTACATTTTATTAAACGACGACGCGCCGCAAAACGTGAAAGCGAAATATCCGCTGCGAGAGGCCCGCATTGACGTATATGATGTGCCTGGAAAGCCTGGGTCGTATAGATCTGTTGTGTACCTTCGTCCGCACTTCCAGATGGAAGAGCTCACCGCATCCATTCGACTTGTGGCCACGTTGCCACCGCCGGCGGGATAATCGGAGCGTTACGCTAATGGTCAATAATATCCAATTACACAAGGAATAAGAATATGCCGCAATCGTACGTAATAACAGATCTACCAGGGAAAAAGCAAATAAAAATGGCGACAACAGATGTTGCGCCGCTTGATGATATTACCGTAAGGTCGCCTGAATGGATGGTCAAAATCGACGATTTACTGAGCTCTAATTTGGGAGGGTTCGAGGATTATTCGGAGATTTTCGGATGGAACGAAGAGTCGTCGCGCTTTACGCCCGGCAATTTAAGTAATCAATTGCTTGGTTCCGCTACGTTGAAACATTCTGGGCTTACGATTTTAATTCCGAACGGGGGGCACAGCGCGCAGATCGAGCTCAAAATGAATCGCGGTATCCCGTTGGATTTAATTGAAATTGTGCGGTTGGGCAATATCCAAGACTCTAAGGTGCGCCTGCAAGTGCTGGAATATAAAACGTGCTGGATACAGTCGTTTCAACAACAACTGGACAGAATTATTGTAACTGTATCTATTTCTATTAAGAAAAACACTGTTTATGTATTTGACAATACCGGCGCGAACCAAGGGCAAATGGTTAGTGAAGTTAACTACATACAAGGAGTTGTCGAAGGATAAATGATCTGATGGCGTGACCCTTGGCGCGGTTTTTTGCGTGACATCCTATGTTGTAACCCTTAGTGTAATTTCTGCTGTTACGTCTGGCGCAACTCCGTTGAGTTCAACGTGAAACAATGAATGAGATATAAGTATTAATGCGCGCTACTGTTTCATCACGTCCCAATATATAAATAACTTCAAAAAGACTTGGAGATACTGTTGAGCCGGTTAATGCGACGCGAATTGGAGCCATAAAATCCCCTAGTTTTATATCGTTTGTTTTGCAATATTGGCGAATCGTGGCGTTAATATTTTCTTCGGAAAAAACATCAATCTCGTTCAACAATGCCAATACACTTCTTAAATACTCAACTGTTATATCTTTATTGCTGATTTGTTTTTCCGGAACAACAAAATCTTCATTGAACTCAGGAGGACTTATATAAAATTTTGCATTATTTGCAAGTTCCACTAATGTTTGAGCACGCTCCTTTAGGCCATTCATACCAAGTTCTAGGCGGCGCATTAATGCTGGCTCTATATGCGCAGCGCTTTTATCGGCTTGCGATATAGAACCTATACTTAATTGCGAAGTCGTGTCTACAATAGAACAGCAAATATCATCAAGTAATCGTTGATTATCCGCTTGACGAATATAATGTCCATTCAAATTGAGCAATTTCTGCAAATCAAACCTTGCCGGAGAGCGTCCAACATCACAGACGTCAAACCATTCTACGGCTTGCTCTGTTGAAATAATTTCGTCATTACCGTGAGCCCAACCTAAGCGGAGCAAATAATTGCGCATAGCTTCGGGCAAAAAACCCGCGCGCTGGTATTGTTCTGCCCCAAGGGCTCCGTGGCGCTTGGACAACTTTGCGCCATCTGGTCCATGAATCAAAGGAATGTGTGCGAATTGCGGAGCGTTCCAATTGCAAGCTTTGAACAAATGATATTGGCGGAACATGTTTGTTAGGTGATCATCACCTCTGATAACGTGAGTTATACCCATATCATGGTCATCTACGACGACGGACAACATATATGTAGGCGTACCATCTGCGCGAAGTAGGACCATGTCATCTAACTGAGCGTTATCCAGTTCGATTGTGCCTTGCACCATATCGGTTATAATAGTTTTCCCAGTTTGAGGCGCTTTAAAACGAATCACTGGCGCAACGTTGTCAGGAGGGGGCGTGTTGTTATCACGCCAAAGACCGTTATATTTCGGGGGCAATCCGTTAGCTAATGCATTTGTGCGCATTTGCTCCAATTCGCTTACCGAGCAATAACAATAATACGCCAATCCTTGCGCTACCAATTGTTTAGCGACTTCGGCATGTCTTTGAGCTCGGGCGAATTGAAAAACCGGGGGCTCGTCCCAATCGAGATTTAGCCAACGCAGACTTTCGAATATGGCGTGAATAGCCTGTTCAGTGGACCGTTCTCTATCTGTGTCCTCAATACGCAGCAGAAATTTCCCTTTTGTGTGTCGGGCGTATAGCCAATTAAACAATGCGGTTCTTGCGCCCCCAATATGCAAATAGCCAGTTGGGCTCGGGGCAAATCTAACAACGACAGACATTACTCACCTCTTTTATATTTTTGCGACACTACAAATTTCGGTTCTGCGCAATATATATGTTGTTCCGCGCAATATATATACTACGGCGACGCACGAGTACTGAACCTATACCCGTACCGGATAACTATATACTACAGTAGAGATAAATCCTATGGAATCAACAGCCGTGTCCAAAAATATCAAAATCATTGGCCAACACATCTAATTCCGCACGATATGGTAAAAAATCGAAACATGCTTGTGCCAACTCCATTTTTGATTCACGAATCAACAATGCATTCAACATATCCCTCAAAATATGCAAATACAAAACATCTGTACTTGCGTAATTTAATTGCTCTGGTGTCAAAGTATCCGCCCCCCAATATGAACATTGCTCATGTTTAACGATGTCTACATTGAGCAAATCCTTACAAAGGCTTTTCAACGAATGTCTATCCGTGAATGTGCGAGCCAATTTAGATGCGATTTTCGTACAATACACATTCCGAATCCGAACATTGAATGTTTTTTTCAACACGGCTATATCAAACCGCCCATAATGAAAAATCTTTAAACGCTTATTATCGTTCAACAGGCGACACACATTAGGAGAACAATCATATTTGGGCTCTGGGAAATGCACCAAATAACAACTACCATCACCAAAACTGAGTTGCAATAAACACAATCGATCCCTGTGGACCTGCAAACCCATCGTTTCGGTATCAAGAGCTATAGCTCCATCATTTAAAACGTCATCAGGAAGATCATATGTATATAAATGTATTTGCATTTCTCTCCACGCTCCTAGTCAAAAGACCACACTTACGACAAATTCCCCACAAATTCGCCTCCTAAAATATGTACATGGAAATGAGGAACTTCTTGACCTCCATCAGATCCACTTCTTGTTATAAGCTTGAAACCCGCTTGATCTAAACCACGCATGGACAACACTTCAGTGATTAAGTCGTAAAAATTTTGTTTTTCGATCGAAGATGCATTCGCATGAAAATCAAAAAAGTCGACAAAACGCCCGCGCGGAATGACTAAAATATGTATTTTCGCTTTAGGCATTATGTCGTTGATCGCCACAGCCGACTCATTAGTTAAAACGATATCTCCAGCGATTTTGCCATCTAAGATCTGCCTAAACACGTTGATTTCATCATAATTCATACGATCTCCTCATTTCATATGAAACATTTCCATCGTCCACTGTCAATGTTTCACGTGAAACATTCATCTTGTCCGTTATAAATGTTTCACGTGAAACATTTTATCTCACACAAAACTACGACACCTTACCAACGATATCGTCTAATTTGTTATAGTCATCAAAATAAATTTGCACGACTCCCCCTATCCCTTTTGAATAGACTCGAACACGAGCTTGGAAGAATTCGGATAATGCGCTTTCTATCGTCAGGAAATCAGAAGATCGTTCATGTTCTCCGCTAACGTTAGAATTGCGCCGGTGACGAACTAACGCTTCTGTGTCACGAACAGACAAGTTGTTTTGTATTATTTTTCTTGCGATTTCTTCGGGGTCTTCGGCTTCTAATATTGCTCTTGCATGTCCTGCTGATATTTTTTTTGCACTTAATAGGTCTTGCACAGATGTAGGTAATTTTAATAGTCGAAGCATATTTGATATATAACTGCGGCTTTTACTTAACATTGTAGCAACATCTTCTTGCGTTCTATCAAAATCAGTCATCAAACTTTTTATTGCAATAGCTTCTTCTAATGGAGCAAGGTCGTCACGTTGCAAGTTTTCAATTAACCCTAACTGTAATGCCGTAGAATTGTTGCATTCTAAAATAACGACAGGCACTTTTGTCATAAACAGCGTCGTCGCAGCTCTCCAGCGTCGTTCTCCTGCAATGATCTGGTATTCATCGTGTGTGATTTTTCGGACTAATATAGGCTGAAGTATTCCTTCTTGTTTTATTGATTCAGTTAGCTCCCTCATAGAGTCATCGTCAAATGATTTTCTAGGTTGATTCGGATTCGGTGATATAAGTGAAATATCCAACTCGACGGCGACTATGCTCGACTCTAAGGAGTCCTTCGGCGCCAAATCCAAAAAGATCGATTCTAACCCTTTTCCAAGATTATTTTTATCGGAAGCGCTCATTTTTTTTACCTTTTGTGCCGTTTGAAAAATTCAGTAGCAAATTCTAAATATGCAATAGTCCCAGCACAACGCACATCATAAGTCAGGACAGGTTTTCCATGCGAAGGTGCCTCTGCTATTTTCACATTACGAGGAATTACTGTCTGGTAAACCTTGTCGCCCAAATTTTGCCTGACATCCATCTCAATCTGCTGCGATAAAGAACTCCTTTTGTCATACATCGTTAGGATTATTCCTGATACTTCTAAACTTTTATTCAGATTCTTCTTAATTCTAAGCACATTATTCAACAACGAGACAAGCCCCTCTAACGCATAGTACTCGCATTGTAACGGAATTAATACATAATCCGCAGCAACCCAAGCATTCAAAGATAAAACCCCAAAAGACGGAGGACAATCTATAAAAACGAAATCAAAATCATTAATCTTGTCCCGTAAACAATTTTTTAAACAGACTTCGCGTCCTTCACGTTGCGCCAACTCAAATTCCAACGCGGCTAAATCCATAGTAGATGGAATAACGCTCAAGTTCTTGATAGAACTCGCGTGAACAGACTGAGAAAAATCGCATTTCTCGCTTAATAATGAGTAAATATTACGCTTCGCATCCTTCACCGCAAGCCCCGTAGACGCATTACTCTGCGGATCAAAATCAATCAACAACGACCGCACGCCCCCCGCAGCCAACGACGCCGACAGGTTTATAGACGTAGTAGTTTTCCCAACTCCGCCCTTTTGATTACTAATTGCAATAATCTGCGCCATATCTGTCAAGATATACACCGCCCATCCCGTATGTTTGCCAAAAATATGCGAGAAATGCAAGCCTGTTGTTTGTCAGCAGATTCCCGTTTTTGTAGAAAAGCGTATACCCAAACACAAAAAAAGTTATTGTTTTATAGGCGAGTTTACAATCCGCGCGCTCTACACCTGCCCATAAAAACAAGTTGAATTTTTATCCTCATCCAAGTCTTGTATGATAACGAGTTTCAACTTGTTTGTTATGGGGACCCGCTCTACGTTGCGTTTGGAAAAGTCGGAATCTCCAACAAAACACACCCATCAAAGGCATTGGGAGCAACATACAAAACCGTCGCCGTGTTTATCAAAAGCGTAGTCAAACTGCAACATCCAGCAAACGCCCGGTCGTCTATCTGCGTAACCGTCGCCGTAGATAAATCAACCGTTTGCAGCGAAATACAACCATAAAACATGCAAACAAAAAGCTTCCCCGTGAACTTTGGCAAAGATATTGATGTAACCAATTCATTCCTCCAAAAAGTATAACCAGCGTCTAATTTCGTCACGTTTGGAAACGACAATGTCCGTGCAAGCGTCATACAGCCGCTAAACCCTTCACCAGCAATTCTGGTTAGCTTATTAAGGTTCATTTGCAACGTAGCCAACTCACCACATCCATAAAAAGCAGCATAAGCAATGTACGTAACCGTAGAGTTGGACATATCCACCGAAGTCAAATGAGCACAACGACAAAATGTCGTATCCGGTAGCGTACCACCAAGCTTAGGCATGCTGACCGTCGTAATAGTAGGATGGTCCGCAAATATGCTCTTCACCGTAATGCTGGTCAAGTTCGGAAACGACACGGTGGTAAGCGGGTAATTCCCAAAACCAGGATTGCTGGTGATGCTCGTAAGGTTGTGCAAAGTCAGACTCGTCAGCGCAGTACAACCGGGAAACGCGCCCGACAGCGGTATCGTTGCATTCGCAAGCTCAACAGTTGTCAAATTATTGCAATCCCTGAACGCAAGATCTTGTGCTATAGCATTAGGCAACGAAAACGATAACAATGCGTAACAATTCCAAAACGCGTTAGAGGCGAGGGTGCAGGGATTTGCGGGATTGAGGGTCAAAGATGCCAATTCAAAACAATAGGAAAACGTGAAAATTTGTATATTACCCGTTACTTTAGGCAAATAGATTGATGCAACCTTGACACAATCACAAAAAGCCCTGGCACCTAACGATGTCGTCACATTAGGAAACGACAACGCACCAGATAAAGTGTGACATCGATAAAATGTGTACGTCCCAATGCGTGTGATATTGTCCGTGTTCATCAGCGTTACTAATTGTTGGCAATTACTGAATGCGTAGGAGCCAAACGATGTAATGTCCTTGAATCCGTCAATTTTGCGCAACGCAGCCTGCTCAAACGCAGAGTCCGGAATAATGGGCGAGCCCCAGCGCGGAATGTGGAGGTATTGCAGCGTTTTGGGGCCCTTGGCTAGGTTTTGGACAGCGGTGCGGAGGGCAGGCGTCATTTCGCCATCCAGCATGACGAGCTTTTCGAGGTGGGTGAGCTGCGAAAAGTCGAGGCCTTGTGGTGTGTAGTTTTTCACGAGAATTAGGGCGGTTATTGTCCCGAGGGCGTTGATTGTATCCGGGGATAGGCTGGGCTGGTCCAGCAAAAAGAGAAAGGTCGGGTCATTTAATGCGCGGGCCACTTTGGCTGGGTTCGAGAAAAATTTATGCATTTCCGTCGCAAAAAACGTTGTCGGGACTTTGGGGGCGCGCGGATTGGAGCGCGTGGCAAGGTATGTCTCTATAAAGCGATTTGAGGCGGCGCATTGGGCACGAAGGGCGCGGAGACGCAGGACGAGATGCTTGCGCTCGCTTGGGGCGGTGAGGTCCATGCGGAGAAGGTCGCGGCGAATTTCATAAAACGCGCGAATTGAGATGTTGGTGCTGTTGAGAAATGCCGCCGGAATTTGCGCGGAATGGGTAGGAAGCGCGGCGGTTAAAGCAACAAGTCCTAAAAGGAAGGAGCCATGGTTAAACTTTAAATATGTTTTTAAAGAGGAGAGATAAGGAAGGAAGGAAGGAAGG
>JAISXM010000026.1 GCA_031270515.1 Holosporales bacterium | reverse complement strand
TCCGGGCTTGAGCAGTACGTTTGACCGGGTCCCCATAAAAACAATTTGTTTTTATGGGTGGTCCGTACAGCTCTGCGCCCGGGTGCCCATTCAACTAGTTGAATGGGGTCCCGCGCCCGGGTGCCCATTCAACTAGTTGAATGGGGTCCTGCGCCCATTCTCCGAAACTCCTGCTGCTAACTCTTTTTGTGATTGGGTATACATTACAACGAGTTTCAAATTGTCTGTTTGGGGATCCGGTATAAACGCAACCAACAAAACTCCTGACGGTTAATTCTATTCTGCTGTGCAGCGAAACGCAATGTTTCGTTATTTATATGGCCCCCAATGATCAATACTTTAAACGTTTGTAAGTTGATACACACAATATTTTCTCTTGACAACGAGGGTTTTGTCGGGGTATATCTAATAGTGGAAGATATTCTCTTGAGGAAAACTAAATGACCAGTTTAAAAATATTAGTGTTAGGTTCACTGTTGTTAAACTTCCAGGGGGGCAACGCAACCCAGCGTGCGCGTTTTACGCCAGAGGAGGATCGAATCATTCGGGGGATTAAGGAGAGCTATCCAAACGCGCCTTGGGATTACGTCGCGTCACAGTTGCCTGGCGGCAAGACTGGAAAACAATGCAGCGATCGTTGGCATGGCTATTTGAACCCTAACAAAGGCACGAACAAAGGCACGAAGGCGCTTCCTTTTACGCCAGAGGAGGATCAAATCATTCGGGAGGCTAGGAGTGAAAAGCCAATACCGGATTGGAATGCAATAGCTTCACGATTGTTTGGCAGGACTGGAGAACAATGCCTATGCCGTTGGTATAACTGTTTGAACCCTAACAAGGGAAAGCGTTTGGTGGTAGGACGCAGAGAAAGGGGATCCGTGGTTATGCTTGATAAGGAATACTCAACTGGCTCTGGCGCTTTGCCTCCACCCTTGCCGTACCTTCCCCCTCTCCCCCCAGCAGTGCCGGGGTCAACTCAGGAAGGGGCTGAGGGCGGGCAAATTGACGATGGATGGCCAAACTTTAATCTGGGTGAGTGGAGCCAGGGGCCGCATGATTTTAATCTGGGTGAGTGGAGCCAGGGGCCGCATGATTTTAATCTGGGTGAGTGGAGTCAGGGGCCGCATGATTTTAATCTGGGTGAGTGGAGTCAGGGACCGTATGATTGGTCTGCTCTTGGTTTATAACCGATATTGGCAATATCGCTCTAGGATAGGAGCTGCTGCTGATCCAGCATGAGTCCGTTAGCCGCATTCGCGCCGCGCATTGGTCTTTTCTCGCTGCAGTTCGTCCGCTCGTGCCAGACCGCGCACAGGGCGGATATATGCCGCGCCTATAAAGTCGTTATTTTAACGAGGACTGAATGTAAATGAGTTGTGTTTTTACAACAGTCCTTTTATACATGGATTGTGGCAGTACTTCTTATTTATATGGTGCGAATAAAAAATAATGCAATAATCTTTGCTTCTTGATGAAATTGTGCTATAACGTTCAGTACAAGGTTCATAACTCTCGTTGCGCAAATACAACTAATACTGTTGCATGCACATAACAGAAGCACAACGAGCACAGAAGTTATTAACGAATTATTCGCGAATTATTCGCGAATTATTCGCGATTAGTCTTAGACATTCGTATTGTCACATTCAGGGAGAGCAGTATGGTATCGAATAGTATAGTTTCTCGAGATTCATTTGCCGTTGGCGATTTTGTTGTCTACCCCGCCCACGGGGTCGGAAAGTTGGTAGATATTGAGATTCATGACATTTGCGACACGTCTGTCGAATTGTTTGTGATTGAATTTGCAAAAGATCACATGATATTGAAGCTGCCGATTCAAAAGGCTTGTGCTTCGGGGTTGCGGCCGATTTGTAATAAAGACGAAATGCAGTCTGCTCTTGGTTTGCTGGGGACAAGATCTCGCAAGAAGAAGACCATGTGGAACCGCAGAGCTCAAGAATATGAAGAAAAAATAAACTCCGGCAGCATCATTTCACTAGCGGACGTGATCCGCGAGCTGCACAGCGATCAAATAGTTGATCAGTCTTATAGCGAGCGCCAGATATACCAGCTGGCCATGGATCGCTTCGTTCGCGAGTTGTCCCTCGTTGACGATGTCGACGAAAGCACCGCCTCCAAAAAAGTTCAAGAAATGCTAAGCGTTGCGTGACAAAAGGAACTCGTCATCTACAATTGCATAGCGTTGTGTCGCTGCCGTGCTCGGGCTCGTTTTATAAACTGGTCGTCGCGTTATTCGGCGTATCCGGAGGTTTGTCCTTCTTTACGCTGACGGCCATGCTTTATTACCGGCTGTCGCTTGCCGGCGTGCCCGTTTGCACCGTCGGCAGGCTTTCTTGGGCTGCGATTCCGTATAGCATTCGCTTCTTTTGGCCGTACTTGGTGGATGCGGTCCGAATCCCGTATTTGTCCAGAACATTTGGGCAACGAAAATCCTGGGGGTTAGTAACCCACCACATCAGCATAGCGTGCTTTCTTTTGGTCGGTTACATTAATCCTGCAGAAAATCTGCATTTGTTATTCTCAATTGTTCTGATCTCCTCATTTGCCGCGGCTGTGCAAGACATTGTGTCTGAGACGTACCGTTTCGACGTGGTAAACGTTCTGCCTATTAATGCGAGCGCCCCTTCCCACACCTTTGGATTTCGTAGTGGCAAGTTGTTCGCATGTTCTGTGGTGCCGTACTTTGCCAGCAAAATTGGTTGGTTCGAAATTCACTGCATCATCTCTGTCGTAAAAGTCCTAGCCTTGTTCCTGCTGTTTTTTCTGCATGAACCTGGAAACGCCGTGCGTGGTGACAGGCAAGAGCTGCCGTCGCAATGCGTTATTCGCAGGTCAATAATAACAACCATCGTGAGCGCGTTCCAAAAAAAAGGCGTGTGGATTTTTCTGTGTGTATTCATGATTATGAAGGCCATAGACGTGGTTGTTGGCCCAATGGAGACGTCGTTCATCGGCAAAATAGGAATTCCTCCTGGCGATTACGGCAAATTTAAAGGAGGAATTGGCGGCAGCATCTCCTTGATCGGCGTGATGCTCGCGGGGCCATTTGTGCGCAGAGTGTCGTTGAACTGCGGCGTGATGCTCAGCGCCATCGGCTTGAGCGTCGCAGGGTGCCTGTCTATTGTGCTTATGCACCTCCCTTTGGATGCTCCATGTTTCAACACAGTGTTTGCGGCGATTGCGATTGTGCAAGAATTTTGTATCGCTTTTATGATGACGTTCTCTGCGATATACACGTCCGCATTTTGTGAAAAATCAGACAGCATTTATTATTTTTCGTTATTCAGTTCCATTGGCTCCGTCGGGCGCGTCACATTAACATACATGTTCAGCGAACTCTGCCATGTCACAGGGTGGGTCGTAATCTTTTTACTACCATTAGGGCTGTGTGTTCCGCTATTTTGGCTGTTGAAGCGGGACTTTTCGAAAGAGCAAAAAATATGAGCAGTGGACCAATCAACGACTTAATTCGCTCTCTGTCAAAAATTCCCGGCGTTGGGCCGCGCCTAGCTCAGCGGATGACTCTGTTCCTTTTGAAGAACGACAAAGTTGCGATTCACCAGCTCATCGGTGATTTGCAAAATGTGCGCCAACGCGTTCACAAATGCAGCACGTGTGGCAATTTTACGGAGCTGCCGGTTTGTCACATTTGCACAGACGCAGGGCGGGATAGTTCGCTGCTGTGCATAGTGGAGACTGTTTCCGATTTGTGGGCGCTGGAGCGAGCTCGCTTTTACCAAGGGAAATACCATGTGCTGGATGGCGTGTTGTCCGCAATGGAGAACGTTGGCCCAGATAAGCTAAATTTGGCGCCCCTGCTAAGGCGCATGCATGCGGGAACAATTAAGGAAGTCATCATTGGATTGAGCGCAACACTGGAAGGGCAGTCTACGTTGTTTTACTTGATTGACCTCCTCAAACCATTTCACGTAAAAATATCATCGCTTGCGCAAGGGGTCCCTATTGGTGGTGAGTTAAATTATCTGGACAATGCCACTCTGTCTACGGCCTTTTTGGATCGACGCGAACTATCGTCAGTTGCCGCGGAGACAAAAATTTCCGAGCCAGGGACGAGAGTTTCGGCACAAGATACAAGCTCAGAGCCAGATACGAAGAAGTTGTCTGCATGATTTTTTTTGATGGGTATTTTCTGCGTCGTTTCGGTTCTCGGCTGCTCAAGTACCTTAAGTACGCTGCGCGTCGTGTCTCCTAGAAAATCCGCACATCAAAAAAAATCATGAGAACAACCTCCAAGTGTGTGATTCACATGATACGCTACTGGGAGCCGGATGCCTTAGGGCATGTCCGGTTCTGTGGAGGTGGATGCATTCGCAATGGGCATATCTACTCTCGATTCATGTAACCTGAGGACGTCATGTAACGTGGGGAATTCATGTACCCTGGACAAAATGAGTGGAGAAGGGCGATGATGGACAAAATGAGTGGACGGGCGATGATGGACAAAAGGAGTGGAGACGGGCGATGATGGACAAAATGAGCCGGCCGATTGACGTAAGCAGTCTCCGTAATTTACTTGGCCCCTTGCGTGTCCTTGATCTGCACTCTGTTTGAAGTAAGAAGCCGCCGCTGATATATTTTTTTCAACGCCCAACCCATCCCTTAGGCAGATTCCATAGCTATTTTGAGCATCTGCGTCACCTTGATCGGCGCTCAGTCGTAAGTAATAAGCCGCCTCTATCAAATTTCGATCAATGTATTTCCCGTCCATTAATAACTGACCATAGTTGAATTGGGCAACTACGTGTCCTTGATCTGCAGCCTGTTTATAATAACGAATCGCTTCTCTTGGATTTTTATTAATGCCAAACATAAAGCAATCGCCACAACGGCATTGGGCAGCTACGTGCCCCTGATCTGCAGCCTGTTTAAAGTAACGAAACGCTTCTTCTAGATTCTTATTAATGCCGTCCCCAAACATTAAGCAATCGCCATAATCGTATTGGGCAGCTGCGTGCCCTTGATCAGCGCTCAGCTGGTAGTAATGAGCCGCCGCCTTTCGATCTATCGGAACGCCAATTCCCTTCTCGAGACAGACGCCATAATTGTATTGACAATCTGCGTCATTTTGATCTGCTCCCAATTTGAAGTAATGAGCCGCCAGCCCTAAATCTATTGGAATACCCATTCCATTCTTTAAGCAGGCGCCATAATTGCACTGACCACCTACGTGTCCTTGATCTGCGGCCAGTTTGAAGAAATGAGCAGCCAGACCTAGATTTTTTGGAATACCTAATCCATCCCTTAAGTACATTCCATAGTGATCTTGGCCTATTGCATCACCTTGCTCAGCACTCTGCCTAAAGTATTTAACTGCCTCTGAAAATTTTTTTTGTTCTTGTAATTGGAAACCATATGCATTTTGGGCAGGAACATATCTTTGATATACGCTTTGTTTAAAGCATATTGATGCAAAAGAAGCGAATTTAGATATAAAACTAGGATCACAACAGCGCCGACAACATTCAGGATTATTACCTATGATTTCAGCTAGTATACACTGAGCGGCGGAGTGCCCCCCAAGTATAGCCTTCCATAAATGATTCGCACCTAATAATACATCTTGCGAAACGCCTTTCCCAAACAACAAGCAACACGCAGACTTGAATGCGTAGTAGGGATGTGCTTTGGCATGCGATATATAAAACTCCGCAGCAGCTTGAAGCCAAGCCAGATCATTCATGCATTCAGGACGTGTATCGGCGTTGGGATTATCAAACGTAAGTTGGCAATATGGATCTCCATATTGTAGCCCATTGACGAATACGAGAAAAGGTATGCTCCGCTGTGTAGGATGCCCGTCGCTGCCAGATGACGTAACTAACGCACTTTTTGGGTAACAGCATGGATGTACATTTTCCAAAACACTCGGTGGAGTACTTTTCCAGTAGGAAACTAGAGCGTCAACAATAATCTCGGAATTTTTTTTGCCGAGCGATTCAATGTCAATAGACTCGTTGCGAAAGCTGCGTAGACCCTGCAGGAACCAAAGGTTCAAAAGGGATTTTGCAATAGGGCTAAGATACTCAGATTTACTTGTACATGTAGAGAAAGCACCCTCAACGCGGCTGGAATCAACCTCAACGCGGCTGGAATCAACATCCGACTTTGACAACGGGTCGGCTGGAACATCCATCTCCATAGACACCGCGCATGGCATAGCCAAGCAGCACAAAAATATAAAATGTTTCATAGTAATACAACCAATATAGATAACAACATACGTCGTGTATATCACACTGCGTTATCATATTTCAATGATTATTTCGCAAACATTGCCATTATTGTTGGCCCCCAGACTCGCAAAAGTATACAGATCGAGACACACCGCGGGAAGGACTCGGCAAACCGGAACGTTTGAAATATAAAGATCAGGAGATGTAGTCGAGGCGGCTGGATAAAAAGAATAGAGTGGTTTATAAAATCGACGAAAAAGAAAGATAGATTATTATTGTCTCATGTCTCGGACATTATGACGACGGAACGCTTACTTATAGTTCAACAAGTCTGACAATTATCAATCGCCCATGGTTCTAAAATACTTTTCTGGCTGGGAGACCTGGATTCGAACCAAGGTTGCTCGGTCCAGAGCCGAGAGTTCTACCGCTAAACTATCTCCCAATAAGGGTTCGCACAACACAACCCCTCAAGGGTAGTATATGACAATACACCTAAATGAGTCTATACCTACCCGCGGGCGTCCCACGAATAATTTTTTATAAGAACCCACGGTTAAAAAGCGTGCGATTCGCAAAGAACCAGAAACAAAGGGGGCTTATTAAAATTTTTTTTGAGGCATCCTGATCTACGCCGGGCCCCCATAACAAACAATTTGAAGCTCGTTGTATTATAAGGCTTGGGTGAGGATGAAAATTCAAATTGTTTTTATGGGCAGGTCTACGCATTGTTTCAACTTGTTTATTGTGAGGGAGCTCGGTCACCGAAACAACGAACTGACAACCTTTTTGTGTTTTTATGAAGTTTTCTGATCACATTTCAGCGCCCAACTTGCCATCTTTCTGAATAGTATTAATTTCATGGACTGACATCCCTGTGCATTCACTAACAATATCCAAAGACAATCCTTTCTTTAGCATAGAAATGGCAATTTTGGTCTTGCTGTTTGCCTCTCCTA
>JAISXM010000104.1 GCA_031270515.1 Holosporales bacterium | reverse complement strand
AAAACATTGAAATATATTAGCTCGGATAAGAAGCTGCGGGAGGCGGCGCTTTTGAGGCAAAGGGAGATAAATGATCGGCATAGCGAGATGACTGTGGCGATACAGCTGGGAGAGGCCCGAGGAAAGGCCATAGGAGAGGCCCTAGGAGAGGCCCGAGGAGAGGCCCGAGGAGAGGCAAAGATCAAAACAAAAATCGCCATTTCTATGCTAGAGAAAGGATTGTCTTTGGATATTATTAGTGATTACACAGGGATGTCAGTCCATGAAATTAATACTATTCAGGAAGATGGCAAGTTGAACGCTGAAATGTGACAGGGGCGTCCTCACGAAAAATTTTTAATAAGAGCCCTTTGTTTCTCGTTCTTTGAGAATCGCACACGTTCTTAACCATAGTAAAAAATAGCAACTAAACCGGGTCCCCATAACAAACAAGTTGAAACTCGTTATCATGCAAGACCTGGATGAGGAGAAAAATGCAAATTGTTTTTATGGGCAGGTATAAAATACGATTTTGATGAGCCGACTTGAGTAATGAGCAAAAAATGTGCAGCACTGAAGTCATTAGAGGTAAAGGGTTCTTATTAAAAAATTTTCATGAGGACGCCGGTGCTTCTTTCCGTCACGAGTTGACGAATGAGTAGTACGTAAGGTATACTTAGTTATTATGGCGAGTGAAAAGTGACGAGTGAAACGTAGCTCAATAACGCAAGAATCGTAAATATTCAAATTATTTGTTGCTAAGGCTCGGTATAAACGTAACGCAAAGGATTAAAAAACATCGGTGAACTCATGAAAGTAACAAATTCGTTAAAAACTATAAAATGTCGCCATAAAGCCTCAAAGCTTGTGCGCAGAAAGGGGCGGTTGTACGTGATAAACAAGCAATGCCCAAAGTATAAGGCACGTCAAGGCTAGATTCAGGAGAATACGTATGCAAGAATCAGAGATTTTAAACGCCACAGGTAAGGTCGCGTCCGGGACTGGGCCGGCAAGGGCCGTGCGCAGACAAGGGAATGTGCCTTGCGTCATATATGGCGGCGGCGGGGAGCCGGTTATGGCTGCGCTCGAGGGGCGAGTCGTCGTTAAGCACTGTGCCCGCGCGGACTTTTTCAGCCGGGTCGTCACGCTTTCAATTGATGGAAAAAATGTGACCGTGCTCCCGAAAAGCGTGCAATATCACCCGGTTACGGATTTGCCGCTGCATGTGGATTTTTTGCGAGTGGGCAGCGACTCCGAAATCAAAGTTAAGGTGCCTGTTGAGTTTATTAACGAGGATAAGTCACCAGCCATTAAGCTTGGAGCAATATTAAACGTTGTCCAGCGTACAGTTGATGTCTTGTGTTCGCCTTTGAGTATTCCTGAGCGATTTGAAATCGACTTGAGTGGTTCTCAGGTTGGAGCGACGTTTACGACTGGGGACCTGAGTATTCCTGCGGGATGTCGCATCGTTCATGTGACAAGCGCCGCTCCTCTTGTGTTAGCAAATGTCGTGCAAGTCGGACGCGGAGCTGATAAGGATGCAGGAGAATCCGCTAACTAAAAGCGAACTAATTTTGAATTGTTTTTATGGAAATGGATAGCGAGTTCGCTAGCAAGATTCAGGCTGTGGTGGGTGGAGACTTCGATCCGTGCGGAGGTTTTGCGCCCACGTTGGATGTCCATAAAACGCAGGTGGTGCGAGTCCTTGCGATTTTGCATGCGCACCCGGATTTTAAGTTCGAGTTCCTGACGGATATGGTTGTGGTTGACCATCCAGGCAGCGAACGGCGCTTTGAGGTGAGTTACCTGATCTTGAGTTTGCGACTCTTGGGTTTGCGACTCTCGGGTCTACGACTTGGCCCAAGGATTTGCGTGCGGACGTATTTGGAAGAGGACGAATCCTTGGACAGCGTTACGTCAATGTACAAGTCCGCCGATTGGCTGGAGCAGGATATAACTGAAGTCTATGGGATCGTATTTAGGAATAAACATAATTAATGGTTTTGCCACCTGAACGGAAACGTATACGGAACAACTTCTCTAATTAGCGGCTCCCTCTTCCGTTGCTCTACGCTAGGGGATGGTTTGCGCGTAACCGCTTTTTTTGAGAACAATCCCGCCAGTGAGTCTAAGTCGCGGACGGCAAAATCGTCTGGCGTTTCGCTTAAATCTGTTAGCTCATACGTTGCGAGTTGCTCCTCTGGGTCGAAGCTTGGGGCATGAGCATTTTTCGAAAAGGAAGGCAGTTGCGCATGCAGCAGCCCGCGCGACATTATGTAGCCGCTGGCGAAAAATAGCCCCCCGACCAACACAAGCATTGATGATACCAATATAGCGGATGTGCGCCCCATAAATATCCCTAAACCAAGCATCCTCTATAACGCTACTAATCTCCAATAATTCTGTCAACATGCGCACTATTACGATACGTTTACTACGAGGTCTCAGCGTTTTTTATTATAGAATATCGGCATATTTTATTATGGAGCCTAAGCATACTTTGTTATGGAGTCTAAGTGTACTTTATTATGGAATATCGGCGTCTTTTATTATGGAGTCGCAGCGTATTTTATTACGAAGTCTCGGCATATATAGGAAACGACACGTTCTCTCTATGATTATGATACTCCACGTCGCCCGACACCGTCATAACGAGTCGCTGTGAATGCGCGTCAAACGACTCAATCTTAACACACGGCCTCAAAATGCGCGGCTCATACAAGCGAATGACCATCTCGCACTTGCGCGAAAAATCCGCCCAGTCGCGCCCCCCCTCAGGGAACGCATCGCGGGCGCTTGGCAAGCCGAGCAGCCCTTCAATCCCGGCAAGCACGCTCTCCTTCTTTAAGCCGATCCGCAGGGCATCGACAACATCAGACAACAAGGACGACCGCGTATTAAATATGTCAGTCAGTTCCTTTTGTATAGATTTTAGTAGCTGCTCCCTGTTCATGAATATGGTGACGTTGGGAGATTCGTTTTGGAATTCGGAATCTGTTGTTAGCTGATCAAACAGCAGTGCTTGTGCGACGAAGCCTTTGTTGACGGCCTGTGGAACGACGCCTTTGTTTCCGGCAGGTGGAACGGAACTCATGCAATCCTCGCCGTAATATATCTATACCTGCCCATAAAAACAATTTGAATTTCTATCCTCACCTAAACCTTGTAGCACAACGAATTTCAAATTGTTTGTTATGGGGACCCGGTATACCCATCAGAGCAAACGCGAAATTTTTAATGAAACAAAAAAGGCCGAGACCGGAATCGAACCGATATACAAAGATTTGCAGTCTTCTGCATCACCATTCTGCCACTCGGCCATATAAGCTCCCCCTTTATTCAGACTATAGTAGATTTTGGCTTACGTCCAGGTTCATTCTTTCCTGAACGTCCCATATTTTTTATTTTTTTTGTAGTTTGCAAACATACCGGGGCCTCATAACAAACAAGTTGAAAGTTGTTGTGTATTAAGGGGTTGACCTCGATAAACTTTGAAATTGTTGTTGTGGAAGGGAATTACGGATGCACGGATGCGCACAGCGGAGAGTGAAAATAGTAATAAAAAATTACGAAAAGATGATATCTGCAGTATTAGTTTCGCACTCACAATATTCTTCGCGCGCTTGTAAACAGAGCGAGAGTATAGTACAAATATATATTGACACGAGATGATTATTTAAGCTATTGTAATAATAGAAAGTATGGCGATACAGGAAGGCATGAGAATCTATTCGATGAAAATCTTCAAAATCTGTTCAAAGCTTGCCATTAGCATTGGTCTGTCAACTCCCCTTCTGACATGCATCAGCAACGTAAGAGCAAGCACGCAATACTTTCTGTGGGAGAAAATGAATGGTTGCTCCCGTGAGTTATTAAGCGAGCCCGTGTATCCGTCACCACCAGATATCTGTTCTGGTTATTTAGATGACCCCTCTCTGCGTCAACCACATCACGGCGGCCCTCCGGGCTGTGGGCATGGGCCACGCGGTCATGGACCGCATCACGGCGGTCCTCCGCATCCGGGCTGTGGACATGGGCCACGCGGTCATGGACCGCATTCGCCTCCGGGCTGTGAGCATCTGCATTGGCCACGTGGACCGTATCACGGAAGAAAAGGACACTGGGGGGAAAAAGAAGAGGGCTGTGACAGCCCACGTCCTGACGGCCCGCGGTGTTTTATAGGTGGTCGAGGTGGACGGCATCATGGACCGCATCCTGAACGTGGTGGTCCGTTTGGGCCGCATCATGGACCGCATCCTGAACGTGGTGGTCCGTTTGGGCCGCATCCTGGAC
>JAISXM010000010.1 GCA_031270515.1 Holosporales bacterium | reverse complement strand
TGCCACACGATCCGGAGCCTTATTATATAGACAATATGCGCCTTATTTTTATTGAATTGCCGAAGTTTTGCCCACAGGATGCTCCTGCGCAGGATTTGTTGACGGGGTGGCTGGCGTTTTTGAAAGATCCGGTCGGCATGGATATAACATATATGGATGTGCAGGAGGTAAAAGAGGCTATGAATACATTGAAATATATTAGCTCAGATAAGAAGCTGCGGGAGGCGGCACTTTTGAGGCAAAGGGAGATAAATGATCGACATAGCGAGATGACTGTGGCAATACAGCTGGGAGAGGCCCGAGGAGAAGCCCGGGGAGAGGCCCGAGGAGAGGCAAAGATCAAGACAAAGATCGCCATTTCTATGCTAGAGAAAGGACTGTCTTTGGATATTATTAGTGATTACACAGGGATGTCAATCCATGAAATTAATACTATTCAGAAAGATGGCAAGTTGAACGCTGAAATGTGATCAGGAACCTTCACCAAAAACACAATAAGTTTATCAGTTCGTAATTTCGGAACTCACATATGCTAATTTAACAAGTTGAATGGGAAGCCAATCGTCTGGATGACGTGGATATCAAGATACATAAAGTTTTAAAATTATTGTATACAAATTAAAATCGCACATTCACTTTTTATAAAAAATGTTTTAGTATGCTGGAGCGTTGCGTCAAATCGGATCTTGTTCCGATTAAGCATCACGTTGGCACTGCTCAAGTGTGCTCATATGTATTCATATGTATTCATATGTATTCATATGCAAAAATTTAGCTTGGGATGGACGAACATATTTGATATAAGTGATGTATGTACTGCAATCTTTTGGGAGGCTCAATGAAAAAGGGAATTCATCCGCAACTTCATAAAATTAGGGTGGTTATGACAGATGGCTCGGAGTTTGAGACTCGGAGTGCATGGGGAAAGGATGGCGACGCGATCAATTTAGACATAGACCCGAAGTCTCATCCCGCGTGGATAGGTGGAGGCAAAAAGCTTATTGACAGCGGCGGCCAGCTTAGTAAGTTTGGAAAGCGTTTTCAAAATTTCGGGCTGAAAGGCAAAAAGGACGAGTGATTTGGAGGGTTTTAGGATGTCGTACGGTGGAGTGTTAAGGGTCATATCTACAGAGTCTGATCTTCTTGTGGATTTGAATCCCCAACAGAAAGAGGCTGTGCTCACTGTAGACGGTCCGTTGTTAGTGTTGGCTGGAGCAGGGACGGGAAAGACGCGCGTGCTGACGTCCCGAATCGCGCATTTGATTTCGCAGAAGATCGCATCTCCAGAGGAGATTTTAGCGGTAACGTTCACAAATAAAGCTGCCTTTGAAATGAGGCAGCGCGTTTGTGACTTGATTTCTGAAATCCCAGGCGACATGTGGATTGGAACGATCCACTCCATGGCCACAAAAATCCTGCGACAGCATGGGGATAAGGTCGGGATCGACACGAACTTCTCCATATTGGATGACGACGATCAGCTGCGATTTATTAAGGGGTTGATAGCTGTGCTCGAACTCGACGAGAAACAGTATCAACCCAAGGTCGTGATGGGACATATCCGGCGCTGGAAGGACCGGGGGCTGTTTCCATGGAAGCTTGGGCTTGCTATGGGGCCGATCGAAACCATGTCGCGACGCATTTACAAAGAGTACCAGGAACGCCTCAAAACGCTTAGGTCTCTTGATTTTGGCGATCTGATTTTATATTGCACAAAACTATTTGACGAACATCCTGATATACTAAAAACTTTTCACGAAAAATTTAAATATATACTTGTTGATGAGTATCAGGACACTAACACCGCACAATACATTTGGCTAAAAGCGCTGGCGTCTGGACATAAAAACTTATGTTGTGTTGGCGACGACGATCAGGCGATCTACAGTTGGCGCGGAGCCGATGTCGGCAACATATTGCGATTCGAAAACGATTTTGAAGGCGCAAAAATAATAAGGCTCGAACAAAATTATAGGTCTTGTGGGCACATTCTAAGTGCTGCGTCAGGGTTGATTCGCAACAACACAAAGCGCTTGGGAAAAGACCTTTGGACCACTGCAGGGGACGGGCATCAGATTCGCGTGAAACACGCGTGGAACAGCGAAGATGAGGCGCGCTTCGTTTGTAATGAAATCGAAAAGCTGCGCCTGGAGGACGTGCCATTCGGCAGCATGGCGGTGCTTGTGCGGGCCAGCTATCAGACTCGCGAGTTTGAGGAGCGCTTTTTGCGGCAGAGCATTCCGTATCAAGTCATCGGTGGGCTTCGTTTTTATGAACGCCAAGAGATACGTGACGCCATTGCTTACATCCGGTTTTTAATCGACAACAATGACAGCTTAGCGTTTGAGCGAATCATCAATGTTCCAAAGAGGAGCATAGGCGACGCAACGCTACATAAGGCCCATATCATTGCGCAGGAAGAAGGCGTGTCTGTCGCCGTTGCTGCGCAGCTTTATGCATCCAGGGTAAGAGGGAAAGCGTCACAGGCTATCAACACGTTTTTCTCTGTGTTAAACGAATGCCGCTCTCTTTTGGAGAACACTCCGCCCGCTATCGTCGTGAAAACGTTGCTCGAGGATTCGGGCTATATATCCATGTGGAAGCAAGAAAAGACGCCTGAGGCGTTGGCTCGCTTGGATAACTTAAAGGAATTGGTTAACGCCATTGCGGAGTTTGATTCGCTGCGAGATTTTGTTGACCACGTTGCGCTAATTGCGGATCGCGTGGAGCCGGATAATCCGGACGTCGTCAGCATGATGACGATTCACGGCGCCAAAGGGCTTGAGTTTGGAGTGGTTTTTTTGGTCGGCTGGGAGGAAAATTTATTTCCAAATCAGCGAACGCTTGTTGACAACGGAATGTCCGGGCTTGAGGAGGAGCGGCGCCTCGCATACGTCGCGATAACCAGGGGGAAGCATTTAGTCATCATAAGCTACTGCTCTCATCGTAAAACAAACAACTCCGGCTGGCAGATGGCAACTCCATCTCGCTTTATTCGGGAGCTGCCAAAGGACGACGTGATCTTTTTGGATAAGAAAGGCGTTGCCAGTGCGGCGGAGCAGGTGCGGGATGTGTCTGAGGATGAAACGCCCGAGGCCGTGCGAACACGCTTCAAATCCATGTAGTGCTCGGTCCTTCGCAAATGTTTGGTCGGGTTTTCGCAATCTTTCGTAAAGAGATCTGTCATATATTGCGCGATCCGTTTACGTTTTTGATGGCGCTTGTGATGCCGATCATTATGGTGTTGATGTTCGGTAGCGCGATCGAGTTTAATGTGCAAAACATTGCCACCGCATACGTCGATCAAAGTAAAACGCCAGCATCGCGAACTTTTTTGAACCTTTTGGGAAGTTCAAAGTACTTTAGGCTGAATGAGTTGCGCAGTATATCAGGCGGCATCAAATCCATGGAGTCTGAACAAGCAAAGGCTCTCATCATCATCCCATCCACATTTGAACGCGACGTCCTCGGCAACAAAAGCGGCAAGGTACAAGTGCTGCTGGACGGCACAGACAGCACCGCCATTGGTGCAATCAGCGGCTACATTGGCGCCGTACAAGGGCGCGCGATAAGTGAGATTTGTGGGGCGCCGTCGTCGCAGCCCCCTGTGCAGCTGGTGACGCGGTTTATGTTTAACCCGGAGTTGAATTCACAGTGGTTCACCATCCCAGGGTTGGCCGCAGTCGTAATGGCGATCTTGTCGATCATGCTGACGGCTCTGACCATATCGCGAGAGTGGGAAAATGGCTCCATGGAGCTGCTGCTGTCAACTCCCGTGCGTCCAATGGAGATCGTGGGCGGGAAAATTTTGCCATATGGTGCGCTGGGTTTGCTGTCATTACTGTTCTTATATATCGTAGCTAGGATGCTTTATGGATTGCCGTTTGTGGGGTCTCATCTGGTGTTTTTGTTGGGAAGCGTTTTGTTCCTGGTCGCGTATTTGGGGCTTGGTTTGCTTGTGTCTACCATTGTCAGCAATCAACAGGCGGCGGTACAAATGGCGTTAATGATTGGAATGATGCCGGCAATGCTTTTTTCTGGCTTCATTTTCGCTTTGGAGCATATGCCCGCTGGCTTCAGAGTGTTTGCGTCAATTTTTCCTGCGCGATGGTATGTGCAAATAGCAAGGGATCAATTTTTGAAAGGGTCTGCATTTTTGGAACTAAAACAACCGTTTGCGGCGTTGTTTGCGTCTGCGTTTGTGGTTATGTGTTTGTGTGTGTTTAAGTTTAAGAAAACTCTTGAAAAATAATAAGTAAGGTAATCCCCGTGAAATTACTTGGTTTTATAAAAAAAGAGCTAATCCAAACATTACGGGATCCACATCTTGGCGTGATGATATTGCTTGCTCCAGTGCTTCAAATCCTCCTATTTGGATTTGCTCTAACGAACGATGTCGTAAACATCCGCCTGGGGGCGTGCTTCGCGCCGAACGACGTGGTCGCGGCGGACATATACAACGCCGCCGTCGCGTCCAAGCGCTTCTGTCGAGCCGATATTACTGGGTACTCCCCGGAAGGGGCAGTCCGTGCCGGCGTTGTGGACGCTGTCATGGTTGCTCCAGCAAAAGGATTAACACGGGGTGGGGCCAATAAAAACGCGGAGCTTCAGCTGCTGATTGATGCGTCGAGCGTGGTCAGGGCCGTGTCAATTGACGGCTTTATGCAGGCAATCGTCCAAAAAGTGTGCGCCCCAGCGGAAAGTCCGCCGCTTGCCATCGTGGCAAAAATACTGTACAACCCGCAACTTGAGACGTCGACGTTTACCGTCCCGGGGGTGATGGCAACAATTTTACTCATGTTGGTACTGATTTTGACATGTACATCCATAGCAAAGGAAAAGGAAAGCGGCACCTTTGAAACTATTATATCTGCGCCAATAAAACGTCAGCACATAATCCTAGGGAAAACCGTACCATTTGCGCTAGTTGGATTGTTTAACTCTTTGCTGATATTAATTGCGGGCCGGATTTTCTTTAATTTGCCGTTCCGCGGTTGTTGGTGGATTTTCGCAACGGAAGGGCTGTTATTTGTTGTGTGCTCGGTTCTTTTGGGGATTTTATTGTCAACATTTGTAAAAAATCAACAACAGTCTATGCTGTGTTGTTTTTTTGTAATGTTTATTCTGATGATGTTGTCGGGCGCTTTTTTTGCTCTGGACAATATGCCGGCGTGGTTGCGTTGGGTTGCATATGCGAACCCTATGTCCCACCATACGCTGCTCGTGCGGAACATTTTGCTGAAGGGAGGCGGCTTGGATTATGTTGTTCCACATTTGCTTTGTATACTGGGAGCAAATATCGTGCTCGGGATCGCCGCGTTTAGGCGTTTTAAAATTACGCTTAATTAGAGTGATGAGTGCGAATAGAGTTGGTTTGGGGGAGCTATGCTTGAGGGGCGGACAATAACGATTTGAATGTTTATTCACGTCAAATCCTTGTATTGCAACGACTTCTACGTTATTTCTTCTGAAAATAAAATTTTTCCTAAAAATAAATAAAAATGAATGCTTCGTTTCGGTTGATGTTTCTGCGCAATTTTGACCAATGTGCTTACGCAGTATAGATTTAGACTTGACATCGCCTCCGAAATATATTAAATATAATAGATGAGGATACGTTAGGAGAGATTACATGCCGAAGATATTAATGATGTGTGTTTGCAGCGCGTTATGCGTTTGCAGATGTGTGAATGCAAGCGATGATGTTACGAATGATTTGCGAAGACAAGCAGAGGCAGGAGATCCTCAAGCTAGTAAGTTATACGCGGATGCTGTATTTTGTGAAAATCCTGCTGACGCGGGGTTTTACTATGTGAGAGCTATACCATTTCTAGGTGAATGTGATTATCGAAAAGTAGAAATCGTTGCGCAATCATGCTACGACGACAGAAAGTTCGAAGAAGCAGCGCGTTTGTTTAGTTTTTTGAACCACAAAAAAAAGCTATCTTTCCCTAATAAAGAGAAGTATGCCCACCTACTTGCATACGGATTGGGTACAGACATTGATGTCGCAAAGGCTATAGATGTCCTTTTCTGGGCGTTAGAAGATGTTAAGCGACATCCGGAGTATGCCAGTGACGCTGATAGGATAAAGTGTACAAGAAGCCAGTATGATGAGGACGGAAGCCTTTGGGAGAGGACAGGAGAGGCTAGTCCTGATGATAGAGTCAAGCACAGGTGTTTTGTTCATGCGATCACGCCTTATATCCGTACAGGGCAACTACAAAAAGCTGAACGTTTGCATAGGCGCGTTATTGAGATAGCTGAAGACTCATATGAGAGAATCATTGACATATATCTGTTAGCATCGTTCCTTGACAAGTGCGGGGATCGACATAAAGAGGCAGCAAGCTTGTTTGCTCAAGTAGTCGCTAGCGAATATGCGTCAGTAACAATACAGGATTCAGCACTAAGGCATTTGGAAAAAATGCCTGAGTCTGTATTGATTGACGCACTAGAGGACAAAGGCCTTTTTGATAGGTTTACTCAAAGAATAGTAACATGTGGCGCCTTGTGTCGTAGGCTCAGAATATTGGATAAGTTTATACGTGTTAAAGGGGACATCTACGATGCGGTTACCTCTTTCAATGCAGACGTCGAATCTTTACAGGATGCGGTATCTAGGTGTGAAAGGTTGGAGCTGTTAAAAAGCTCTTGCTCTTTGTTGGTGCAAATTAAACGCCTAATTGTCTGCTATGGATTAGGAGATGTGACGGCGCTTCCACCTTCGCAGACGCAGGAGAGAATAACGAATATGTACGAGAGAGGACTAAATAACGTACTTGTCCTGATGAGACGAACCCGCGATGAAAAAGATTATTGTAAGAACTGTTTACTGTTGTTAGGGATAACGCCATTTATGGCGGACAAGTTTAAGGAGCCAACGCCTACTGCGACCGACACCGCTGCTGCAATAAGAGAGGAAGTCCGACTTTTGCAAGCTGATATCAGATCCTGACGCTATGGCCAGGGCCTACGCATGAAGATCTCTGGTCAGGGCGTCCTTATGAAAAATTTTTAATGAGGACGCCCGTGGACGTTAGCTGAACGCCATCATTGCTATTGCCGTGCAAGGTATAACCGTCATATTTAATGGACAATGTGTAATTTGTGCGGTCGACTTGCTGGGGCAAGTCACAGGCACTGCTTGCA
>JAISXM010000075.1 GCA_031270515.1 Holosporales bacterium | reverse complement strand
ATCGCGGCCTTGCGTTTTTTTATAATATTCTCGCCCAGTATCCATATACCGATCGCCTTTGACACGACATAAGACTCCCCCTCGTTTATGACTTCCGGCATGAGATTCGCCAGGTAATTTAACGCTCTCTGAGGAATTTCTTCCGTATTGTGGCATTGAATCTCGATATCCAACTGAGTTCCGTCGTCTATGGTTGCCCTCACATCCAGGCGATTGGATTTGCCATCGTGCCTTGTTTTGCAAATGTCCGTGTTGCCCAGAGTAAGATTTTTTACCACTGGATTCCCTTTGAACAAAGAGTTCAAAAACGAGATTAGCAGCGGCTCTTTGCCTTCCACACCAAAGATATTCTTGAAAACAAAGTCGATTTGCGGGCTTAACAACGAAGACATCGCACATCCCAAAATGCTGTCACACCACTACCATTAATTATACACGATACCTGTCCATAAAAACAATTTGAACTTTTACCCTCATCCAGGTCTTGCATGATAACGAGCTTCAACGGAGTTTGAAAAGAAGTCTAATTTGAACATCTTTGCAATGTAAGGTTTCGGCAGGGGGGGGATACTTCAATTCGTTTTTATGCGGGAGGTCAATTTCCTATATGATATATGCATTTATTACGTTGACACAAGCGAATATTAGTGACAGCATAAAAGTCGAGACAGATCTTTAAAAAGAGGACAAATATGTTAAAGAAAGTTGTGTTGTGTTCATTCTTTGTAAAATCATTGAGCGCGTTCTGTTGTACGGCATCTATTACGCACACATGTACAGCATCTATTACGCGCGCAGGCGCCCTATCGCCAAGCAGCTTTGTCCCGCAACAACATGGCAGCCAGTTCAGGCGCCTGAGGAACAGACTTGGACATAAAGACGCTTTTTCGGCAAAAGCAGGAACAGACTTTGCACGCTTATGTTTGTCCGGCAAGCTCGATCCGGATGCAATTGACCCCATGAATATGCTAGAAACCGGAGCAACGGCTGGTTGCGCTAGTGCGCAGTTGATGCTAGGAATGCACAAAAAAAATAACGAAGACTTTTCCGGTGCACTTCTGCTGCTAGAAAGGGCCGCTCTTCAGGGGAATTTGTGCGCTCTAGTCGAGTGGAGCGCTCTTTTGCTGATGCTCAAAAGCGAAGCGGATTCGTGGATGCAATTTCGGGAAATAGCAGAGAGGATTCAAAATAAGCCAATATCTAAGATGAAATTCGAAGCAAAAATACTGAAGATCGTTAAACGTCTTGTGGCCGCAGACAACGAAGCAAAGCGCAGGTATATGCTGGTTGGTGCATGGCTTGGAGATCCACGTATGCTCATGCAATCACTATTCCATGCAGCGCAGGAGTCCGATGACCGCGCGTTCGCATACTTGGATGCGCGTGCCTCCGAATTTTCAAAAGCAAGAGAGTCGGTTACTCAGTGTTGTATTGATTGTGCAGGAATGACGACGGACCCGATGCAAGAGTTAAATGAAGAACAATGTACGTATGTCCGCATAGGGATCGCGATATTAAATGTGCCATCGATGCAACACACTTACGGTCGTCGCGTCGAGCTTAGTTCGTCCGACTGGGGGGCGCCTGTAACGACTAACCCGAGCAATCCAGCCTATTATTACAAGAAGGCTGCACAGGGCGGATATATTCAAGGACGCGTAGAGCTATCACGCCTGCTGATTTTGGGGCAAGGTTTCCCTGCAGATCCGCAGAAAGGATACGCGCTGTTGCAGCCCATGTTGGAGGCTGGCGACATACCTGAGGCGCTGAATAATGCGGGGGTGATGTGCGAACTTGGATTGATGCCGCAAGCCGAAAAAAGGCAAGCATATCAATGGTACCGTCGTGCTATGGTTGACGCAACGTCTCTTGGCGGAAGGGCTGCCCATTACAATTGTGCACGCTGTCTTGCATTTGGAGTCGGAGTTGGCTGTCCCAAAAGTATTGCATCCGCGATGCAATGTATCGGGGAGCTTGACTGCAAAGCAGACCCCAGGTTCGCATGCCTTAAGGGGGATATATACGAACAAAAAGGGCACGCCACGCTTAGTGAAGGTTGGTTTTTCAGGAAAGAGGGGTTCCAATATTTTAAAACAGCTAGAAGCATGTACAATCAAGCCAACGCACAACTAGATAAGATAAGGAGGAAGTTCGGAGACGATATCGCAGTAAAAAGGGGAGGCAATCAAGTGAGGAAACGCTTAGAGCACGCCAATTTATTTGGATTTGCGTATCCTGTTAACGAGAAAACTGCTAGTACTTTTTTTAAGGAGCTTAAATTGTCAGGTTATGCGAACTATTTGCTTCCAAAGAATTCGTCCGATGAACAAATAGACGAATTAGCTGGGAGGTATCAATATAATGAAAGCCTTATAGAGGAAAGCGGTGATGGCATTGCTTATTGGGCGTAAAACTGTTAGTATTGCTTAGTTGGAATGTCTGTTTGAACGCAGACAATTTGTATTGATCCACATTTTTATAATTTTTTTTGCGAATGGGGATATTTTTTTAACTTTTTATTTTTTAACTTTTTGTTAGTGCGCTGTCTGAGCTTCTTGTAAGCTCGTCCGATGTTTCTGTGAGATAGCGCACATAATTTTAACTAATCGGAGAAATAAATATGGCTTTACCAAATTTTACATTACGACAACTCGTCGAAGCAGGCTTACACTACGGGCACACCACGCAGCGCTGGAATCCGTTGATGGCCCCTTATATATTCGGAGTGCGCAACGGCATCCACATATTAGACCTAGAACAAACGGTCCCGCTCCTACAAAAGGCGCTGGAGGTCGCAAGGCAAGTGGCGAGCAAGGGCGGGCGCATCCTTTTCGTCGGAACGAAGAATCAGGCCGCGGATATAGTAAAAGCTGCTGCCGAACGTTGCGGACAATATTATGTGAACCACAGGTGGTTGGGCGGCATGATGACGAACTGGAAGACGGTCAGCCAGTCCATACACAGGTTGAAGTATATCGAAGCGACGTTGGAAAATCCTGTGATGATGACCAAAAAGGAGATATTGAAGCTTGGGCGCGAGCGAGAAAACATGAATCGCAACCTTTGTGGAGTGAGGGACATGGGGGGAGTGCCTGATTTGCTTTTTGTGGTCGATACGAATAAAGAAGCGATTTCGATAAAGGAGGCGAATAGATTAAATATTCCTGTGATAGGGATTGTTGACTCAAATTCAAATCCACAAAACATTACTCACGTTATTCCAGGAAATGATGACGCGATTAGGTCCATTGATCTGTGCTGTAATTTGATTGCAGACGCGATTTTGGATGGCTTGCATGCAGGACTAAGCGCGGCCGGGGTAGATATAGGCGAGTCTGTGAATGTGGAAGATCTTCCGGATGAAGGTCTGTCTGTGGCAGCATCGACGCCTGCGGAGCCATCTTCCAGCGAAGATATTGATCAATAATAATTGAGAACGTGTGGTGTGTTTATAGCGTTACGAGGAATTTATGACCATAACAGCGGAAATGATTAAAGCAATAAGAGAGAAAACTGGCGCCGGAATGAGTGACTGCAAGAAAGCGTTAGTCGAGTCCGAAGAAAATTTTGATGCAGCGGTGGATTGGTTGCGGAAAAAAGGGTTGGCCGCGGCCGCAAGCAAATCAAGCCGCGTGGCAGCAGATGGGCTGGTTGGAGTAGCATCCACAAATGATGGGCAAACGGCGGCGGTCGTAGAAGTAAACGCAGAAACGGACTTTGTTGCAAAAAACCAGAAATTTCAGGACTTTGTTGCGAAGACGACTGCGGCGAGCGCAAAAAACGCAGGAATATCGCTAGAGGCGTTATTGATCGCAGATTTGGGCGGGCGCACTGTACAGGAGTCGCTCACGGATTTGGTCGCAGTGATCGGCGAAAATATGGTTGTGCGCCGTGTAGCAACGCTTTTCGTCAAAAACGGGGTAGTTGCGACATATGCGCATAGCACGGTGGCTCCTGGGATGGGCAAAATTGGGGTGTTGGTGGCGCTGGAGTCTGATGGGGACAAGGCGGCAATTGCCGAATTTGGGAAGCGCTTGGCGATGCACATTGCAGCGAGTCATCCGAAGTACTTGAATATCGCAGATGTCCCAGAGGCGGTGCTGCAGCATGAAAAGGAAATTTTGTTGGAGCAAATAAAAGAGCTTGACCGTCCCGCGGCGGTGCTTGAAAAAATGGTTGAGGGGCGCGTTCGTAAGTTCTACGAAGACGTTGTGCTGAACGAACAAGCCTATATTATGGACAACAAAAAGAACGTCGCCGCTGCAGTTAGCGAATTTGCGAAAGAAATTGGCACACCAGTGACGTTGTCTGCGTTTGTGCGCTTTGCGCTGGGGGACGGCATAGAAAAAGCGAGCGCGAATTTTGCTCAAGAAGTCAATATGCTGTTGACGTAAAAAAAGATGACACGCTGTTGACCGGAAAAGGGATATCCCTAGTCCCCAGAACAAACAATTTGAATGTCGTTGTAATACAAAACTTCAGCGATGATAAAAATTCAAATTGTTTTTATGGGACCCGGTATATATTCGTGCTGTATCGTCACAGCACAAAAAAAACTGACAAATTAAATTAGCAAAAGTGGTTGCATTGTTAACCTTTGTAATGACAGAATTAGAGTAGGCGGTGCGTCTTCTCACACGCCCCCTGGGTGGGCGGGGGCTGTGGATGGTTATTATATCATAAAAAGGTTAAAAAATCGTTAAGCGCCCTTAGAATTAATATCGAAAATTAGGGGCTATTTTTAGTTAAATAGATGTGATCAGATTAGTCAAGTAATGCTAAACATAATGTGATCAATATGCTAAGATTCCTTCCTTCCTTCCTTCCTTCCTTCCTTCCTTCCTTCCTTCCTTCCTTCCTTCCTTCCTTCCTTCCTTCCTTCCTTCCTTC
>JAISXM010000103.1 GCA_031270515.1 Holosporales bacterium | reverse complement strand
CGTCATCATCATCTAACCAATATTCATCACCGTTTGGCGGCATTCCGGCTCCTTGTCGCGGCGGCTGATTCCTGCAGCCTTGCTGGCGTCCAGCGTGCGGTGACTCCCCGACGTCATCATCATCTAACCAATATTCATCACCGTTTGGCGGCATTCCGGCTCCTTGTCGCGGCGGCTGATTCCTGCAGCCTTGCTGGCGTCCAGCGTGCGGTGACTCCTCGACGTCATCATCATCTAAACCGTCACCATCGTCTTCGGGGAGTAATTCTTCTTCAAACAAATCGCCATCACCTTGCGCTCTTCCTCGGCCTCTGCCACCTTGCGCTATTTTGCCATCTTCCCTGCCTCTTTGCCATCCGACAGGCTCGCGGTCGCCCCCCGGCCGACGAACATCCGTGCCATCCGCTCCTCCAATGGGATCGAAAAAATGCAACTTTTCCAGCTCAACAAACAACCTATGTATACGCGTGCCAATTGCTGTCATCTGTTCATGGAGATCTGCCAGCGCCGAATCGTCAGGGTTGGCTCCCAACACTAACAAAATCACTACCTTCGCGAATCGCTCATGTGTATCTTCGGTGTTTCTCAGGAATCTGTTTAACAGCGCGTCGATATACAAGTCCCCTATGCTTCCTGTAAATCCTCTGCAGTCTGATTCTAGACGGAACAAGTCGCATAGAGCACTCAATATTATATTCCACAGCTTGGAGTTGGCTCCTTTTGGAACTGAATCATAGTTCATTTTCAGCAGGTTACAGAGAATTCGTGCCGCATTCATTGTCGCCTGAACAAAGGACATGTACGCTTCATGGTCACTATATAGCAGTTCTTGTGTGTCAAGATCACGAAAGTATTGGTAAAGGGACCTAGCGCGCTCTACCTCATGGCGCCAGTTTTCCCCCAGAGATAAGTGGCTCGTTTCTTGTTTTGATTGTTTTGTTCGTGTTGCTGTGCTCGCAAATGACACGCATGTTGTTGCGCACGTAAGTAAACCTAAGTACCAGCATTTTTTTAACATCGTAATACCTTTATTGTTTATTGCAGGTGATTAATTAAACTTACTACAGTCTTTTTAGATCACGCAGCTCCTTATCTCTAATGATAATTCTAGCACCGTAGTATTAATATTTAGTTAATTACTTCTGGTGCGCAAGTCGTCAATAACAAGCATTTTTTGTTATTTGTGCAGGTTCATAACATATGAGACAACTAGAACCATAAAAAATGAGCCCATTAGCAGGAGGTTGGACCTCAAAAGTTCAAATTGTTTGTTATGGGGCCCCGCTCACTTGTGCCCGAGTCAGGGCTTTTGCGAAATTTTCATTTCGCGCCCGTCAAGTAGGCGCCTTATATTTCCGGCATGAGTTACGCACACCAGCACCATGATCGCCATCGAAAATGCCCAGGTGCCCCAACTGCACCTCCCCAAGCATAAATTGACGCTGGCATACAGCGGAACGACTCCGCACACGCTAATCAATGCAGACAGCGACGATATTCTCGTTAACGCAAACACCATGAGCCACGTGCTGACGCCGACCAAGAACGCGATTGGACTAAGCGCCAAGTATGCCCCAGCTGCGGTTGCGACGCCTTTGCCGCCTTTAAATTTTGTCCAGATTGGGTATACGTGCCCTAGGATGGGGGCGATTCCGACCACCCAGGTGGGGGCATCTGTGAACGCCGCAGCAATCCACACGGGGATGCTGCCTTTGAGCAAGTCTCCGGCGAAGGTGAGCGCGGCGGCAAGGCGATGTCCGGTGCGCAGGACGTTTGTGGCGCCCGGGTTGCCGGAACCGATGCTGCGAATGTCTCCGAGCCCAAAGACGCGCGCGAATATTGCACCGAATTGGATTGTCCCAAATAGGTAGCCTAGGAATGCAAGTGCAACAATAGCGAGCATTTTGTCCCTCATTATTAGTTGATTCACGGAAACAGCCATTTACCATTAGAGATAATGTGATAAATTCACTAAAGATACAATGGCGAGAACTGGAACACGCAGGGCGTCCTCCGAAAAATTTTTAACAAGAACCCTTTGTTTCTAGTTCTTTGAGAATCGCACACTTTTGACCGTAGTAAAAAATAGCCACTAAACCGGGTCCCCATAACAAATAAGTTGAAACTCGTTGTCATGCAAGACCTGGATGATGAGATGTGTAGGTTCACAAAGATGTGAGACAAATTGAAGTTGTTTTTATGGGTAGGTATCGTGTATAATCAATAGTAGTGATATGATAGCATTTTGGTACGTGCGATGTCTTCATTGTTAAGCCCGCAAATCGACTTTGTTTTCAAGAATATATTTGGTGTGGAAGGCAAAGAGCCGCTATTAATTTCGTTTTTGAACTCTTTGTTCAAAGGGAATCCAGTCGTTAAAAGCCTTACTCTGGGCAACACAGACATTTGCAAAACAAGGCACGACGGCAAATCCAATCGCCTGGACGTCAGAGCAACCATCGATGACGGAACACAGCTGGATATCGAAATTCAATGCCACAATACGGAAGAAATTCCTCAGAGGGCGCTGAATTACCTGGCGAATCTCATGCCGGAAGTTATAAACGAAGGCGAGTCTTATGTCGTGTCGAAGGCGATCGGTATCTGGATCTTGGGGGCGAACATTATCAAAAAACGCAAGGCCGCGATCACAGAGTGTTACATGGCAACGTTGCCACACGATCCGGAGCCTTATTATATAGACAATATGCGGCTTATCTTTATTGAATTGCCGAAGTTTTGCCCACAAGACGCTCCGGCGCAGGATTTGTTGACGGGGTGGCTTGCGTTTCTGAAAGATCCGGTCGGCATGGATAGAACATATATGGATGTGCAGGA
>JAISXM010000031.1 GCA_031270515.1 Holosporales bacterium | reverse complement strand
AAAGAGTTCAAAAACGAGATTAGCAGCGGCTCTTTGCCTTCCACACCAAATATATTCTTAAAAACAAAGTCGATTTGCGGGCTTAACAACGAAGACATCGCACATACCAAAATGCCATTTTCCCATTACTATTGATTGTACACTATACCTGCCCATAAAAACAATTTGAACTTTTTTTCATCATCGAAGCCTTGTCATACAACGAACTTCAAACTTTCTAAAGCAAGACGCTGCGTTTTTTTTATGGTGTTTAGCTATAACATCCCTGCAGCAACGTTAATTTATAAATAAGGAATATTATGGAAAATTATCAGATGACAAAAACGAATAGCAGCATTCATAGAACCGCATCGTCGCATCTGTGAATAACCTGCGATGAGTCAATTCACAGCCGCACAGCTGAATGATCTGTTTTTAACGGATAATGTTTTTGTAATTGGGGGTCTTTATTTAGCCCAATCATTCACACATTTCATGATTTCAGCGTCGTTAGTTGCATTTGCGTAGGCGCATAGTTCGTTCGCTATATCACGAAACTCACCATCCACTTTTTCGTCTGACGTGTGTGTACTTTTGATTTTTGCTAAAATCTCCGTGATGCAGTTCATATTTGCGCACGCAGCAGCGGTTTTCCTGGCCACAGCTGCTGTCCTTGCAACATCGGTATTCGCCTCTTGTGCCGCAACCGTATAAGCCTCTTGTGCCGCCGCCGCACATGTAATCGCTTTTTTGCACAGCTCCTTCCAATCCAAAGAAAAATTCGAATCAGGCAAAATCGCTGCAGGGAGCCAAATATGATGCTTGATCAATGTGTCCATTTGAAAACAAGAACGATCCCAGTGCGATACATACGCGTCCTCATGGCGCGTGTACTCAGTGTAATGAATGCCCGTAAAATGAATTCCTCGGTTTTTACAATACTCCTGCATTGCTTTTAAATTACGCACGTCGTCGTCAATAAATATTATGCGCGCGGGGTAATTTGTTGAATATTTATCGAGCAAATCTTTGGCATGGAACTCAGAATTGGACGAAGTTTTAGTACTGGACGCTGTATCAGGATTGGACGCAGCATCAGAACAGGACGCTGTTTTGGATGTCGTATCAGGACTAGACGCAGCCTCTGGACTAGACGCCGTATCAGGATTTGACGCCGTCTTATAAACATCGGAATCAAAACCAATTGTCCCCAAAAACACATCCAGCGCATTAGACTTTAGCGTCGCGCCACAAAACAACGTTCCGCGACTGAACTGCGGCTTGTATGGCCCTTGTCCCGCCTCTAAAACCATATCGCGGCATGATGGGAACGAGCGCCCAAACGCAAATCCGAAATTTTCCAATAAATCATTGCGCCACTTGGTCGGAGCTTTCATCCCAGGCGCAGGATCAGGCGGCATTGCTGTGATCACTAAGCATAAAACGCCACGCTCTTGCAGCTCCGCAACAACCGCGGATGTTTCTTCGTTTACTGGCACAAACACGCTGGACGCAATCATCGTTTGAGAATGCGTAAGCGTCTCTGCCTTTGACAACTTCGGGTAGTTTTGATGAATGAACCGACTAAAATCATTGCGAATGCCGCCTTCAGTCGCAGGATCTCGCCGAAATACATGAACGTCTGCGGTTATCAAAACGTCATCACAATCAAATAAAACTAAGGTCTTTGTGTCTGCCTGGTCTAGTACAACTTTTACTTCACTTAGCGTATTCGCTGTTATAATTTGTGATTCTGCTAGGGGGGAGAATTCTGGGGTTAGGACTTGCGATTCTGACGATTGGCTCGCCCCTGCCCCTGCCCCTGCCCCTGCCCCTGCCCCTGCCTTTGCTCCAGCCTCATCGTCCGCCGATTTTGTGGCATCCGAACCTGAGGATAGCGCTCCCAGCGAGTCTGCAGCATCATTGTGCGCGTCCCCAGAAGTACTTGCATCAACATCTATACACGTGCACATATCAAACAACAACACGGACCAAATAACCAAACTCACTTTCATTATGCGCACACATTTCCTGTCTGTAAAAACAATTATTTCGCTGATCTTTCTTGTCTATAAAAACGATTATTCAGCACTTATCCGTAAAAACGATTATTCAGCCTTAGGCTTGTTGCGAATACCCAAAAGGTTTTCCGCCGCGCGTTTATCAGAAAAACGATTATCCCGCGTACTCTTCTTCGTTTTAATGTCCGGAACCTCCGAAGGCATGGAATATCCAGGAGGCAACGGCGCACGATTCGCATCCATAAGATCGTCCTTATTCCCTCGCAATTGATCCTTTGTTATATCCGCCAACTTCCCCTTTTTATTAACATCTTTGCGCTTTCTATCTGCATTCCGAATCTCTTTATCAGTCGCAACCTTTTGCTTTTGCGCGCGTTTTTTGCCCGATGGCTGCCCAGGCTGCGCGCTCCCAGCCGCTTCCTTTTCCTTAATGCACGCCACCAATTTTTCAACAAAAGCCACCCACACCGAGTCAGGATGGTTCAGCTTAAGCACATCGTACGTTGCCCAAAAGTCGTCAAGCATATCAAGCGTCGCGTAACACTCCGCGAGCCGAAACAGCGCCTCTGGACACTGCTCCGTCGTTTGGTAGCGCGTGACCACATTGCTGAAGCGGTTCATTGCTGCGACATATGCTTTCTCATGCTGGTAAAACCGGCCAATCGACATTTCCTGAGTAGCCAAATGATTGTTTATAAAATCAACCTTAAACTTCGCATCCTTCGCATAGTCGCACGCTGGGAACTTTGTCAGCACGACATGGAACGCCTTCAACGCGTCGTAAGCATCCTGCTGGTCGCGCGCAACTATCGCAATGCGCTCATAGTGGCACAACCCAATCATATAGCGCGCATATGGCGTGTCCTTGTGGTGGGGATGCAACTTCGCAAATATAGTGAACAAGTCAATCGCGTCCTCATATTGGTGCGCTTGGTAGCGACAATATCCTTCCATAATCTGCGATTGAGCGGCCCAAGTAGAGTAAGGAAATTGCTCCTGAACGACGGCAAAACTGTTCGCTGCGATTTTGAAATTGGACGCATGCATTTGATGCGCGGCCCGCTCATATAACGATTCGGGCGATGCCGTGGGTGCGATCCTCACGTCTTCATCTATCTCGCGAACGACCCGCTCTGCGCATGACGAAAGCAACGCGCACACTGAAAACAGCGCAAATGTGCCGCGCGCGCGCACGTGACTATTTTGTTCAGAAAAATTCATAAAACCAACATTTTTCGAGCACATTGGTGGGCCCTGAAGGATTCGAACCTTCGACCCCCTGATTAAAAGTCAGATGCTCTACCAACTGAGCTAAGGGCCCTACACTCACGAATGTATATAAAACAACGTTATGCGTCAACACCATTGATATCCAAAAACAAAACGAAATTAATGACAATAAGAAAAGAGGACATTTCTAAATTGCAGAACCGGACATTATCTAAATTGCGTTGACATATGATATTTGCGCTGTGTCTATGCAATTTAGAAGTATTCGGGCTTGCAACCTAGAAATGTCATCTTTTTCGAATGAATACTTCGTCCGCGTCACACTCCATGTTCCAACGCGTCGGAACGTGGCGCATCGCCATGATAAACTTTTTGTCCTTTGGTATAATGTTTTTGTGTTTGGCTATAGTGTCAAACGTAAAATTACTGTGCTCCCTTGGGTGTGCGGTGATCAACGGCTAAGTCGACTGGCGCCAGGCGACCAACAGCACGGTCAGCTGGTTTTGCTGATACAGGTTAGGTAATGAAAGTAGTTCAGGGCAATGTTGATCCAGCACTTCATGTTTTTTTCGGTGGCTGGATCAATACGATTCACCTTCGTTCTCTGGAGCCACTCCCGTTTCGGACTCTAGATGGTGGAGCTCTTCAGTCAATTCTTTGCGAAGTGCTTCGATTTGTTCTTCAATCCAAGCAATTTGGCCCTGTTGTGTTTCAAGTAGGCTCTGCAATTCTGTCTCTTTCTCCTGCAGTGCTTTAAGCTGCTCATCCACATATCCGTTAATTTCACGAATCGCTTTAGTCAGCGCTTGGGGGTGCATTTTGAGATATTCGAGATTTCTCTTCACTCGTGCGATTCTATTTAAGTTAATCGAAAGGATATATCCCCACAATGATAGATCAGGCACAACTTCCACTATAGTTATAGTACATGACTCGGCAGTCGCAACTAGCATGCTTAACGCACCAATTCCAGATAAAATTATTCTCTTCATATAAATCATATAAAAAAGCTCAAAAACAAATATATTCTCTTTTATATCACTTTGATGCGTTCGAGTCAATAGGACAGTCGCGATTGTCAGCGCAAATATCATATTGACTCAAGCGCTGTAATGCGATATAAGGAGGAATGATATTCATTTTTTAGGCTTTTATATGAAGGGAATAATTTTATCTGGAATTGGTGCGTTAAGCATGATGATTCCTACTGCGGAGTCATTTGGATCTACAAGTCTACTTGGATATGATCAAGGATATAATGGCTATTGGCGACCTAAAGTCGTTAAACCCACCTCAAGTCGCATCACAAAATGGGATGATGAAGTAACAGATACCTACAATCAGTACTCTATGCTGTGTCAACAGACTGACGCAGAAATAAAAAAGGAGTATGGTCAGATAGGAGAACTACAGGACCAAGCTGAAGAATTGCAGAGACGACTTAAAGCACAAGGGGACAAAATTGCTCAAATTAAAGCACGACTAAGTGCACTTGTTTCGCCTAAAACAGAAGTCGACGCACGTCACAGTACATGAGGTAGAGAGCCCACTCTTCTAGAGCTTACAGCCGTGGGGCTCCAGATAACGAAGGAGAATCGTCTTGATCCAAGCCACCCCAAAATATGAAGCTAATCACCCCCTGTATCCGCCCGTGTTATTGATCGCCGTGCGCCAAGGTCGTACATAAAAAGTCGATCAGTGCGATGCACCACGTTCCAACGCGCTGGAGCATGGAGCATGGAGTATTAGGCGAGCGAAGTCTCCATGCAAAAAAGATGACGTTTCTAAATTGCGATGACAATCGCGAATATCCTATTGACTCGAACTCATCAAAGTGATACAAAAGAGAATGCATTCGTTTTTTTGATTTTTTTTATATGATTTATATGAATAGAATAATTTTATCTGGAATTGGTGCGCTAAGTATGCTGGTTGCTACTGTTGAGTCATGTGAGGCGATCTTTTTCCCACCTATAATTACTGACGGAGTTATCGAATGTTGGAAACAACTCTCTCTAGGTGAATTAGCTACAGTCACACAACTGAGGGAAAAAGCCAAGGGGGCCGGCAAGAATGTCCAAACGTTGGTTCTAGCGATGGATAGAGACTTAAAAAGGAAGGATGATCAGATAAAAGCACGGCAGGACAAAATTAAAGAACTGCTTGATCAATTTAGAAGACAAGATGACAAAATTACTTCGCTTCAAGCAGAACTCGAAGAACTTGCTTCGCTTAAAGCACAACTCGACGCACGTCGCGGAGGATTGGAGAAACAGCTCCCCCCTAATGAAAAAAAATTAGAGGACGAGGCATTTTCTAAGCGTGCGGCTATCAATGATCAGGTTTTGTCATCTTTTGGGGGTTTTTATTTGTCGGATCAGGGGGATTTTTATTTGTCGGATCAGATTTTGTCATCTTTGGGGAGTTTTTGTTGGGGATACACGAATTGTGAGGTAAACCTTGTGGGATATTTGACGGAGACAGGGGCGGCCGCGAATGGCGTTGCATCATCCTGTGCAAACATGAAAACTGGCGGTTTTGGGACGGTGGTGGCGTTTAGTTTTACGCCTGGGCAGGATGTGCTGAGGGCCGTTAATGGAGCGGAGTTGCTTGCGTATATTAACGGTGTGCTCGGATTAACTCGGGCTGGTATTCCGCTGTTGACCAATGTTCCCTCTGGGCGAAGTGTGCTGGACCTAGGCACTTCAGTTGCAACCACCGTGGGGTTAATACACGTAGACGATAGCTTGATCGACATAGTAACAATAGCAAACGTCGAGTACAGATGGAACGGCTCTGTTTGGGCTTAATTCCGCCAATGGAACTGCTCCGCGTGGGCTTAATTTAGTTGAGGGGACGACTCTGCCTGCATAATTTCGCCAATGGAGCGGTTCTACCTGGGTTTTATTCAGTGCTACCCAATCGCAAAAGTACTATCAGGGCGCGGGTTCGGTGCTCGCGGGGGCTATTCAATAAAACGATGCAGTATAATCACAATATAAAAAAAGTTGAGTGAGTAGTTTTGCAAAAGTGGTTGCATTATTAACCTTTGCAATGACATAATAAAATGTAGCAGATGCGTCCTTTTCGCACGCCCCCTGGGTGGGTGGGGGTTGTGGATGGCATTATATCACAAAAAGGTAAAGAAAACGTTAAGATTTTTCAGATTTATCACGCATCACCTGGCAATATGGATTTGCATTGATCTGTTATTGGCAAAAAAACTGGCAAAAAATTGTGTTTATGGAAAAGCATTCAGGAATATTTTCGAAAAAGTATCAACAATTTGCGTCTTATTTTCGCGAATTATCCAAAGAAAGTGCTCGAAATCTCTTCGCTGGGAGCCAAATGTGCTGCCTTGGAGGCGTACTATACGGGCTAAGTTTCTACCCACCATTTCCGGGAAACTACCAGTTCTTATCATTTTTGTTGCGCTTACTGACTTCATCCGCGGGATTGATCTTGTTTTGCAGAACGATGGCGTCGTTACAACCACCGCGAGTGCTCTATGGATTTATTTACGGATTAAGTTTTGGTGGAGCGTTTATTTTTGCATCGTTGTTCGGCATATACAAAGCCTTTCTGTTGACGGGACAATTGTTGCTATTCTTGCCGTGCCTGTTATTCTTGGCTCTATACTGGGGAAGCATCCTTGGTGGAGCATTCGCTGTACAACAATTACTATTAAAAGAAAATGCATATGATAAAACCGCGCAAGGCCCCGCACGGCCTGCACTAAGCTCCGCTTCGCCCACCTCGAGTCATGCGTCAACAACAACCGCAGGCGACTTGAGCAAAAAATCCAACATTATGGAATATCTTTGCCAAAAGACGTGCCCCGAGCCCTACCCCATGTTTACATTAACGTTCTCGTTATGTTGGTTTTTATTTGAAATGTGCAGAGGGGCGTTTTTCCTGCAATTCCCGTGGAACCTGACAGCACAGCTCTTCGCGTTTGAAAACATAAGTATCGCGCGCGTATTTATTCAAATCATACACCTGTGCGGCAGTGTTTTTTTGTCAGCACTGTGGGTTATGTTTCTGGCGTCGTTCTTCTGCGATCGCTCAGTTTCGTTGCGCATCGTTACGGGCACATCCATGGTCGGAGTCGTCGTTTTTGGCGTAGTTATGCTGTCGAAGCCTGCGGTTGTAGGGGAGAAAGTTGTTCCCCTGTTAATCATTCAGCCAAATGTATCGCAGGAAACAAAGCTGATAAAAGAGAATCAAGCGTCTATAACGAAGGAAATGATATCGTTGCTCAATAAATATAAAAAAAACAGCAATAAAGTCGCGCCCAAAATGGTCATATTTCCGGAGACAGCAATCACGCAATTTATTACGACATCAAGCAATATCATATCGAAAATTCAAGCTGCAGCAGGTGATAGCGTTGTCGTTTTTGGCGCAGACAGAATTGATCCCGCCGTCAAAACGCCCAAATGGTACAACAGTATGTTTATTGTGTCCAAAAAAGGAGTAGAACGCGTATACGACAAAATAAAGCTGCTTCCGTTCGGTGAATACGTTCCTCTGCGAACGGTTTTTCCTACGTTATTTAGTTCCGCGACGAACAGCATTGACTGTACTCCGGGGACAAACTCCGCGTCGGTCAGCATCCCAGGCATCCCACAATTTCAAGCGAGGATTTGCTCAGAGATGATGCATAAGCAAACCAAACAGACTCATGCGAAAGTTCGTGTACGTCGAGGCCGCCGTAAATCTGGTGCATTGTTGCTATTGCTGCAAGAGTGCGCCCCAGAGCGTGTGGATCCAAACAATAAATGGACGCTGCAAATATTGAACGACGGCTGGTTCGCGCGGCCGATCCTGTGGCAGCACCTCGCCGTGGATAGGCTGCGCGTCATTGAGAGCGGGGTTCCGCTGGTGCGGGTCGCCAATACAGGCATATCGTGCATGATTGACGGCAAGGGGGAGGTGACGGATATGATCCCCCCAGGAACGCAGGCGGGGCGGATGGTTATGCTGACAGATACGACACGCTAACTATAGCTAAACACTATAAAAACCTAGCAGCGCATTGCTTTAGAAACATTGTGAATGAAGCAAAGGCGGTGCCGAGTTTTTATAGTGTTTAACTATATACCCCAGTCAAATGGTGTTGATTGGAACGTCCCGCCACATCATTCAGGCGTATGACAAAGCTGATCACACGTCTGCTTCCAAGCTTGTATCCAGGCCTGATACACAATTGGCGCTTGCATGCATGCTATGGCAGGTCCTCTCGACTGCAAGTTGAGTTTAGATTGCGCATTCATCAAATCTGGCGGACATGTTATCGGCAACATCTCCATAACATGTTCACCCCATAACTGTTGGAGAGCATATGGGATGTCAGCCTGTCGTACTTTTGGTTCCAATGAGCATAATAATTGTAAAAAATTTTGATACCATATTACCTTCCAGTCAGCTGGCCATGTTTGTGGCACATTAGGCCATTTCCACCTTTGTTGCAACATTTGCGGACAGTCCTCCAGTAGGAAGTCACACCATACGCCAGGACGTGCCGCACGCTTAGATGGCTCAGAGCTTGAAGGGTAGTGGCGCGCAAACATAGGAATGAATGATTGTGACTGAAAAAGATCCTGTTTGTAGAGACTATTATGCAGATCACATAGCTGCGTAACGATCCGTTGAACACCATTTGCACATATATCACGTACACTATCGTCGCTAATGTGAGTATAGGTTGTATGTATCCATTCTTTAATACTATAGCAATTATAGCACGTAGCCGCTTGAAAATCCTTTATTGCGATTGATTCTGCTATATCACGTGGTAATGGTTGTTGATCACAAAGACACTGCAAAACTGAGGGGGCGAACTGAGACACCTCCGACAAAAACCACTCGCCAACGTACGGTGTAACATGCAAAACTAATTTTTTTACATAATCATAAAAATCATGATAGAAATAGTCCCCTCTCTTTACGATTTTTTCTACCATATATCTTTCTATCCCTAGCCAAACCTGACCATTTACAAGCATCGCATTAAATATACCACTAGCCAAAGACTCTACTTTATCATCAGGCAATCTCTTGCGCAAAAACAGATCTAGCATTTCTTTAACATCTAGAGGCAGCTGCTGAACAGCTTTATCTCCGTATATAACGGGGTCTTCAAAGTGTAAATAATATTCGATGAAATGATCAGGATAGTTCGTACTCGTAGGACAATCTTGCGTTGCACGACTTTGCTCTAGCAAACGCTCTATATATGACTGCATATATTGACGAGATGCATTTCTATCTATGGTCTGAGCCTTATTACACATTTGCTGCCATGCTTGTATCCAGGCCCGAGACACAATTTGCTTCACAGGCATGCCTTCTCCGCTCAGAGGCGCGTTCCATAGCAAATCTTCGGCCATTTCCAGCAATTCTGACGGACATACCATCGGCAATACGTCCCTAATTTCATACCACCACGACTGCAGTATGGAATATTGTCTTTCGTGCTGTTGCACGACTGGCCTAAATGAGCGTAGTGCTTTATCAAACTCGATACACCAGATTACATCCCATCCAGCTTGCCATGTTTGTGGCACATCAGGCCATTTCCACCCTTGTTGCAACATTTGCGGACAATCCTCTTGTAGGAAAACACTCCACACATACTGACGTGCCGTATGCATATCTGGCCCATCGACATGGTTAGGAACAGAGCGCAAATATAGAGGCATGAATACTTTTGACCGCAAGGGATCATTTTCGGATATGGAATTATACACATCACGTATCGTTTTAGCATAATAGTCATACATGCGACTTATAGAAGAGGCGCTCATCTTTACGCGTGGATTAGTAGTATTGTTAATATAGATTGCTTGTAACCAGTCTTCAATCTGACGGGCACAAACACTCGCTTGGTAAAACTTCATGGCTATTAGCTCTGCGTCATAAGGTGATAATGGTCGTCGGTAATGCATACTCAGCACGACTGAATCGGCAAAAGGAGACAACTCCGTATCCAACCATTCGCTGATATACGATGAGACACCTGTCCTCAATGTTTTTACCGGATTATCAGCACCGCAAACACCGTCCTTTATCAGTCTTTCACACAGGTATCTTTCTATATTTAGCCAACTCAGACCATTCCGTATAACATTAAACACACCACTAGACAGCACCATTATTTGAGTCGCAGGTAATTCTTGGCGCGAGAACATATCAAGTTGTGCTTTAACACCTGCAGGCAGTTGTTTAACATCTTTATCTCCGCATATTTTGGGGTATTCAAAGAGTAAATTAAATTCATTTAATACAGGATTTGTAATTTTGGGAACAGAGTCATCATGCGGCAATAAATCAAAATACTCTGTATACGGCGGTAGATCTTCACTATAGTTAATGATACCTATTTGTCCGTAAATCGTGGGTAACACATTGTCTGGACGAGCATATCTCATAGGATGCGGGCTGCAAATAGCTATAGACGCGTTTAAATTTGTATTCAAGCTAGTCAGAATTCCAACGAGCACCCATTTCATTTTTTTATTATATATCATATCTACACTTACCTAGATTGCGATTCAATGTATTCACGAGAATAACAAATCAAAAAGCATAATGTCAATCATTTTATTCTATGGTGTGCACGAGAGTAGACAGTAGCGTTACCGCTACTGTCTACTCTCGTGATCCTAAAGCCTCCTTATTTTGACGCACGGGACCTGATATATATCAAGTACGGCGCGTCATTGTATTCCTACGATACAGCACAAACCCAATTGCCGTAATGATCAAGCTCATTGCGCCGACCAATATCGTTGCCAGCGCATTAATTTCCGGCGTGATGCCCAGTTTTACGCTGGAGAATATCAAGATAGGCAACGTCGTCGCTTGGGCCCCCGTGAGGAAGCTCGCGATGACAACGTCGTCCAAAGACAGCGCGAACGACAACAGCCACGACGCCAATATTGCCGGCGCTATGATGGGCAGCGTGACGGATATGACCGCTTGAAATGGGCGCGCCCCTAGGTCGAGTGCAGCTTCTTCGAGCGACATGTCGAAGTCGCTCAAGCGCGATTGCACGATCAAGATCACGTACGACATCGCCAACGTTATGTGGGCTATCGTTACTGTTGCCACGCCGCGCTTTGACGGGATTCCTAGCAGCCGCTCGCCCATGACGAACATCAACAGCAGAGATATGCCCAAGATGATTTCGGGCATGACCAACGGCGCCGACGACAACATGGAAAACAACGTGCGCCCCCGGAAGTTGCCTAAGCGATTCAAGGCGAGCGCCCCAAGTGTGCCCAATATGACGGCCCCAGTGGCAGATATGGCGGCAATTTGGACGCTGGTTTTTACGGTTTGCCACAGGACGGTGTTGCTGAAAAGCTCCCTGTACCACTTGAGCGAGAAGCCGACCCACACCCCGGGAAATATGGATTTGTTAAATGAAAACACAATAAGGAATAGGATGGGTATATACAAGAATGCGTATCCGAATACGAGTATAAATGGTGGTTTCTTTTTTAACATATCGCCTCTTTTACTTCCTGGTGCGCGCGCATTGTTTTTGCACGATTGTATCAAAATAATCCCTGTCCATTGGGCGCAGCATCTTTATCTGAGCCCACATACGCATCCTGATGCGCTCGTATGCTTCGGCGGCTTGCCCTGTAAATACAGGCGAAATTTGCAAACTTTTGAGCGTGTCGTGCGTGGGGAAAATGAGCGTATTAGTTAGAATTTCTTTCTTAATTAACGGCTTTGCCTCGGCCACCATCGTCGCTATTTGCGTTTGATTTGTTATTTGCGCACTAATATCTGGACGCAGCAAAAAATTAATAAACGCATGTGCATTATTCACATGCGGCGCCCCAATTGGGATGGCGATTGCGTCGATCCAAATGTCTCCGCCGTTTTTGGGGATGATGTAGCGAATGTGGCGTCCGATTTTGCGTGCGTCGTCTATGGCGCGCAACGCTTCGCCCGACCACGCTTGTGCTACGCAGACGTCGCCCAGGACCAGGTCGATCACAAAGCGGGAGGACGAAAAGCGGCGGATGTACTGGCTCACTTCTGCTAGGCGCTGGGATGCGTACCACAGGTCCTCCAGGGAGCGGCTGTTGCGGTTTTTGCCAAGGTACTCCAGAAAGCAAGGGAAGACGTCGACTGGTTCCTGGAGGAGGCTTATGCCGTATGGGCTGATTTTTTTTACCACATTTATATCAAATAATAATTGCGTGTCGTCTTTTGGGATATCTGGAATAATTGCGTTTAAACGGTCTTCGTCAAATGCAATACCTGTTGTCCCCCAATAATACGGCAGCAAGTAGTCCATGTCGGCGTCGATGTCTTTGATTTTATCTTGTAAAACGGGATCTATTTGACGCAGCGCGGGAAGCTTTGATTTGTCCAATTTATGATAAATGCGTAGGTGCAGTTGTCGGGCGCCATACGGAGTGATTGTGGGCATAACAACGTCATACCCGGAGTTGCTGGCGAGCAATTTCGCTTCGAGCATTTCGTTGTTGTCAAACACGTCATAGTGCACGTGAATGCCGGTTTCGGCTTCAAATTGCTCGATGACGCTCTGCGGTAGCGCGCCATACCAGCAGTAGATATTGACGCAGGGGCGGCCTTTTATGGGCTTAATTACAATGAGCGCCCCGGCAAATATCGCAAATGCAGCCCAGGCTGCTTTTTTTAAACGAGACTTTAACAAGTGCAGTAAATATAATAAACTTCCCCCGGCCGATATTAGCAAAAACAGGGGTGATTCGCAAAAAAGGGTTTTTATGGGGGACCGCGGTCACCGAAACAACGAACGGACAACCTTTTTGGTTACTGCTCAGTCCCCCCCGGGCATTTTGCAAATTTAAACGTTTGTGATATGAATTGTGCTGGCTTAGTTTAAAGATGCGGCGTAGTTCGTGGCAAGCATTGAATCACTAATGGAACAGATCGCTGGCTTTAAGGAACAGACCGCTGCTTATGAGAAACAGACCGCTGCTTATACAGACCTTTGCGGTTCCGTGAGAGGCGAGATGTGAAACTCCTCTGGCCCACTCGACCATAACAAACAATTTGAAGCTCGTTGTAAGACAATGCTTCGGTGAGGATAAAAATTCAAATTGTTTTTATGAGCAGGTATAAATTCGTCACAACGTTAACGATTTAGTAACAGAGTTATGACACGATCGCATTAGAGTGTAGCTCATGTGGGGATGTCATGGGACGGTGGAATGTGTGGCGTTTTATCCAGTGTCTTTTCGGAAAGACTTTATGTTTATCCGCGATTTTTGGCGCTGTCGCAGCAACATCGTGTCAAGGTCATGCTACTGCAGATGCAGGTGCAGAGCGGGTTGATGCGTTGCCTCCAGCGGTTATTCACGATTTTATGAATGCTTGTACTGCATTCGCTAGTGCAGCAGAAGCGCAGGACGCAATGTCAATGTTTATACAGTTTGCGCACAGCAATGCAAAGAATCCAGACACAGAAACGTCACGAAGTCTTGTAACGAAGGCACAATCTTTGCAGAGGTATGGTTTTTC
>JAISXM010000047.1 GCA_031270515.1 Holosporales bacterium | reverse complement strand
TGGAATACAGATAGATGACAAGGAATAACAATACTGAAACGCGCTTTTTTCGATATGGCTCAGCTTGGACTCAGATTCAAATGTTACGGTGGCTAATTTGCTACACCAAGAAAAACAACTTTCACCAATGAACTCTACGCTGGATGGGATACAGATAGATGACAAGGAATAACAATTCTTAAAAGCGCATTTTTCGATACGGTTCAATCTGGACTCAGCTTCAAATGTTACGGTGGCTAAGTAGTAACACTCAAAGAAGCAATGCTCACAGATGACATTTACGCTGGCAGGGATACAGATAGATGACAATGACAAATAAGACCGAAAAGCGTTTTTTTCGATCCGTCTCAGTTGGGACCCACGTTCAAATGTTATGATGGGTACGTTGCGATATCTATAGGTATAACTTGCATTGAGGATCTCTACGCTGGATGGAATCGCATGGGGCGTAGCTATAGCATTGCTGAGTAGGAACGAATTTTTTAATGAAAAATCTGGTCGGTTCGTTATTTTGATCAATTTCTCCACATATGCATCAAAGTTCTTCATACACCATGTAGAATGACAAAAAGAATACAAAGAAGGTTTCGCACACCAAAATGCAGCACAATCTTGGGGTGGTTCGTTCACAACGCGCTGTAGCGCAACGGCCATACATACAAAATGAAAATATTTCCACCTACAACAACTGTTTTCACGTACGAGCTTTGCAATAAGTTCAACGTTTCCATTATTCTCTTTCAGTACTGTTTCTATTGCAGGTGATCCTGTTAACTCAGACGCTACGTGGATAGCCGCTTGTGTAAACTCTAAACTCGACACGACGCTTGATGGATCCCTTTGTGCTATCCCTGCTTTGGTAGTTAAGCCACAACATGACAAATAGTCAATAAACGCTCCTGTTACACGGATTCTCATCCATTCTCTTATAAAAGCCTCAGAGCATTGACTCAGTGCCACGATCTCGACAAAACACGCAAATAGCTCTCTGTTCAACGGATTGTTATAGTTGGTCGACTGATAATAGATAGAATATGAGACTTCACGTAAAAACGCACAGTAAAACATTTCGGTACACATTTCCTCTACTGCAATTTCCTTGAACTTTATATAATGTCCATATTGCGAGCTACCAAAACACGTGGCCTTTTTTTCGGGGTTACTCACCAAACTAGGTTGCCTAATTATATTGTTCCATCGCGGCCGTGGATCTCCATAGATAGACTCGTATCTTGGGTTGCAAATAAATTTGCGATAAAACTGGAATGCTTGATCTATCACACCATTGATATCGACCTTTTGCGCTAGTATTGTACTATCGCCTGGCCTTTTTAATAAATCAATCATGATACGTACTTGCCTACCTTTTGACCACTGTTTTTTTGCAAAAAGTGTAAGCGCCTCCATGAACAAAGATTTCTCCATGTGTTCAATTGTTGATAGGTCCGTAGTTTTGTCGGGCAGTGTCCTATCTGCAAATAGAGATTTCTCCTTGCCAATCACGTCACAGCTAGCCTCTAAACTGGCCCGCAACTCCTCTATTTTTAAATATCTGACATCCTCTGTACCTGGTTGTTCATTTTGTGAATTTTGATCAATATCTGGTGAAGGCGGAAGTGGATTAGCGAAGGCAACTCCGGTTTGTGGATGTTCTTTCACAGCACTTTCAATTGCTGTGCTGCATCCAAGCAACGACAGGTTTGATGCTAATAAAGCAATGTTTTTTGATGATTTCATAATAACTCCAATTATATAATAAATCTAAAATTAATAGATTCGCGCCCCCGAGACATTCAAACGATCTGAATCTTTATCACTCTAAGAACTTTCACTTAGAAGGGTTAATGACATTCCTCGTGAGTATTATACCAAGACGCAAGAGCATTATCAAGGCGTAATTTTGGGTGTCAACGAAATTTAGAAATGTCTGGTTCTGCAATTTAGAAATGTCCTCTTTTTAACCAGCAAGGGCGGCGTATCAAAAGGCGTAGATACCGAGGCCCCATAACAAACGATTTGAATATCGTTGTAATACAAAGCTTCGACGAGAATAAAGATTCAAATTGTTTTTATGGGCAGGTGTACATTTGCTACCCTGCGTAATTCACCAGGGTGCATTGCTCCAAGTTCGTATGGTCCGTATTTTATTCGAATAAGCCTGTTGACTTGCAATCCTAATAAATTCATAACTTTGCGAAGTTCTCGATTTTTTCCCTCAAATATTGTTACTTGAATCCAAAAATTGCGGGCCGTAGGGAATAAATCTTCGAAGAATTTATCATCTCGTTTGTTGTTGCAGAACGTTTGCGTTGCTTCATGTTCGAATTTGTTCGTCGCGATAGCGCGTGTCGCATCATGTTCTAGCTTGTTTGCCGCGATAGCGCGTATCGCCTCATGTCCTAATTTGTTTGCCGTTATAGCGCGTGTCGCATCCATTCTTGGACCAAAACGCAAATAAATTGGTGCGTACCGTATGCCAGCAATAACAACATTACGCAATACGATATCGGGCGCTTCCTTTTTATCAAACGTCGCCCCATCGGTTTTATTATAAGGTGTACTCATCCTGTCAGAATGCGCCCCATCGGTTTTATTAGCCCCCTCCCCGGTAGACTTCGTGCGTGCCCCTTGATTCGCAGGCTCCGTCCTGGCCCCTTCCTCCGGCCCCCGCATCAACGACGCGTATTTCCGCAGCATTTGCATATTCACCGTCCCAAACACGCGAATGTGGTAAACGCGCTCTGCATGCTGAGTCTCCAGCTCATGCGCAAACGGGCTGCTATTCGTGAGCAGCAGCAGCCCCTCCGAGTTTATATCGAGGCGCCCGACCGAAATCACGCGCGGCAGCTCATACTGCTCCGCAACAGAATCGAACACCGTCTTCCTGTGCTGCGGGTCGCTGTGAGTCGTGATTTCGCCGGTAGGCTTGTAGTACAACCACAGCGTCGGAGGTTGGGGCGGCGCGACTTTTTCCCCCTGAAAAAGCACTACGTCGTTGTCATCCACAAAAAAAGCCGGGGTGTCTATTCGCTGGCCATTGACGAGCACATCCCCTTGCGCGATGCGCCGTTCCGCCTCCCTGCGAGAGCAGAGGTTCTTGTGGGCCAAATACTTTGCGATGCGCATTTTTTCTTCCATTGGCGGGGCCGTTCCTATAAAAACGATGTTTCTACCCCATTCTATACCTTTCCGTAAAAATCATTTGAATTTTTGTCTCCATAGAAGCTTTGAGTCATATGAACTTCAAATTATAGGAAAAGTATCAAAACAGGGGTATATTTGCAATTTTAACTGGCTATTAGTTCTATTAACTGTTACGATAGCAACGATGTATTAACTAAGGCAACTGCGTCCGTCCGTTATGTCTGCCCATAAAAACAATAGAAAAGCTGAGATTTCTACGACACAATGCTTGGGTCGTGACAAAAATTCAAATGTTTTTTATTGCAAGGCATGTTCGCATGATTATCCATGTTGCAAACACGCGGACGACATTGTTCGTTTTTTGTTTAATCGTCTTTTTTTTATTCGATCGTCAACTTTTGTTTAATAGGAAAAACAATGAAGAATATAATATTTGGATTAGCATTAATGTCCGCAAGTTGTATGCTGCAAAGCGCCCAACTAGTCAGTCCATCATCAATAGGTATGCCTAATGATGAGCGAGGGCTTCCTTTTAAAAAGAACAACTCACGTCCTTTTTCAATCGTTGGGAATGCGCTTATCGTAAACAACGGTTTGCAAGAGTTGTCCAAGGATACGTTCGCGCTCTACTTAAAGGTGCTCGCTCCCCGTCGCCTAAAGTATATATATATTTCAGACAGTGTTACGGTCATACACAGTAAAACATTTCACGGTCTTAATAGCGTTGTCGGTGTCGTTTTTGGTGCAAACAGTCAGTTAACAAGCTTAGCAATGGACGCATTTCCTGGCACGTTGTTACATATAAATATTCCAGAACGCGTGATGATCATAAACAGAGTTGTGAAACCCGCGACTCATGATTGTCTATTGCGTTGTGTTTCGTTTGCTCCGGGGAGCAGGCTGGATGTCGTGAGCAATGCTACGTTCCTGCGAGTCTCAATTGAATCTATGACAATTCCAGCCAGCGTGACTGAATTGGAATCAGAGGTGTTTATGTATTGCAAGAACCTGCAGCACGTGATGTTTGAGGCGGGCAGCCAGTTAACTACCATAGGTAGCAAGGCCTTCTTTGGGGCCGCAATTATATCCATAACCATTCCACGTGAAGTACAATATATAGGCGATAATGTCTTTTCTTCTTGCAATAAGCTTAAAACCGTAAAATTTGAGTCTGATTGTAGGTTAACTCGTATAGGGAAAGGAGCATTCATGTGTTCCGCCATTACGTCGATTTGCATTCCAAGTTCAGTCCAAGTTATTGACAAGTCCGCCTTCTTTCAGTGTCAGAAACTGCACGATTTTGTATTTGGCGATGAATTCTACGCAAACGGTGCATCGTTAACAATAGAATCCGACGCTCTTGTTGGTAGCGCACTTGATGAAATAGACATTCCTCCTTGCGTTACGCACATAGGGTCTGGCTTTCTGAGTGATTGCGGTAATCTCCGTCACGTAACTATACGCTTCCCACTTCCAGACAACATTGCTGCCAGCAAACTTCATACAGCTGGCTGGTTGAGCAATCGTTTTAGATCGAAACACGGCTCGCCTGTTAGAAAGGAAGGAAAGATTATACGCGGCCTTCAATGTGAGGTCTGTCTTAATGGAGTAGATTGGCGTCTAATCGATGCGTATACTCAGCGATGGGAATATTTCGAAGGCGGCGAATTTCGTCCTGTTGAACCTTATGTTCCGATAGTGCATGTCCGCGACTTTGGTTTAGACATAGTAGAGATCGATCCATTTTTTCTGACGATTTTAAGTAAAGATGTTGCTGTACTCATCAATTGCCGAATACGACAGAACATGCTGCAGTGCGCTTTTGGCGATTCATTTTCTCACGTAAATAAAATCATCCTGGCTCCTGGTGTGGAAAAAGTGCCATATCGTGCGTTTGCTTGTTGTAAAAATATTCAGGTTGTTTCTTTTCCGCCAGAGAGTACATTAAAACATATAGATAAGGAGGCTTTCTGTGGTTGCGGCATTACTGAGATCTGCCTTCCAGCTAGCTTGGAAAAAATTGGTTATGGGGCTTTGTCTAGGGGTAAGTTTAGCGTTATTACATTTGATGCGAATCCCCAACTTAGGATTATTGAGAATCACGCGTTCGCAGGCAACCATGAGTTAAAAGAATTAACAGTTCCATCATCAGTAGGACAAATTGGTGAATTTGCGTTTGCTGAATGTGACCGAATGGCGAAATTCACATTCTCGGGCAATAATGTTGAAATATCGACTGGCATTTTTTTCAACTGTAGGTCGTTGAAAGCCATCAGTCTGTATCACATTAGCGGCATCCAGAAAGGAGCATTTGCCGGGTCATATTTGACTGATATCGTTTTCATTTCTAGCGAAGGCTTGTCGTCAAATTTGTCAGATAGGATTAATTTTTTAACAAATATATTTCACGCATGGAGTGCTTCGGTTACTCATCGGCCTTGTCGCGTAACTTTTGACGATGGCGCAGTTTTTGTGAGCAATGATCGAGGAGTTTGGAGGAGTGTGAGTGCTAGTTAATTATTGTTATACCTGCCCATGGTAGCAGTTATTCATTTTTTATTTAATCGTCAGCTTTTGTTTATAGGAAAAAGATAATGAAGAATATAGTATTTGGATTAGCATTATTGTCCGCAAGTTGTGTATTGCAAAGCGCCCAACTCGTCGATCGTTCATCAATAATGAATGATGAATGGTTGGATCCTTTAATAAGGGAGTTGAATCGTTTAACAATGGAGTTGGATCGTTTAAGAAGGAGGGCGGCGGATAATGAAGAGTTGAATCGTTTAATAAGGAGGAGGGCGGAGGATGAATTAAGAAGAAGGAGGGCGGAGGATGAGTTGAATCGTCAAAAAAGGATGTCGAATGAGGAATGGCTTATTTATTTTAAAAATAAACACTCACGTCCTTTTTCAATCGTTGGTAGCGTGCTCGTCCTCAACAACGGTTTGTATGAGGTGTCCAGGTCTATATTTGCGCCCTATTTAAAGGAGATCGATTCCCGTAGAATAACGCACGTATTTTTTCCAGACAGTGTCAGGCTAATACATCATAAAGCATTTCACGATTTTCGCCCTATGGGCGTCGTTTTTGGTGTGAACAGTCAGTTAACAAGCTTCACGACAAGCGCATTTCGTACACGGCAGCTACGTATAAATATTCCAGCAAGCGTGGTAGTCGTAAACACGCATGTTAGTGAGCTGTATATTAGTGAGTGGCATGTTTCGTTTGCTCAGGAGAGCAAGCTGAAAGTAGTGAGCGATGGAGTATTCTATAACAGCAGAATTGCCGCGATTACAATTCCAGCCAACGTGACTAGACTGAAATATGGTGCTTTTTCGTTTTGCAATAAGCTGCAGCACGTGATATTTGAGCCTGATAGTCAGTTAGCTACCATAGAGCGTATGGTATTCTACAATACTGCGGTTAGGTCTATCATCATTCCAAGTGAAGTACAATGTATAGGCGATGAGGTATTTCATGGTTGCTACAGTCTTGTTTCCGTCAAATTTGAGCCTGGCAGTAGATTAATTAGTATAGGCCAAGAAGCATTTAGTGAGACATCTCTTACGTCTATTGATATTCCAAGTTCAGTCCGAGTTGTTGGCAAACGCGCCTTCTTTCAGTGTAAGTATCTGCACTCTGTTGAATTTTGCGATGATTTACACGCAGACGATGCATCGTTAACGATAGAATCCAATGCTTTTGCTGATTGCGCACTTGGTGAAATAATATTTCCTAATATTCCCACGCGCGTAGGGTCTGGCATTTTGAGTAGATGCGATATCTGTCGCGTAGTTATACATCGCGTATCCCTTCCAGACCACATTTCTTCCAGCAAACTTCATACAGCTGGCTGGTTGAGCAACATTTTTAGATCGAAATATGAATCCGACGTTGGAGATATTATACGTGGCCTTCAGTGTGAAGTCTGTCTTAATGAAGTAAATTGGCGTCTAATCGATTCGTATACTCAGCAATGGGGATTTTTCGAAGGCTGCGAATTTCGTCCTGTTGACGCTTATGTTCCGGAAAAGGAGGAACGCGACTCTGGTCTGGACATAATCAAGATTGACCCATTTTTTCGGGCGGTTTTAAGTAAAAATATTGCTTTATTTATCAATTTTCCAATTAAAAATTATACACTGAAATGTATTTTTGGCGATTCACTTCATCACGTAAGGGAAATAATTCTGCCTCCTGATACGAAAAAGGTGCAAGATCGTGCGTTTATAAATTGTGATCACGTTCAGGCTGTTTACTTTCCGCCAACATTAGAATATATCGGTAAGGAGGCTTTCTATGGCTGCGGCCTTACGGAGATACGCATTCCAGCCAGCGTGAAAGAAATTTGTAGTTATACCTTTTCTAAGTGTCAACTTCGTTCTGTTACATTTGATCCTAGTTCCCAACTTAAGATGATTGGCGTAGGCGCGTTCGCAGACAACCATGAGTTAAAAGGAATCACAGTTCCACCATTAGTAGAACAAATTGGTGAAAGGGCATTTCTTCGATGTAAACAAATGACGACATTAACATTCTTGGGCAGTAACATTGAAGTAATTAAAGCGAGCATGTTTTGCGGCTGTTCGTCGTTGAAAACCATAGTGCTGCCTATGAGCGTTCGTAGTATTAATACAGGAGCATTTTCGAGTCATCGTTCACGAATATCGTTTTCCTTTCTAACTTAGGTTTATCGTCGGATTCGTCAGATATAGATAGAACTACCCTTATAGAGTCTGCATTTTGTGTAAGGATTGTGCATGATGCAACGCTGGAGCCTTATAACGCAGCCTCTTTGGTTCCGAACGAGCCATGTCGCGTAACTTTTGGCGATGGCGCCGTTTATGTGAGCAATGATAGGAAAATTTGGAGGCGTGAGCGTTAGTTATTGGGTATACCTGCCCATAAAAACAAGTTGAATTTTTTCCATCACCAAAGCCTTATAATACAACGGGTTCAACTTGTTTGTTCTGGGGCCCCGAGGTATATACCCGGGTAAATCAGCCCCCAGGCAAAATCAAACTACTCCCCGTCATCTCCCCAGGAGAAGGTATGCCCAAATAATGCAATATAGTCGGCGCAATATCGCGAAGCCCCCCACAATCCTTCAGGCGTACGCTGTTATCCAGCACCATAAACGGCACAGGATTCGTCGAATGCGTATTGTTCTTTGACCCGTCTGGATTTTGCATCCGTTCGGCATTCCCGTGGTCCGCCGTCACAAACAGCGTATACCCGTGCTCCTGTGCGCACTGAACCACGCGCTCCAGGCACTCATCCACCACGCGAATAGACTCCTGCGTCACGTCGAACTTCCCCGTATGCCCAATCATATCCGCGTTCGCATAATTCACCACGATCACGTCAACCCCCTGTTGCACCGCGCGCACCGTTTCCTCCGTCACCTCCCGCGCGCCCATTTGCGGAGACTGGTCGTAAGAGATAACATCCGGAGACGGCACTGTAACATACTCCCCCTCGTGTCCAGGCTTTTCGACGCCGCCATCAAAGAAATATGTGACATGCGCCCGCTTCTCCATCTCTGAAATGCGCACCTGCGTAAAACCATTAACCGTAAGCACGTCGCTCAATGAATTCGTTGACGATTGCTTGCTAAACAAAGCTTGACAATACGGCTCCACCTCAGTCATCGTCAGCACTTCGCTAAATCGCGGAAACTCCTCCCTCGGGAACGCCTTGAAATCAGGAGATGCGAGCGCCTGAACAAGCTGACGCAGTCTGTCTGCCCGAAAGTTCGCAATAATCAACGCGTCATTCGTATTGTGCGGATATCGTTGGTTTCCAACGAGCGAGGGCGCAATGTATTCGTCGTTAGGCTCTGCCCTCATGATTTCGTCCAGGAGGAAAAACACCATCGGCCACTCCCCCACAAAAGAGCGCGACCTCTGATACGCAAGGACCTCATATTCCCACTGAGTGCGATCCCAGTTAAGGCTTCTGTCCATGGCCATAAAGCGCCCGGATATCGACACAACCTTCGCATTGCTGGGCAGGTTCGTCGTGAACGTTTGCATATACCCCTTCCCGCAGTGGCGTGGCGTGTCGCGTCCATCCGTAATCGCATGAATATAAACTTGGAGGGACTCCCCCCCCGATTTCTCCGCTAGGATGTCAACAATTGCCCGGACGTGATCCATGTGCGAGTGCACTCCACCAGGGGAAATCATCCCCCAAACATGCGCAGCGCCCCCGCTCGCAAGGAGGCGCGACTTGACCCCCTCCAGCTTGCGCGCCAGAGAGCCGTCCACAATCGATTCGTTGATGCGCACCAAGTCCTGCTTTATGACGCGCCCAAGCCCTATTGTCGTGTGTCCAACCTCAGAGTTCCCCATCTGCCCAGGCGGCAAGCCAACGGCCGCGCCAGACGCTTCGAGCTGTGTGTGCGGAGCGGCGTCCCAGAGGCTGCGGAAGTATGTGGCCACACGTGTGGCGTCCCCGGCCTCTGCTCCCGCTTCAGCAACTCCCCATCCATCCAGAATGCACAGAATAATCTTTTTTTTCGTATCCATGGAAACTCAGCATATATTTCCCCTCTAGTAAGCGAGTTTAGTACACCCCCAATTTAAAGGCAACAAAGGCACGCATTCACACGCCAGGGGCTACGGTGAAGATTTTTTGCCAGGGCCTCTATACCCACTCACAATAAGTTTATCAGTGCGTCGTTTCGAAGCGCAAGCTTGAGCAGTACGTTTAGTACAGCTCCGCGCTTGCACTCCGAAACTCCTGCTGCTAACTCTTATTGTGAGTGGGTATACGTGTGAAGATTTTTGATCGCAGCATATTGCAAGTTGGATCTATATTTTGGACAATACCTTGTTTTTTGAGAGTTTTCAAAAAAAACAAGCAATTTTCAAAATATCGTATATACTGGATTCCAAAACAAACAATTTGAAACTCGTTGTATTACAAGCCTTAGGTGAGGATAAAAATTCAAATTGTTTTTATGGACAAGTATAATTGCTACCTACTAACTCGTTTCCATGTCACAATATCATCGGTAGTGTCTACTATAGCTAAACCCCAATGAATTGTGCAAAACATGTACTTCATGCGGAATATTTTGAAAATTTAATGATTTACTTCCATATCGCTCCCCCTATTGCCAACACGTCACAAAATATGCGATG
>JAISXM010000056.1 GCA_031270515.1 Holosporales bacterium | reverse complement strand
ACAGTAACGATAATAAGTAGCAATCCGATTATGCCAATGTGATGCCAAACGAACTGCAAATCGAGCAATAGTCCGATCGACAAGAAAAACACCATTAACAATATTTTTTGTATTGGCCTAATGCTTTCGGCAAATAATTCGCCTTTGTCGTTTAGGTTCCCTAGCGCTAGCCCCGCGAGAAACGCGCCATACGGAGCCGTCAGCCCTATGCCTCCGGCGATTGCCGCGGCCGCAAAGCAGACAGACAAACTGGTCAACATATATAAGTCTTTGTCTGTGCCCAAAACATTAACGATGTCAAAATTGAATTTATTTGTGCGACTCAAGCTGGCGACAAACAAAACAATGAACGCAATTGACGCCAATATTTTTGCAACGATTATGCCCCATTCGCCTCCTCCTGTTAGCGCCTTTAGCGTCAAAATCATCGGAATGACCGCGATGTCTTGCGCAATTAATATGCCGACCGCCAAACTGCCCGAGCTGGACTGTACCATGTTCAATCGCTCCAGCATGCTGACTACCACGGTGGTCGACGACAGCGCGACGACAAACCCAAGCGCGACGGTGAAGTAAATTGGCCATCCAAACAATAGCGACACCGTAAAGCTGAGAAGCAACCCGGCCGCGATTTGCAATAGGACGCAACAGCTCGATGTGAGCAAGTGCTTTTTAAATGTTTGTATATTGAGTTCTACCCCGATTACGAACAAAAGCATCAATACCCCGAGCTCCGCCAGTACGTTGATTGGCTCTCGGGACGGGATCAGCGCGAAACAGGACGGCCCGAGGATGACTCCGGTGAGGACGTAGCCCAGGATCGCAGGTTGCTTCATTCGGGTGAACAAGAAGCCGCTGGCTAAAGCAAGAAAAACGACAATGGCAATTTGCAATATAGCGACTTCTTCTGTCATATATTTGACCTCCACCTTAAAATGAACAACTTGCACAAATGATTATTACGGGGGCGGATGTTGCGCCCACGAGGTCGGCCTGCAAGTGCTGACATTGACCACGCCATATGCTCATTTTAAGGCGGCATTTAGAGTAAATCCAATAATTTTATTATCTGTGCTTGAGCGATGTGCTTGAACTATGGAGTGTTTTACATACCCAAAAGCATATACCTCCCGGGTTGCCTCTTACGCAGGATGGCCTCCATTGGCTGCCGCCAAAACTTCGCCAACGTTTACTTCAAGTGGACTTTGGCATTTCACTTTTAAGCCGCGACGTTCCTGTGACACATAAAAATCGTCAACTTGAAACAAAGAAATGCCTAATTCATAAAGGCTCTGTGCTTCTATGGCCTCATACACACACCTGTGTTGACCCCACAAGCGTGTCGTCTTCATTCTAAGCACGACTCGCTTTAGGATCAGCGTATAAAAATCTGAGCATAACGACAACAAATCATCTTTGTCTCCACAATTATCCCCATTCTTAAATGCACGGTACAGCTCATAGAACTCGTCTTCACTCAATCCCAATGAATTTGATGCATCAAACACGCCTTCGCTTTGGCCCATGTATTGATATATTCTAAAGTATTCATTCGCCAATGTATTAATATCATCGAGCATATCTCGAACGAGTGGGGTCCTATATATTTGTCTGGCCAATATATAGGCCTGACTTTCTTTGTCATCAGAGGAAGGAATACTGTTCACCGACACTCCACATGATTCAAGAAATGACCTGATCGCAACATATAATTTGTAACCCGTTTCTTTTATCCCTGCATAACACTGTAGAGCTAACACATGCGCAGTGTTCCACAAACGCCTATCGTCGACACAAACCAAATTATTGCTAAATCTAAAGGGGTTATCGTAATCCAATGCGCGTTGTTCTACAAATACCGGAAGAACAGACCTGAGACGCGACTTTTCCCCCTCGTATTGTTGACAAAATGTATAAAATTTTTTACATTCCACGACGATTGAATCCACCTCTCCTGAACCTAGTTGCAATTCTTTCATACCTGGGCGCCCAGCATTAATAGAATCAAATTTCTTTTTTTTACATTCCTCGATTAAACTCACTAGGCATGAGTTTGGGCCCCCTAATTCGCACGTAGCACGATAATGAGCGACGGACGTCAGGTCATCACAACAACCAGGAGCAGCTTTTAACTTCAATACGTCATCTCCACAGAATAGACGAAGATCCTTCAAAAACGAAACGACTCGGAAGAATGACTCTGGCTCTACGTAAGATACCGAACCTCTATACGGCGAACTGTTACTACTTGACCGCTCTGCCAGTATAAGATCATGCCGATTCATACCGTTTTTGAAACGATCACTTGTGTGTTTGATAATTGCGTCTGAAACTATATTTTCCCGATAAAACGGATCCGTTATTGCACGCACCAAAAGGCCATCGATGGAACCGTTATGGTTACCAAGAGCACGAATCATCGGACTAGCAAGATATACCACATCAACAGAGGCTGGAACCTTCTCCAAGCCATTTTGCCCAAGCGCGGCGACACATCGAAGATTCGGATAGTTTTCAGTTTCAGTATAAGGTGTTTTACTAAAAGGTGTATGTCCAAATAAAGTTACAGATCTAACAAGCTTTTTTGTGTCACCAGGAGCTTCTTCTCCGTCGTTTAATACTTGCTCCCAATTAGTACATTTTACTTCTGGATCGCACAAATAAGAAGCGCCGCCAAATATTAACTCAAATATTCTATCCATCTCGATAAAGCTCCCTAACAGATTGATGGCGTTATAATCGACGGTGCCTTGGTAGTACAGATGTTGCATATTTGCCAGCCAGAAATAAAATACTTGCTGTGAAGATGACAGAACTTGCCCCCCCATGACGTCCCTAATAGTATCATTCCCCCACGGTTTTGAAAATAAATGTGGCAACGCACCTTTCATACACTTTTGCAGAGCAACGGCATACTCAGGATCGTTGACTAGAGCAGATTTCAAATCGAGAGAACAAGACATGGAGTCAATCGCACCAAAAGTGACACTGTTCCTTCTGTTGTGGCCGTTATGATCACAATCGTACCAAATATAGAACATTGCCAGTGTGCTGCGTGCGATAGGAGACATATTCCTTAATTGTTCTGTCGTCGGCTTCATGCCCTCTGTAGGATCAAAAAATTCAAGAAGAACTGTTCTCGCTGCTGTTATCATAAGTCTGTAACAATCGAGCATTCTTAGTGCAAATGTATGCATATCTTCACCTGGTCGCATTATGTCCCACGGCTCATCCAAACGAGCGGCTTCAATGCATTTTGCAAACTCTTCCAATCTATCGACTGCTGTAGATCCCCATTCGCTGTATTTTTGTTTACATTCGGTCAGACCGAGTTTTTCCCGTGAGTATCTAGCAACTCTTGCTCCAAACAAATCCTTGGGATGATTAAAATCGACCAGCCCGTTCCAAAAGTCTCTGCAACGCGAATTCTTTCGAAACTCACGAATCACCTGGAATGGATACTCGTTTATTTCAAAATTGTCCTGCAATAACTCCTCTAGCTGTACTTTCATGCGCGTCAATCGGTCTATGCACGCCAATCGGTCTTCGTCTCCGTATTCTCTGCCCCTGCCTCTGCCTCTGCCTCTGCCCCTATCTCTATCTGCAGGAATTAATGCAGGACGAACAGCCTTCTCCAGGAACGAACGAAACTCCCTATCTAGGCGCGTCAAATTATCACGTTCCACATCGAAACTCACGCCCTCTGTCCCCACTATGTGCCCATCTTTATCTATGCCACCTTTGCGATGCCCCGAACACAGATCAATTACGGCAATCATATTTCTCACACCAAGCACTGCCGTTTTGTAATGCACACTACGATCAGGTGTGAATCGTTGCTTCATGAACATCTGAAGATCTATATCCTTTATGAGGCGTTTAAAATCACTAGAGACAGGCCACGCCGGAAGACTCATTTGACTAATACCGTCGGCAATAAATTTCTGATCGTCGGCCTTCGGCGGAGGGGAAACTTTCAACGCTTGCTTTGTTAAAGTTTCATATGCTTCAACATAATTCGCGGCTTGTTGTGACACGTCTTTACAGGTGGCAACCAACGTATACACACCTAACCGCTCTCCTAAATCCACGATTTTCTGAACAAATGGTAAGTCCCCTTGTTCGCTTGCCTCCGCCAATCTTGCACG
>JAISXM010000015.1 GCA_031270515.1 Holosporales bacterium | reverse complement strand
ATTAGCTCAGATAAGAAGCTGCGGGAGGCGGCGCTTTTGAGGCAAAGGGAGATAAATGATCGACATAGCGAGATGACGGTGGCGATACAGCGGGGAATGGCCATAGGAGAGGCCCGGGGGGAAGCCCGAGGAGAGGCCCGGGGAAAGGCCATAGGAGAGGCCCGGGGAAAGGCCATAGGAGAGGCCCGAGGAAAGGCCATAGGAGAGGCAGAGCTCAAAACAAAAATCGCCATTTCTATGTTAGAGAAAGGATTGTCCTTGGAAACTATTAGTGATTACACAGGGATGTCAATCCATGAAATTAATACTATTCAGAAAAATGGCAAGTTGAGCGCTGAAATGTGATAAGAAACCTTCACAAAAACACAAAAAGGTTGTCAGTTCGTTGTTTCGGTGACCACGGTCCCCCATAATAAACAAGTTGAAACAATGCGTAGACCTGCCCATAAAAACAATTTGAAGGAGCAGATTTGGGCCATGCTCCAAAAATGTGCAGCACTTCAGTCATTAAAAACAAAGGGTTCTTATGAAAAATTTTTCGTAAGGACGCCCGGTGTACTTAGGTACTGCTTAAGCTTGCACCCCAAAACGACGCCCTTATAACCTGTTTTGCGCTTGGGTAAACAGAGCATAAAACAAGACAGTTGTAATTCTCCATCACGATTAGTATGTTGTCCAAAGGTGATGGATAAATTTTACGGAGTTCTCGCAAGATGAACGTATTTCAATGCATAACAGACATGTTTAAGGACCCATTTCAAGTCATGACCTTCTTGATTATGGTTGTGAACATTTGTGGCACTGTGCTAAACAGCCACCAAAAAGTGTCGGGCTTTTTCGTGTGGGGGGTCTGCAACGTAGCGTGGGCTATCGTCAATTTTCAGAAAGGAATTGGGTGGCAAGGCGTTCAGAACATTATCTTTTTGGTGCTCAATGTTTACGGCATTCTTTGTTGGAAATATGGCGCTGGAAACGTTTGGAAACAAGTAAAAAGCGCGCTTTGTTTCTCCGATTGTAAGTGTTGCAAAAAGTAATTATTTGTAAGTGTTGCAAGAAATAAGTACAATCGACACAGGTAAAGTGGTTCAATGTGCCCCCCATAACCGGTATATAGTCTAACTGTTTTTTTATGGAAACCCGGTGTAGTTGTCTTTGATGCATTCTAATGATTCGCCATTAAATTCTGCAAAACTGCTTGAAGTGTTTTTCAGAGATTTCTACTACGATTTGCTTAAATGCAAAGAGATTGCGCTGCGAACGACGCGGCTTGATGCAGAGCTAAGCAACCTCGACGGAGGGGTTGCTGCCGAAGGGACTGCTGGGGGAGAGGGGGCCGACAAAAGCCCCCCCCCGCCCCCAAGCGAAACAACAACGGATGCGGGCGCTGCGCCTTCTCCTGAGGAGGCTGCTGCAGCGGAGGCGGCGGACGAAATGGGAGCTGCGAATAAAAACCAGCACCCGCTCCTCATGCATGCGATCAAGGATGTGCCCGTGCACGCAGTCAAAGCGGCCGATGAGATACAGACTCTGCTGAAAAAACGCCTAACCGAGCAGACGAATAAAATTGTCCACTTGCTCGACCAAACGGACTCATTCCAGTTCAAAGATGCCCAGTACGCAATGGTCGCGCTGGCGGATGAAGTGTTCCTGACGTGTCCATGGAGCGGGCAGGAGCTGTGGCAGAAATATCTGCTGGAGAGCCAGGTTTTCCAGTCCCAGTCCGCAGGAACCAATGTTTTTCAGAAGATTGATGAGCTGCTGTCAAAATATGACCCATCCCGCAAAAGCCTTGCTACTGTGTACCTTAATGTGCTGGCGCTGGGCTTCAAGGGGAAGTTTCGGGATTCAGAAAACCTGCCCTCTATAAAAAATTACGAGCGCAGGTTGTACGCCTTTATTTATGGGGACAATCCTGCCCTGAGTAAGTACACGATCCAAAAACTTATGCCCGAATGCGAGGAGAGCACGCTGACGTCGGACCTGCCTATGCGCTTGCCCAACGTGAAGTTTTGGACGCTTGTGTTTGCGTCGATTGTGCTGTTGTTTCTCATAGGGTCATATGCATCGTGGTATAATGTCGCCCATGGGTTATATCGTTCGCTGGATAGTATATTTGATCAATTTCAAATATTTTTGGGCGGAAATATATAGTGTCCCCGAAGGAAAGACACCGGGTCCCCATAACAAACAATTTGAAGCTCGTTGTATTATAAGGCTTAGGTGAGGATAGAAATTCAAATTGTTTTTATGGGCAGGTAGACAGTACACTTAAAGAGAAAAGCTTATCCTAAAGAAAAAAGCTTCCTCCTATATACAAAACGCGGCACGACTTGGATAAAATCATGATAATTATACAGAACTTAGCAAAACGATTCGGCAACAAAGCATTAATAGACGACTTCTCGTACAACTTCCCCAAAAACGCCAACATCGCCCTAATTGGAGCAAACGGAGCAGGAAAAACGACCTTCCTGAACATAGTATGCCGCCTAGAAGAGGCCGACTCTGGGAGAGTGATCGTCCCGAAAGAATGCGTCCTCGCCTACTTACCGCAATCCCCAAACGAAAACCCCAAAAGCACAATCCTCAAGGAATGCATTGCCGGGCACCAGATGCTGTGCGACCTGGAAGACAAGCGAGACCAAGCTCTGAAGGCCATGACCGACGACTACTCCGACGAAGCGTACGCCAACTACGAACTGGCCGAGCAGGAGTTCGCCGCCAAGGGGGGATACGCCCTGGAAGCAGACGCAAAGGGCATCCTCGTCGGCCTGGGGCTGGAGACATCGCAGTTCGATAGCTCGCCTTTAACTCTGTCGGGTGGGTGGCGCATGCGCTTGGAGTTGGCGAAGCTGCTGATCAACAATCCGAATTTCCTGATATTGGACGAACCTACGAACCACCTCGACTTGCCAAGCTTAACTTGGCTCGAACAGTACTTGAAATCGTTTAAAGGTACGCTTTTGTTCGTATCACATGACCGGGACTTTTTGAATAACCTGTCCGAAGTCACTATTCATATGTCCAATGGAGTCATGCGCGTCTATAACGGCGATTTCGACTCATTCCTCCAGCAAAAAGCCGAGCGCTCAGAGCAGACGCGCCGCGAAAAAATCTCGCTGCAACGCAAGCAAGACCACATGCAGGCGTTCGTGGATCGTTTTCGTGCAAAGGCTACGAAGGCAAAACAAGCCCAAAGTCGCGTGAAAATGATAGAGCGCCTAAAGCAACTCGAAGCCAAGCTCGATGTAGACGAGCCGGACAAGAAGACGAACTTTAATATGAAAATAGAAAAAGTCAGCGGAAAAATTGTGCTGGATATAAAGGACGTCTCTATTGGCTACGGGGATGTGGTTTTAAATAAAAATTTATCATTAAAGATTATGCGTGGCCAAAAGATCGCGATTATTGGAGCCAACGGAATTGGAAAGTCCACGTTATTGAAAAGTATTGTCAGCGAAATCCCTTTTCTTGCAGGACAAAGGGATTGGGGAATGAATGTTACCGTTGGATATTATTCGCAAGATCAGCTTGACGTGCTAGATAAGAACAAAAATGTATTGGACAACGTAATGTCCATGGCGCCAAGTGCAACGATCCAGCAGGTCCGCGCACTACTTGGCAGCCTTTTAATTACGAACGATGACGTCCGCAAGTTGGTCAAAGTGCTTTCCGGAGGGGAGCGCAGCAAAGTCGTCATCGCGGCATTATTAGCACAAAGGAACAACTTCCTCATATTAGACGAGCCCACAAACCACCTCGACATGTCAAGCGTGGAAATGCTGTCCGCCGCGTTGGATGCGTATGACGGAACGGTTTTGGTCGTGAGCCATAATCGCGCGTTCATTAACGCATTCGCAACGCACATACTTGTAATGGATAAATACAAAAAAGCAGAACTTATTAGCATAGATGATGGGCGTCAACTTTGATGGCTGGGGTTTTGGGGGCGTGTTTATACTTGCCCATAAAAACAATTTGAATTTGGACCCCGATAAAAACCTTAAACCGCAACGAAGTGCAAATTGTTTGTTATGGGAACCCGGTTTATACGCGAACCCCAAAAGTTTACCAGGGCGTCGATTATTCAAATCGTTTTTATGGTAAGAGATAAACAATGCCCTCCTGATAGCGAATATGGATATTTAATTTTTTGACCGAATATGATTGACTCCCCCATAATCTGTTGTTATCCTTCTTAAGAATTAATATGTTTTTTTAGTGGAGTTTTTTTTATGAAGATAAATTTTTTATTCGCGTTTGCCATGCTTATTACGGCAGGCAGTCTCAATTCCAGCGCCCCACGGGGCGTTGTTATACATGAGGTTGGTTCTCCTCTGGGAGCGCCCGCTATTCGCGCTCAACAAGGTCTTTTCGGATCCGACTCAATAAGGGCGATGATGCCCATTAGTAATTCTAGAGAACAGTCTGAGTATGTCGAAATAATGCCTGCTATAGAACTTATGGCGTTACTTGGAGATCTTGCAGTGGCTGTTTGCCGTTATCAGAAGATTGAGGAATGCATTCAAACGGCTAGGGAACGATATAACGTGGCTGAGGAAAAAGATAAAGCAAGTAAAGCACTACGTCAAGGAGCTGAGGCTGTGCATCGAGCGGCTGTTGCAGAGTTTCAAGTAGCAGAGCATCTAGGACGTGCTAATACTAGCATATGGGATCGCGGGGATCGATTGGCTCTGGCAATTTCTCTAGAGGCTCAGGCAACTGAGCAATCGGCTCAGGCAATTTTTCGAAGGGCTGGTATTGAGTATAGAAGTGCTGTTACATCACAGCTTCCAGCTGCGAAATCAACGCTTCGAACGATTTCTGCACGCATTATAGAGGCGGCAAGTCGTCAAATGCCTGGTGCAAATCTTCAAGATTTTTCAGCAAACTTTGAAATATCTGGTCTTGGGATTTTACGACTCATTTCCTCATGGAAGGACGTGCTTCGCTTTAACGAGATGTCAAGACCTAATGCTGAACTATTTTACGCGTTCATATCCGCTATTTTTTACAAAGTACAACCTTCGGAAGCGGAAGCAGCAGCCTAGGCCGAAAATAGCAGCCGTATCGGATCGGATGTGTGGGGCGAAATGCCTCCTCTATAGGAATTCCACATAAAAGGCCGGATTTACCTTGCCATCAATTGATTGTCAAACGAGGGGAAAAATTCGGCGAGTCAAATGGGATGAATCGGCTCTAATCACAAAGGCGTAGCTATATAGCTACGCCACATAAAAAACCTGCAGCATATTGTTTTAGGAATACTATGAATGAAGCAAATACGTTGCTGGGTTTTCAATCTGCTCAGCTATAACAATTTTTCATGGACAAGGTTTTCCGCTACACAGTATACCCAATCGACAAAAAGAATTAGCAGCAGGAGTTTCGGAGAACTGGCGGGGACCCCATTCAACTAGTTGAATGGGCACCCTGGCGCGGGACCCCATTCAACTAGTTGAATGGGCACCCGGGCGCGCGATCCCATTCAACTAGTTGAATGGGCACCCGGGCGCCGAGCTGTACGGACCACCCATAAAAACAAATTGTTTTTATGGGGACCCGGTCAAGCGTACTGCTCAATCCAGGAATTCGAAGCGACGAACTGATAAACTTATTGTGTTTGGGCATACACCGTCCCCTAAGCTGCGCCCGCAATTGCTCCACCCACATCCTTCTGCACATACAGCACAATATCTGACGGGCGCGCATATTCCGTGTCAGACGGATTAAATATGTGCAAGTACTGGTTCTGCGAAATAAATTGCTGATCCAACGTGACCGCAAACAACGTAATATCCCGTGGCGGCGACATTTCATACAGCTTGTCGCCCGTCACCAGCGCTCTGGGCGCCCCTGTAATGCGCATATTGCGCACCTTGCGAATCGCGTCATCCGAAACAATCACCGCCTCGCTCATCCAGTCTTCGATTTGCTTGGTTTGTATGCCAGGTTTCGCGCGCAGCCCCACAAATATTTCCTTGTTGGATAAGCAATATGCGGCATTTAATTTAAACGAAAACACGCGATCATTGCGCTTAAATGAAAAAATTGCATACTCTAACGATAAATGATCGATACATTGTATGATGTATTCCAATATTGGAATAATGCAATGATCGATATCATTGTGTGAGTACTTCTCAAATCGCGGAGGCACAGTCGACAAATTGAGCTGAGCGACAAACCCCGCCCCTTCCATCAACTCGTTATACAACTCAAACGGCGCAACATCTTTGCTCGCAACCAGCGACTCCAGCGTCGGCAACATCGCGACCAGCGGCCTCAGCATATCCGCCGTTTCGCGCAGCAAGCTCGTCCCAATTTGGTTTTGCCATTTCTCGCTGAGGGCTTGCGCCTTCTCCCTGATTTTTCTCGTCATATCCGTGCAAATCGTCCACAAGTGCGACTTCTCGCTGATTTGAAAGCACGGTGGCGTATAATTTGTGAGCACAAAAGCCCCGTCCACAAACTTCACTTTGGCAATCGGAAAACCAATGTGCTTTGCTGGGGGCACATCCCCTACGGCAAGCGCGAAGCACGGCACGAGCCTCGGAATCGCCACAGGGTTGTCATCTGTATTCTCGTCGATTATCGGCGCCCCCTCCACCGACATAAAGCGCGGAGCCGCCGCCCTGATCGGGGAAATGCCATCCAAGCGCGCAGGCAAAATCAGCTGAACGGTCAGCAACTCCTGGCTGGTGTTGGGCTTGTGCGGTCGCAGGTCAAGCTCCAGCGCGGGAAGCATCTCATCCGCGGACGAGTAATGGAACACTAGCCCGTCCGGCATAACCACTTCCGCATTTTGCAGCCGGAACAGTCCACCGGGCAGCGCGAGCTCGTCGACGGCTATGTCCTGGATGCCCCAGTGGTAGCCGGACACGAGGTTCATGTGGTGTGCGATGATTTGGAACGTGCGCAAATCCAGCTGCTGGAAATGATGCGGAAGAAGCGCCATTCCGTCGTGCCATTGGATTTGGTGAATGATGGATGAGCGTGCGGCCATGCGTCGTTCTCTCTCGTGCTGTGAATCGAGTATGTATGATTGTGGCAATAATTGCGGGAGTTGCCAAGGTGTGGGTTTTGTTATGACAAACGTGTGTAACGTTTGCTTGGAGGCCGTGGTTATGTAACGTTTGCTTGGAGGCCGTGGTTGTGTTTGGTTATAAATGGGGGCAGTACTTATAATTTGTAATAATATGCGATGCAATATAATACTATTGGCATGTATATATTTTCTTGCTACCATTGTAATAGATAAAACACAGTGATCTAGCGGAGTATAAGTATGATATGTAAGAAAAATATGAAATGGGTAATAGTTGGAATGTTGATGAGTTTGAGTACAAACTTAAGCGCATCGGTTGACTATTTGCGGCCGCATATAGAGCGTTTTGATTCACTGCGTTATAGCAAATATACTAATCCAATGTCATGCCCTAATTATTTAACTGAACTTAGTTTACTATTCGAGTGTCCTGTTGTATGCGGAGACAATGCTGTGCAGCAATTGCCTCCAGAGACTAAAGCACAACTAGATAAGTTTTTGTGTCGAGAGTTACCTGATGGTGACGTAAGACCTCTGGCGAATGGTATACTTCGTGCGATACGGGAGAATGGTCAGCTTTGGTTCGGGGTAGAAAGATACATGTGTGAAAGATTGATAAAGAATGGTTTTAATTTTGATTGGGTTGCTGGAAATTATGGGGAGGATTATCGTAGGCATTATGGGTATGATGGTGTTACTATAAATCCGGTAACAATACTAAGGCATCATGTTGAGTTTTGTGCACACGAATGGTTGGAATCGGAGTTATCTGAGTTTGCACCATTAGTCGTGCAATGTGTTCGTGATCAAACAACATTACCGCCTGATCGCGCAGAGGAGATGGCTATTAAGCTTTACCAAGTGAACGGCTTCTGGCGGTACTCAGCTGCGAATATTGAGTGGAGGATAAACCGCATTTATGCCAATGCTATCGGTCAAGAGTTAAGAACTCTTGACCATGAGACACGTAGGAAATGTAAAAATTGTGCTGAACAGATTGCTGAACAGATATGTAACCTATGTAAATCCATCTCAGATAACGATCCTTTAAGATTACAAGTATTCATACCTTATCGTGCGCACCGTGACGTTGCGCTTGCTATGCCTGGTCAATGTCAATATATTGATCTGCAGCCAGATATAAATGCGGCAAGTACGGCGGCACGTCATGATCTGTGGAGTTGTTTTGTAGCGGAGGTTTGTCCGCAAATACAAACATTGTCTAATGTGCCTTCAACATGGCCTTGCGAATGGACGACAACGTGGTGTCAAGCGTTTGATAGCGCATTGCGCGGATTCGGCGCAATTGAGGTGCCACAAGACGCAACACAACATGCACCACAGCCATGGTGGAGTGCCATCAAGGACGTGTTGCCGATAACGTGTCCACCTAATGCACAAATTCGCGGTCTGATGCGGGACATTCCTCTGACATTTGGTAAAGGCCAGCGTTTATCAATTATAAATAAGGCCTGGCTACAAGCATGGCAGGATACGTGTGCTCGGTATTGTTCTGAAGGATAGACCGGATCCCCATAACAAACAATTTGAGCTTCGTTGTCTTACAAGGCTTAGGCGAGGATAAAAATTCAAATTGTTTTTATGGGCAGGGATAGATTGCCCCTGAATCTGCGAAAGATGCGGCTTTGTCGCCTGCAGAGGCGATGGATCCTGAATCTGCAGGGGATGGCTCCTAATCGAATAGAGTTCTTTCGAAACCGTCAGAATCGAGTTTTTCGGCAGGAGGCGCGGAGCCGGGTTCCCATTTGACGAGTAAAATGGGGGCCCGCGAGGGGTCCCATTCAACTAATTGAATGGTGGCGCCGAGCATCGAACCGACGAACCGAAATATTGATTCTGAAGAGTTACAAAAGAACTCTAATATCGCCCCGCTATCGCCCTCCCCTGCTATCCAATGTTTTTCTTCCACGTAATGCTCGGCAGCACGACGACATGCCCCCAATATTGTATACAAACCGACAAATCCCGCTTCATCTTGTCATGCGACGCCGATTTGCAAATAAAACTGACCGCTCCGTTTTTATACACTCGCATCAAATCATCACGACACACACTATTAGCAATCATCACAATCGGAATATCTTGGATGCTTTTGTCTCGCTTAATTTCCAAAAGAATTGCGTGGTCGTTTTTCTTCGATATATTTATATCCATGAATATCAAATCCGGCTTAGGAAACACTGGATTTGCTCGCTTTAAAAAATTTATTACTTGAGCATCACTATGTACGCAAAATATTTTTATTTCGTTATCCAACTCCCCCAACATTTTGCGAATAAGGAACTCGTCCATAGGGTCGCTCTCCGCCAACAGCAAATGCAGGTGATGGTCGCTTTTGGGCGGCAAAAACACGCCTTCAACGGGGGCGTCCGCCTGCGGGGATGAAATGATCGCCTCTTCAAAAAAGTACTGAATCGGAAGTTGAAACAAGCACGCGTAGTCATACAGCTTATCAATCGGGATCTTCGTTATTCCGCACTCATACTTTTGCACTTGTTGATATGTAACGCGCAGGACCTTGCTAACTTGCCTTAACGTTAGGTTTGCCTTTTTTCTTCGCTCTTGTAGTTTTTTCCCAATGTGCTCGTTTATGTCCATTTTTATGTACTGACCACCTAATTCAACGCGTGCAAAGTTTTTATTGAAATTGGTGCAAGATGCAACCACCGGTTGATTATAGATGATCATTTTCGCTTTTTAAACATTATTGGTAGAATCCGACATAAATTCCACAAAAGACCCCGACACAAAAGTTTATATTTATATTGCCTAAAAAACATGTCAATATTCAGTTATCAGGTTGTTTAATTTGTTGAGGTTCGTAGATGTGTGGATGCAAAAAATACGCAGCAGAATTTTTAGGCACCTTTTTACTTGTGTTTTTAGGATGCAGTAGTGCCGTTTTCGCTGGTGGACAAATCGGCTGGCTTGGAGTTAGCCTGGTTTTTGGATTAACGTTAATGTCTTGCGCGTTCATTTTTGGAGGAATTTCAGGTTGTCATCTTAATCCCGCAGTGACGGTTGGCTTGTTTTTAGCAAAGCGTTTCCCGGCAAAGGATATATGCGGCTACGTGTTCGCCCAGCTCATTGGAGCCGTGGCAGCAGGACTACTCCTTTATGTCATAGCCAAAGGCGCCCCCTCCGTGGATGTCGCGGCGGGGCTGGCGCTCAATGGACTAGGCGAACATTCCCCCACGGCGTGCTCTGTTCTGTCCGGCTTTTTGGGCGAGATTGTCGGAACGTTCGTGCTAATATTCGTCATTCTGCTGGCGACGACCAAGCTTGTCCCGGATGGATGGGCGCCGGTGGTGATTGGCTCAACGCTGTCTGTGCTGTTGATGTGCGTGATCCCACTGACAAACGGCTCTCTTAACATCGCAAGAAGCCTTGGTGTCGCCGTGCTCCATGGAGGCTGGGCAATTACGCAGCTGGGGATATTTGCAGCGGCACACTTTATTGGCGCAGTGCTTGCGGCGCTGGCGGGGTGCTTTTTTACGAATGAAAATGGTTGTTGTAAGAAATAACTGTAGCCCCAAACATAAGAAGATTATCAGTTCGTCGTTTCGTTTCTCGTCGGGTTCCCATTCAACTAGTTGAATGGGGTCCCTCAGCTTAAGCAGTACTACAGTACAGCTTTGCGCTTGCGCTCCGAGACTCCTGCTGCTAATTATTTTTATGGTTGGGTCTAGAGTGCTGAGTTCATATGAGTTGGGAAAACAAAATCGCGATCAAGTATTTGCGATCCAAAAAAAAAGACGGATTCCTATCTGTGATAACCGGCTTCTCTTTCCTCGGGATCTGCCTAGGTGTCGCCACATTAATAGTCGTCATGTCCGTCATGGGCGGATTTCGCGAAGAACTCCTCAGCCGGATCATCGGCATGAAAGGGCACGTCATTGTATATAGCGCGTCGGAAATCCCCAATGATTGCAACATGCAAGCAAAAATTAAAGCCTGCCGACACGTCACGCAAGTTTGCCCCACAATAGAAAAGCAATCCATCATCACCAGCGACAACCAAATGCGCGGCGTACTCGTGCTGGGACTCGCGGGCGCGACATTGGCAGAGCGCGAACTGCTCGCGCGCGCAATACAGCCGTCGTCGGCGCCCTTCTCCGGAGACGTGGTCATCGTGGGCAAGCGCATGGCCGAACTCATGGGCATCAACATAGGCGACTGCATCACATTAATGGACCCCCAAGGAGAGGCGACCGCGTTCGGGTCCGTCCCCAGGCAACGCGACTTTACGGTAACCGGCTTACTGGAGGTTGGAATGATAGAGTATGACAAGAGTGTCGTGCTTATGCCGCTAAACACAGCGCAGGATTTCTTTCAAATGACTGACGCACTCACACAGCTGGAAATATTTACGGACAACGTAGAACTAAGCGATGACATTGCCAGAGACATCAAAAAAATCGTCCCAAATAACTTGATGGTGCTCGGGTGGAAGCACGGGGACTCACATTTCTTTCAAGCTGTCCAAGTCGAGCGCAATGTCATGTTCTTAATACTCACGCTTATTATTTTAATAGCGTCGTTCAACATCATTTCGGGGCTCGTTATGTTAGTCAACGACAAGACGCGCGACATTGCAATACTCAAAACAATTGGAGCAAGCCGCTCATCTATTCGACGTATATTTATTACGGTGGGCTCGTCGATTGGCGTGCTTGGAACGCTCATCGGCATAGCGCTGGGCATAACCTTAACGTTGAATTTAAATAAAGTCGTTGCAATGATTCAATGTATAACAGGATCGAATTTATTTTCAGCAGAAGTTTACTTCCTATCGGAGCTGCCGTATAAGGTGAATATTTACGAAATCGTGTTAATCGCGTTGATTTCGATAGCGCTATCTGTACTTGCAACAATATATCCATCGCACAGAGCGGCAAAGCTTGACCCCGCGGTCGCAATTCGCGAGAGTTAGTGAGTTTCGATTTGACCGTGCAGGAGCGTACACATGAGCTCATGTTTAAAAAATAAAGAATTAAACCACGACAACAACAAAGGTGTCGGTTTCTTCATCACCCTAGAAGGAGGCGAAGGCAGCGGCAAAAGTGTGCAGTGCGCCAAACTATGCGAGCGCCTAACCGCAGAGTTCCCCGCGCGGCTCATTGTGCGAACGCGCGAACCCGGAGGCGCGCCCGGAGCCGAACTGATTCGGCAGATATTGCTGACCGGCGACGTAGATCGCTGGCTTCCAGTGTCCGAGTTGCTGTTGTTTTACGCGGCGAGGTACGACCACTGGAGGCGCGTCATCCTGCCGGCGCTGGAAAAAGGCGGGATCGTCGTGTGCGACCGATTCTTCGACTCGTCTGTCGTGTATCAAGGGCGAGGGCTGGGTTTGCCGGAAAAGTTTTTTCGAGCGCTCCACGAAATGTTTGAAGACTGTGCGCAGAGGTCGTTCGTTCCGGATCGGACATATGTGCTGGACATTGACCCGATCGAGGGCATTGCTAGGTCGAAAACAAGGATACTGGGGGATGCGAAAAAAAATCTTGCGGAGTTGGAGGATCGATTCGAACGCATAGATATAGATTTCCACGTGAGGGTTCGCGAAGGGTATCACGATATTTTGAGGAATGAGCCCGAGCGCTGTGTGAATATTGACGCCAGCCAGCAGATTGACGACGTACATGAGGAGATTTGGCGAGATGTGGTCAAGGTGGTGTGATGCGAATGGGGGCTGCGAAGGGAGGGGGCTGCGATTAGGCAAATGCGCGCGGCTGTAATGGGAAGCGTTGGTAAACTTTTTGTGTTTGGGTATACACCAAAACTTTTTAAACCCCCAGCAGCATTTTCCCTTAGGAAGATTGTGAATGAAGCAAAGGCGTTGCTGGGCTTGCGGTATCGCGGGAGGCCTCAGGCTTGCCCCGACAAGGTTTTTGGCCGAGATACGCCTTTGCGGAAATACGTTCATGTCTGCACATAGAATAGAACCTATTTGCTAGAGCGCAATACTTCGCTATCATCTACGATAGATACTGACTCAACATATAAACGCAAAGGAATACACCATGAATACACGATTATTATTTCCACTAATGATTATCCTAGCTTGCAATAGCTACTCTGCAGAAACGAGTAATCCAAGCGCCAGTGAAAATCCTAAAAGAGAAAAACCTAAAAGTTTTAGCGAACTCAAAGACGTAGTATTTGTTACTCAAAAGTCCTCCCCCAGAACATTATTTGTGGGCGTAAAAGACGATGTGTCATACGTATTTTGGACAAATGCCACTGAGGATGATTTGCGAGCTAATAGTGCAACACTCCCTGATGATATTGGAATGACTAAAGGTACCCTAGTTGGCAGAAGATTTGTACCATTAGGAAGCCCGGAGTGTCTTAAACAGATGTGCTGCAGTATACTACTTGACGAAAACCTAAAGACTTTTGCGAAACAATTGGCCATAATTTTTAGATCCTTTGTAACAGATATGAACAAAGAAAATGCAAAAGGGGGGCCGCAAAAATATTTTATTCCGGATATGGCAAACGTTTTCATTCAAATAGATTCCGAACAAAAAAAGTATTTCTTCACAGTAGTTCCTCAATCAACAGCGACGAAAACCTCTATCGAACGTGAAAATTTCTTAGCAACGTGGGCTCCTGAAGTATATGAAGGAGGTCCATATACGGAGGCTTCGGTTGTCTATGCTTATGGCGTAATCCTTGCGTCAGTTATTTCTAGAACTCTACCAATAAGAAAAGATGATCCACTCAAACAAATGCAATACATCGTTGATTTTGGCCAACAAAAAGATTTGATGAACGGAGTAATAAGAGTTGTAGGACAAGGACATGGACCAATAATAGGCCTCCTTACGCAATGCTTGAATCGTCCTAACGTTCGTCCAACGTTTGACACTATTTTGAAGGTAGTAAATGATGCTAATGCTCAAGATTTTCGGTGTAGTCTTAAGCCACTTCCCCGACAAGGTTTTTGACCGAGACACGCCTTTGCGGAAATACGTTCATGTTTGCACATAGAATAGAACCTATTTACTAGAGCGCAATATTTCGCTATCATCTACAATAGATATTAACTCAGCGTATAAGCACGGAGAAATACTATATGAATACACGATTACTATTCCCATTAATGATTGCCCTAGCTTGCAATAGCTACTCTGCAGGAACGAGTAACCCAGAAGATATAGAGGATATCGGAGCACTTCAAATAGAGGATATTGGAGCACTTCAAACATTTGACAACGTTGAAGATAAAGTAATTGTTAGTCAAGATTCCTCCCCCAGAACATTATGTACATACGTAAAAGACAATGTGCCGCATATCCTAATATCAGATGTCCCTGCTGATGAGTTGCGGGGGCCGGGAGCAAAATTCCCTGCTGATAGTGAAGTGATTGATGGCGAACCTGGCACGAGATTTGTCCCACTAGGAGACCCGGATGGTTTTGAAGTGCTCAGCTGTATGCTATGTCCAGAGAGACTAAAGACTATTGCGATACGATTGGCCACGATTTTTAGAGATGTGGTAAGGAATATGGACGCAGAAGGGGGGGCGCAAAAATATTTTATTCCGGAGCTGTTAAACATTGTCATTAAAACAAATCCCGAAAAAACCCGATTGCTCGACGTCGTAGTTCTTCCCTCAACAGCGATAAAGACCTCTCTTGAAGATGCGAGTTGCTCCGCAACGTGTGATCCTGAAATATATAAAGGATCTCCGTATACGGAGGCATCGGTTGTCTATGCCTATGGTGTAATCCTTACGTCAATTGTTTCGAAAACTCTACCAATAAAATATGATCCACTCACACAAAAGCAATACACTGAGAGCGGGTACCAACGAAGATATTTGATAAAAAAACTCAACGAAACAAACATAGCAGGACAAACAAAATTCCTTATTCAGCGATGCTTAAGTGGTCATGAATTTTCCCCAAACTTTGACTGTATTTTAGATAAAATAAGTAATATGAATATTCAAGATTTTCAGTATCAGTCTCAGTATCAGTCTCAGTATCAGTCTCCGTGTCAGCGCCCGGCTCAGTGTCAGTCTCCGTGTCAGCGCCCGGCTCAGTGTCAGCGCCCGTGCCCGTGGTGACAGAGTGACAGTCCGTTCTCGGGTCCCGGCAGTCCGTTCTCGGGTCCTGGCGGTTCGCTCTCGGGTCCTGGCGGTTCGGCGTTCGGGGACCAGCAGTCCGTTTGTTTTTATGGACAGGTATACACGTTGAATATGTCGTAACTACTTGCTAAGTACAGCACTGTTCGTTACTTGACTTAGGCGAAGTATTTCGCTATTGTTTACTATAGATATCAGCTCGATATATAAATATAAGGAAACACATTATGAATACACGATTATTATTCCCACTAATGATTATCCTAGCTTGCAATAGCTACTCTGCAGAAACGAGTAATCCAAGCGCCAGTGAAAATCCTAAAAGTGAAAATCCTAAAAGTTTGGACGAACTAACAAACGTAGCATTTATTACTAAAAATTCCTCCCCCAGAACATTGATTGTGGCCGAAAAAGACGATGTGTCATACGTATTTTGGACAAATGTCACTGAGGCTGATTTGCGAGCTCATAGTGCAACACTCCCTGATGATATTGGAATGACTCATACCTTAGTTGGCAGAAGACTTGTACCATTAGGAAGCCCGGAGGGTTTTGAATGTCTACGCCGCCTGCAACGTTCCGACTCCGAAACCATCAAGACTATTGCAAAACACTTGGCCTTAACGTTTAGATCCTTGGTAAAAGATATGAACAACGCAAATGCAGAAGGGGGGCCGCAAAAATATTTTATTCCGGAGCTGTCAGACATTTTTTTTGTAACAGAAAATGGCAAGTATGTCGTAACCTTAGTTCCTCGATCAATAGCAATGACAACCACTGTTGCACATAAAAGTCACTTAGCAACATGTGCCCCTGAACTAAATGAAGGAGGTCCATGTACGGAGGCTTCTCTTGTCTATGCCTATGGTGTACTCCTTGCGTCAATTCTTTCTGGAGCTCCAATCATAAAAGATGATCCACTCGAACAAAGGCAATACACATATAGCGGGGACCGAATAAGATATTTGCAGACAAAAGTCCACAACGCAAACATAACAGGACGAGCAAAAGTCCTTATTAAGTGCTGCACTAATATTCCTAAATTTCGCCCAACGTTTGACGGAATTTTAAATGAAATAAAGGAGATGGGTATTCAAGATTTTCGGTGGGAGAGTCAGAGTCAGGCGCAGAGGTGGGTGCAGAATCAGGCGCAGAGGCGGGGGCAGAATCAGGCGCATATTCTGCGCCAGAGTCTAGCGCAGAGTCACGATTCGTTTATGGACAGATTTAAAGAATCACCTCAAGAGACCTGGCAGTCCGCTATCGAGTCCATCTTAAAACGCAACAACATATCACCTAGACAAGCTATCGAGTACCTCGAGTCCCTCGATCAAATCGTCAAATCACCTATGAAGCCATAGCGTCGCTGGGCATTCAATGAGCGTCTATATCAAACGATATAGCGAAGCATATTGAAAACCCAGCAACGTATTTGCTTTATTCACAATGTTTCTAAAACAACATGCTGCAGGGTTTTCATGTGGCTCAGGTATATTACCGAGTCCCCATAACAAACAATTTGTATATCGTTGTAATACAAAGCTTAGACGAAGATAAAAATTCAAATTGTTTTCATGGGCAGCTATAACTCTCACCAAAATAAGTTAGAACGCCGGTGCATCACTTAACAGTGCGTCTCTAGTTCTTGCTGGAGCGGAATTCAACCGAGCCTCGATGGCTGGATCGAGATCGCGCGGCGCCTCAGCTGCTGGATCGAGATCGCGCGGTGTCTCAGCTGCTGGATCGTGACTGAACCGTGCGTCAGCAGCTGAATCATCGCCCGCGCTTACTGCTGCTGTTGCTGCTCTAGCGCTCCGTGCATCTTCTCTTGCTTGATCGGCAGTCGCCGGGGCGGGATCATTCTCTATTCTTGCACCAATCGCTGACCGAAGAACAGCAAAGTATATTTTCTCCTGCACTTTCTCAAATTCCGTTCGCAGTTTTTCTTCAGAAAGCTCAGGGAACATGGTATATAACCCAACGATTGCACTTGCCAACATATCCCCTGCCTTGTAGCATTTTATCAATATTCTCATGGCTTCATCCGGATGGGAACGGCACTCTTGCATAGCCAATATTAAGTTTGCTTGATGACATCCCGCATCCGCAGCTTCCCGAAGCAAAACAAGTGCTTTTGGCTTATCTTGAGGAACGCCAAGCCCTCTGAGACAACAATCCGCGAGCAAGTACTTCCCAATAGGTTCACCTCGGTCCGCCGCTTGCTTAAATAGCCCTGCACCTTCTTCTTCGTTCTTCTCAATGCCATTACTTCCATTCAAATAGCAAGTTCCCAGAGAGAGCATTGCCCTAATATCATTTGCCCAAATTAAAATTTGGAGAAGCTCCTTTGCGCACTCGCTCGAACCGTCACGGGCTGGGAGACCGCTAAGCCACTCCAATATGGCATACGCTAGCTGGATACGGTCCGCAACGTCAGGATTGTTGCGGTCCGCATATGCTTCTTGCTGGAGTTCTTGAATAAAGGCTATCACCGCGTTCAATCTTTGCGCAACAATTAAGCGTTGTGCGGCTCTCTTCTCAATATCCTTCTCTTGTACCTTAAATTCGTTGCAAAAATTATCCATGAGCTCTTTTGCTCTTGCAGAGAGCTCATGTGGTTTTTGCTCTGGATTTTCGTCAGGTTTTGCGGCACCTTCGCCAGGTTTTGCGGCACCTTCGCCAGGTTGCGCGGCACCTTCGCCAGGTTTTGCGGCACCTTCGCCAGGTTTCGCAGCACCTAACGCCGCGAGCTCAGAAAGAGCGTCTAAATCACTAGCCTTAACCGCAGGCGCTTCTTCACCAGTACTCGGCGTTTCTTCGCCAGGTTTTGCTAAGTTCCTTAACCTGGCCACCTCAGCCTCGAGTGCAGCCTCACCAAAAGAGTCATCATCAAATACATCCCCCGATTCATCCGGAGCATCATTCGCTCCATCCTTCAGGCCGCTTGCCACACAGGATCCTCCCATTGTTGCAAACAATAATCCTAGTGCTCCAATATTCTTTTTTGATCTATCCATAAAAAGCTATCCCCTAAAACGTAATCTTATACTTAACTATAGCGGTAGATTTTGGAGGGATACAAGCCCATCTGGGCATATTTTAGTAAAATTATTTTTGAAGAAGGGGATTCGGTGCCAAAACGGCAGGCTTCCAAGGCTCCAAGGCTCCAGCTCCAAAGCCGCAAAACTAAACGTCCAGCAACACGTCATTGTTAGGCATGCGCCGGATTGTGCCATTGTTTTCCAGTTCCGTAAGTACGCTCAACAAAAGAGGCAACCCGCAATCTTGAGTCTGAAGCAGCAATTCTATAGAGATTGGAACATAACTAATTTCACTCAAAATAGACGCTTTTAAATTTGCACGATTAAATCCGTTTTCTCCATGAATTACCCCAACCGTGTCTTTCTCATATTCCCCAACCGCGGAATCATGCCCCCTAGCCGAGTCTTTATCATGTTTCCGACCAGAGTCTTTATGCTCATATTCCTTCGCAGCGTCTTCATGTAACAAGCCGGAACTGCCGCGACTTTTCGCACTTTGCGCCCGTGCACCTTCACAAAACCCATCCGCACCCGCACCCGCGCCATCCGCCCGCGCCCCCAAATGGTGCCTCATCGCGCGCAACACGTCCTCTGCGCATTCGACCAAATTCGCGCCCTGCTTGATCAGCGAGTTGCACCCCTTCGACCTCGGATCAGCAGGAAACCCGGGCACAGCAAAAATCTCTCTGCCGTTTTCCAGTGCATACCTCGCCGTAATCAGCGACCCCGAGTGCTCCGCCGCCTCAACCAGCACAATGCCGCGCGTCATCCCCGCAATGATGCGGTTCCGGCGCGGAAAAAGCGTCGCCTCAATTGCCGTACCAATAGGCATGTCGGAAATAATCGTTCCGTGCGACTCCAGGCCGTTGTAAATGTGCGTATTTTCCGATGGGTAAATCACGTCAACGCCTCCAGCCAGAACCGCAACGCTCCCTGTGCTCAGGCTTCCCTCGTGCACGGCGCCGTCTATGCCCCTCGCCATGCCGGACACAATGACGAAGCCGCAGCCTCCAAGCTGTTGCGCCAACTTCGCCGCAAACATTTTCCCCGCAAGGGACGCGTTCCTTGCTCCAACAATTGCAATGGAAGGAAGGTTTAGCAGGCGCACATTCCCAATCACGCTTAAAAACGGAGGGCAGTCCCTTAGCTCCAACAAAACTTTGGGAAAATCGTCATCTTTCGCTGTTAAAAAATGCCGATTCGTTTTTTCATGGGCCAGCAGCTCTTTTTCTGCTAGCGCTTCACTCGCCAACGTTTCCACAAATTTGCACGCGTGCCTTATATTTCCGTTCCCTTTTTGCAATATTTTCCAAAAGGTAATCGGCCCAACGCCTTTGGATAAGGCGACTCTTAGCCACAAGATTCGGTCTTCGAGGGTTAACATAGAGATCTTCCCAATCTTTACTTCATAGAGGAAAACATCATAGACTCATTATATGGGGGGATTACTTAATAAAGTAATAAGCAAAGATGAACGCGAAAACAGAGTGAAAAGTGAAAACAATCGTATTAATGAGACATGCTGATTCGTTTCCTACAGATTTTTCTGGATATGAGTCGGAGCGTCCCCTAAGCGTGACAGGCTTGCTGCAAATTGAGGAAATCAGCGAGACAAACAAACAATTGTGGAGCGGGATAGATTTTGTGTTGTGCTCTAGCGTGAAAAGAGCAAAGCAAACGTTTCAGGCGATTTATTCGACCGTACACTCTCGCACAAAGTTCATGTTCGACGATAATTTGTACCAAATTGCGACTTTCGAGCTTAGAGATAAAATAAAGTGGACGCCAACAATTTATAATAAAATTTTAATTGTGGGGCATAACCCGTGCTTATCACAGTTTATTGCCGCAATATTTCCACAAAAGGAGATTGCCCCGCTTGATACGTGTGAAGCCGCCATTTTGCAAGCCGATGTGGAGAGTTGGCAAGAGGTGGACTTTAATAGGTTGGAGCTAGTCAACAGAATCAAACCGCACATCGGGTCGGCGTAGGGCAACAGTTTTATTAAAATACGTAGCAACTATCTCTTTTATTGCAAAGCATTTGTATATAGGCAATCACAACTCGTTTCCTGAGAGCTTTTCTAGCATTAGCGATGTGTTGAGTCTAATTCAATGCGGGAAAGCCAGGGCGTCTTTACTAAAAATTTTTAATAAGAACCCTTTGTTTCTGGTCCCTTGAGGATCGCACACTTTCTTAACCATAGTAAAAAAATAGCCACTAAACCGGGGCCCCATAACAAACAAGTTGAAACTCGTTATCATGCAAGACCTGGATGAGGGTAAAAATTCAACTTGTTTTTATGGGTAGGTATCGTGTATAATCGATAGTAGTGGTATGACAGTTTTTTGGGATGTGCGATGTCTTCGTTGTTAAGCCCGCAAATCGACTTTGTTTTTAAGAATATCTTTGGTGTGGAAGGCAAAGAGCCACTATTAATCTCGTTTTTGAACTC
>JAISXM010000063.1 GCA_031270515.1 Holosporales bacterium | reverse complement strand
AACGTATCGCAAGCTTAGTGCGGCCCAAGGGCATGCCGGTGCGCAACGTCGCCTATAGCTAAACACTAAGTCCATTTCGCTTCGAAAAAAGCTGTCGTACGCACCGGGAGGAATGGGGCGGCTTGAGTGCCCAGTCCATAGTGTGCCTATAAGTAAAGCGAGAGTCCATATCTTTTTTATCAGATTGCGCCTCCATATTTATAATTTGAGTATTTATATATTTATAAAAAACAATTTGAGCGCTTGTGTTTGATTGCACAACGAACATAAAATAACTGCATTGTGCGACTTTTTTGATTGCACAACGAACATGAAATAACTGCATTGTGCGGCCTTGGGATAATTACCGAATAACACGGGTGATAGCAGCTCTGTTCTTCAATATCCATCGAAAAATGCATCAACGTCAGATTTATATTGAAAACCGCAGCATTTGTACGCTAATATATAAACATGAGGATTGCTTCGCGGGTGAATTATGCGCCGTGTTATTATTTTTTGCTGTGCCATGTTGCCGTGTGTAATGCATGCTAGCGCGCCAGTTGAGCCAATCATAAAGCAGGCTGTAGAGAAGCTGAGATCCAGCTTATTAAAATTGTTTGGTAAAGAGAGCCATCCTTTAGATATTCTTGAACGTGCTCCTGAACGTGCTCCTGAACGTATCCTTCATAATGGAATTACTCTTCGGAACGGTAGAATATTCGTATATCTGCTAGACTTTTTGTCAGTACTTTTGCGGTCGCGGTATGGTGACGACGATCCCGCTAATACGAAAGATGGGAAGATCGTTCCAGCAACGTTTTTTCTGGAAAACTTGGGGTGGTGCACTTCTTTCATCAATGGAACCTTCATAATTGATGTAAGATGGCTATTCAATATAGATTATGTTCTCAGCGACGATCGCGCACTCAATTTATTAGCTATTCTATTTACAATCAGTGAAATACTGGAATCTAATGACGAAGAGAAAGTGGCCGCAGTGAAGATTTTTCAATATGCTGCAGCGCAAGATAATCCTTGTGCGAAACTCAACCTTGGACGCTGTTTGGGACGAGGTATTGGATTGAGGCAAGATTATCAAAAAGCAGCCCAGATCTATAAGCAGATAGCTAAGGAAGCAGACAGGCACGGGCGTATAGCGGACTGGGCATCGGTGCCATTCTGCGGAGTATATGCATTGGCGCAATATCACCGTGGGCGGTGTCTTTTTTACGGGAGTGGAGGTCCGAAAGATGTAAAAAAAGCAGTCAAGTATTTAAAGCTTAGTGCTGAGAACGGAAATCCCCTGGGGCAGTGCCTCTATGGGTTCTGTTTGGAAAGAGGAATTGGAATTGCGGAAAATAAACAAGAAGCAGTAAAATATTACAGATTTAGTGCTGATCAAGGAAATGCCCGGGGGCAGTTCTACTATGGGGCCAGTGTTGAAAAAGGAATTGGACTTGCGGAAAATAAACAAGAAGCAGTAAAATATTACAGACTTGGTGCTGCCCAAGGATACGCCTATGCGCAATCTCGCTTGAAAGGTTTGGAAAGCGAACTATCTCAGCAAGGCAAGCAGTAACGTATCGCTAAACACTATAAAAACTCAGCAGCGCATTGCTTTAGAAACATTGTGAATGAAGCAAAGGTGGTGCCGAGTTTTTATAGTGTTTAGCTATACAAAGCTTCGGCGAGGATAAAAATTCAACTTGTTTTTATGGGTAGGTATAACGATGACACTGGCAATAAACGTTTCAACTGAACGCTAATGCGGGAGCGACGATGTGGTCAAATATATGCTGAATGTAGTCCAAATCCGGATGCTGAATCATTACCCTCACCACCGGCTCCGTCCCAGAGCGCCTAACCACAACATGGCCATCGCTCCCTAGTTGGTTGGCTATGGCCTGTGTTAATTCGTCCACTACTTGCGCAGATATGCCGCTGACCAACGAAAAGTTGACGGTCTTTTGAGGGCAGGGCGTATATACAGGAAAGATATCGTCCAAACAGAAACGCAGCGCTCCTAGTCCTTCACCTTGCCCTTCACCTTGTCTTTGTCCTTCACCTTGTCCTTGCCCTTGCGCGATTGCCAACACCTGTAGCGCCGCAATAATGCCGTCGCCAGTCGTTGTATAATCACTTAGTATTACGTGCCCAGACTCTTCGCCGCCTAAGTTGCTTTGCGTTTGTCGCATGAGGTCTACGACATTTTTATCTCCGACTGGGGCTTCAAAATGGCTGATACCCAGGCTTTGCAAATACTTTTTCAGCCCAAGATTGGACATGCACGTAGACACAACGCCATTCGTCAACCGCGGCGCCCCCCCTTCGCTACGCGCGCTCCAGCTCTTTGCAATCAGCGCCAAAACTTGGTCCCCGTTTACAAGTTGCCCCCCCGGAGTTGCAATCAGCAGCCGATCCGCATCTCCGTCAAGCGCAATCCCAATATCCGCGCCCGTATCCTGCACGCACCGCAACATGTTGCTGGGATGGAGCGCCCCACAGCCGTCGTTAATGTTGCGCCCGTTTGGCTCATCCGCCATCGCGATAACGGTTGCCCCAAGCTCCCAGAATATGCGCGGAGCCACCTTATACGCGGCTCCGTTCGCGCAATCCAGCACGATTTTCACGCCACTTAGGTCATACTTTTTCGGAAACGTCGACTTCGCAAATTCGACATAACGCCCTGCGGCATCGTCGAGGCGTATGGATTTGCCGCACTTTACATCATCGGCTTGCGGATCGGGAACAAACGCTTCGATGCGCGCCTCCATCTCTTTGGAAAATTTGACACCATTGCTGTCGAAAAATTTAATGCCATTATCGTAGTAAGGATTGTGCGATGCCGAGATCATAATGCCGACGTCCGCCCGCAGAGAGCGCACCAGCACTGCAATTGCTGGCGTCGGGATTGGACCAAGCATGATGACGTTGGCCCCCTGTGCCACCAGCCCTGCGACGAGCGCGGACTCAATCATGTAGCCTGATAGGCGTGTGTCCTTGCCGATTAGTACAGTGGCGCGATGGTCCGCGCTGTCGACGTATGGGTTAAAGTAGCCGCATCGGTTGGTCTGTTCTTGTGTCTCAGAGACTTGTCTCTCAGATACTCGTCCCTCAGATACTCGTCCCTCAGAGACTAGTCCCTTAGATACATGGATCTGATATTCTTGATCTCCAGCGCCCGCGCTATTGTCCAGCACCTCTGCGCTCGCTCTTTCCGGCTCTCCCCCAAAACCGCCCGCCACCGCGACTTGCCGCTCCATGACGCAGCTCGCAACCGCGCGCCCCACGCGCACAATAACCTCAGGCACCATGGGGTATCGGTTCGCCCGCCCTCGGATGCCATCTGTGCCAAAAAGCTTATCGATCACAGCGGCTCAGCATCAAATGTCGTAGCATCCTTCTTCGGACGCCCCCGGCGCTTCACCTCAGACGACTCCCCCCCTCGCCCATCCTTTCCGGCTTTGGTCGCGTCGTCGGCTGGCTTTGCGCGCGCTTCATCCGCAAAATCCGTCAAAGGAGGCAGCTCATGCCCCTCGCAAACCAGCCGCACCTCGTCCCCAGAAAGCGTCTCGCGCATCAGCAGCGCATTGGCCAGCGCATATAACGCGTCCTGATGCTTTACCAGCAACGCCTTCGTTTTTTCGAAGCACGACGTCAAAAGCGCAGCCACCTCTTCATCCACAACGCGCGAAGTCGAATCCGATATGTCCTTGATCCCATACGACGAGTTTATAAAGTCACAATATTGGAAGCCCAGGCGCTCGCTCATGCCCCACTCCGTCACCATGCGCCGCGCGAGATGAGTCGCCGCCTTTATGTCCGACGACGCCCCTGTGGTGACCTGATTTTTCCCAAAAATCATTTCCTCCGCGACCTTTCCGCCCATAGCCATCATGATCTGCGAAATCAGCGTTTCGTACGTCAGCGAGGTGTGGTCGTCTTCAGGCAAGCTTACCACCATGCCGAGCGCATCTCCCCGCGGAATGATCGTCGCCTTGTGGATCGGGTCAGACCCTTGCGTATACAACGAAACCACAGCATGTCCCGCCTCATGGAAGGCCGTCAGCTTTTTTTGCTCGTCGCGGATCACCATAGAGCGCCGCTCTGACCCCATGAGCACCTTATCCTTGGCGTACTCAAAATCCTTCATGCTGACCGTGGCCTTCCCGTGTCTTGCCGCAAAAAGGGCGGCTTCGTTCACTAAGTTCGCCAAGTCTGCTCCCGAAAAACCTGGCGTTCCGCGGGCGATCACATTTTTCTTTACATCAGTGTCGATCGGAACTTTTGCCATATGCACATCCAATATCTTCTCGCGCCCTAGCAAATCTGGCAGAGGCACCACTACGCGCCGATCGAAGCGCCCAGGACGCAACAGCGCGTTGTCGAGGACGTCGGCTCGGTTCGTTGCTGCGATGACGATCACGGTGTTGGACGCGTCGAATCCGTCCATCTCCACGAGCATTTGGTTGAGTGTTTGTTCGCGCTCATCATTGCCGCCGCCGTATCCTGAGCCGCGCCTGCGCCCAACTGCGTCGATCTCGTCAATGAAAATGATGCTTGGACTGTTCTTCTTTGCTTGCCCGAATAAATCGCGAACTCGGCTTGCGCCTACGCCGACGAATACCTCGACAAAGTCTGAGCCGGCTATGCTGAAAAATGGCACTCCGGCTTCTCCGGCGATTGCTTTGGCGAGCAGCGTTTTTCCTGTTCCAGGCTGACCAACCAGCAATATCCCCTTTGGTATTTTGCCCCCCAGCTTTTGGAACTTTTGGGCATTTTTAAGGAAATCGACAACTTCGCACAGCTCTTGCTTGGCTTCGTCCACTCCGGCAACATCTTCGAATTTTGTGGTTACAGTTTTCCCTTCGATTACCTGCGCGGACGAACGCCCAAAGCCGATAGCCTTGTTGCCGCTGGCGTGCATTTGGCGCATAGAGTAGACGACCAACCCTACTAACACGAGCAGGGGGATCCACGGGATGATCATGGCCCAGAAGGAAAATTCCGACTCCATGGGCTTGACGACTACGTCTATGCCACGGCTCACCATGTCTTGCAGCATGGAGGGGTTGTGGAACGGAACGTAGGTAGAGAAGTCTTTGCCTTGCTTCGTTTTGCCTGATATGTTTGGCCCTTGGACGACGATACTGGCAATCGAACCAGTATTAATGGACTCGATGAATTGCGAGTACGTAACTGCATTGACAGATTTCTTTTCGTTTTGATCCGTTAAAAAGCTAACGCCCGTAAAGATCGACACGAATACGATGCACCAAATTAAAAGATTGCGAGATGTCTGCGACAAAATGTCCTCTACCGTTTGCTAAAGCAAATGACTTACACGTTCATGTTACAAAATTCCAGTACAAATGTAACGCCAAGAGTGCATGGCTGTGTCAACGCAATTTTCAATTTTTTTAGTTCACGTAGCTCCGCAGGCACAGGCACAACCTCGCCGCAAGCTCATTCACCACAGACGGAAGATACATCCGGTTTTGTGGTCGGAATGAGTGTCGTCCAAAATCCCCAAAAAAAGTCTCCACTAGGCGAGTGACGACCATATTCCAAGAGCAGCTGATTGTCACGGAGATGGTATGTAACGATATCGCCATTATCTTGGCGTACTCGTACCTCCTCCCATGAAAAGAACGGTACTGCCTCGTCATCTGGATCAGTAGGTGCGTCAGCCTCGTCTGCCTCCCTATCCAAACAAGTTGCGCTAGGCACACCAAAACCTTCCACACTCTTAACCACTGTAGGCGGAGGAGCGACATCCGGCCTTTGTTCGAGATTATTTATCTGTGCCTTATATGTCCTAAACTGTTCTATTCTAGCACTTGCCCGTCTATAACCAGGTTCCCTGATTAGGTGATTCCTGTTATCGAGATAGTGTTTAGTTACAGTGTCATTATCTCGGACTAGTATTGCATGCCATCCGAGACGTCTCGACCTCATAGCGTTCATCTCCTGCGCGCTGCAAATCGCGACCACCATTGCAATAATTATTCTCATCATATTCTCTCCTGTAATAATATATGACGTCCTAATATATTGTGTCGTACATCGATGTGCGTTGTCAAGCTATTTCTTTCTATGCGTGTCAACGCAATTTAGAAATGTCCTCTTTGTTCCAGAACTCCCAATAACAAACAATTTGAAGATCGTTGTATTACAAGGCTTACACACAATCGCGAAAACATTAGACGTCCTGCGAACGTCCTTTTGGGCCATTGACTCCTGCCGTGTTGACGCAGTTTTCGCAATAGGTCTAACGCAAAAGTATTAAAATAATAGATCAAATAAATCAGACTGAGGAGGCTGTTCAGGTATAGAATAAGCTTCAAACGGAGGAGGCTGTTTAGGTATAGAATAAGTTGCAGACTGAGGAGGCTGTTTAGGTATAGAATAAATTGTAGTAAAATCTGCAGCACATTCCTTGCCCGTATGTGCAGCAGCCTCGTCACATGGTAGCATCCAACCAGTCACGTCAGACTGATTAACGCTCGCCACAAACTCACTCACCACAGGCTGAGGGTTTGTACCAGGGCCAGACTGATTGTCATTGAGACTGTCAGTGTCATTATTTTGGTATCTCTGTACGTTCTTCCGTCTGCCCCTATGACTAAGACTCTCTACCAGGCGAGAATCTGGGCCGATGTGGTATACTTTTGTGACATCATTTTGGTTTACTTGTATAGCTATGATCCTATTCGGATACGACCTCGTAGCATTCATCTCCTGCGCACTGCAAATCGCGACCGCCATTGCAATAATTATTCTAATCATATTCTTTGCTGTAACAATGTATGAGCCTCTGGTGTATAGTGCCGCGGATCGAGGTGCGTTGTCAATCTGTTTTTTGATGTGACGCAATTTAGAAATGTCCTCTTTCTGCAAATTTTCTGCAATTTAGAACTGTCCTGCTCTGCAAATTAGAAATGTCCTCTCTGTTCCCGAGCTCCCAATAACAAACGCTTTGAAGTTCGTTGTATTACAAAGTTCAGACAAGAATAAAAATTCGAATCGCATCTAGACTGCATTACTGAGAAAGTTCAAATACATCAGGCTTGGTCGGAGACCATTCATATACCGGATCCACTATAGTAGTAAGCGCATCACCCGTGTCTAGATACGCAAAAAGCGGCGACATCGGATATTGAAATGCGGGATTCTCATCTGGAATTACGGCTGAGAACAACTCAACGCCCATATCCACCGTAGGCGGTGGTTCTGTCGCCTGGATGTCAGCTACGGCTTGTGCCGCCTGTGACGCGCCATTTTGTGCTTCAGGCGGTGCAGGCATAAAACGAGTTGAGCAGTCATGCATAATTCTATGCGCGAGGTAGCACTTAACAGCTCCTACACTTCGCCCCTTAACAAAAGCGGCAAGTTGCTCCCACTTGTTTCCTAGCACAAGGTACTTTTCCCACACAAGGCTGCATTCTTCGGGAGTTAGAGGGCCAGTATTTGTTTCTCGTGATAAGTATTGCTTCCAACGATCTCTGCATTGACGAGCATTTCTTCCTGGCATAAATGCCGCAACGACATGCCAATTGTTTGCTCCTTGATGGGAAACGACACCCATTAAGCGAGTATCTTCTTCTTCAGAAAATGGCGTGTGGGCCTTTGTGTTAGATGAAGCAGCTGACGGTGCGAATACTGTGAACGCCAACATTAACGCTAATATATGTTCCATCTTTTTACTCTAAGTAGATGTTGTATACTTATATATTAGGCATACTTACCCCATGCAAATCAAGTCATCTTACTTGTCTACCTCACGCCCAAGCTCACGCCCCAACTTACGCATATTCATATACAAACATTGTATGCGATATGTATACGAGCTTTCCGTCCAAACAACATTGCCCGAGTGAGCAAATTGCTGCGCGCCCTCGCTCACCTTGGCGACTTCATCCCGCACAGACAAGCCCTCACTCAGCACGATGCTGTCGCCCAAACGTTCGCGCGCCAGCTGCAGCAAAGATGTTAAATCGATCTCCATCAATTTATAGTGGAGCGTTTGGAGTTTTATTACGGAGCTCTGCAGCTCCCTCACGATGGCGCCGCTAGTTAGCCACCCGTTGTGATCAATTGCGGACAGCGCATTGTTCTGCACCGAAGTAATGCGCCCCACCCACAGCGTGACAACGCGCTCTAACGGAAAGAGGCTTTCTGCAAATGTAAAGCTTGCGTTGCGGGGGCGGGTGCCGTATGCAGACAAAAGCGCGTCGAGTCCTTCGTTTATGGCTTCAAGTGACGAAAGAAAGGAGCCGGAGCCGTCCGCAGGAGGGTCACCCGAGCCAGAGCCGTCCGCAAGGGGGTCACCCGATTCCGCAGGAGGGCTTGCGGTCGGAGCACCTTCGTTCCCGAGCGACGCTTGGCCAGTGATCACGTCCACGAAATTGCGCAACGCACCAACTGTGTTCACTACGTTGCCCAATATAACGTCAGCGTTTTCAGTAAAGCTGTTTTGAAGGGACTGGAACCCACCTATCCACGCGTCATAGTACAAGTCGTGAAGGCACTCGTCCAAAATTCCGACGCTTTGTATTAGGGTGCTTACTGAAGTTTCATATGCCGATACATATTTGACTTCACAAATATTTTCGCAGCTTTTGAGGACGCGTGCGGCGTCGTGCAACTCGCTAATGATGGAGTCGACGGCGTCGTTCGATGATGCACAGCACGGCAAAAACGATGCGACACAAAATAATATTGCGGAAGTGCATAATATTGCGGAAGTGTTCCTAATGTTTGCAAGTCGCGCGGCTATTATGCGTAGGAATATTTGAATATTAAAAGAAACGTGGATCAATATGTATTTTCACAAAAATATTCCCTCTACTTTAAAAGCGTATCAATTTATAAGACGACATTCAATACAAGGGAAAAAGGGATCCCGACACACAAAACGTAACTATTCAGAATCAATTCTTCGGTTCGTCGGTTCGGTGCTCGCGGGACCCCATTCAACTAGTTGAATGGGCACCCAGCCCGGGATTCGAAACGACGAATTGGTAAACTTTTTGTGTTTGGGTATATAGCCCTAAAAAATAGGTTGGCAAAATGTTTTTATGGGCAGGTATACTGAAGGACGGATCTAGAAAAGAGACATACACAATGAAACTATTTCGGGTGTTCCTTACCGTAGCGGGATGGACCGGAGTGAGCCGGCTGTCTGGGGTTGTTCGCGAGATCATGCTGGCGAATGTGTTCGGCGCAGGGACATTCATGGACATATATACGTTCGCCGTAAAGCTGCCGAACTTTTTCCGCCGATTTTTCGCCGAGGGCGCGCTGAATGCGGTGCTTGTGCCGAAATTTTCGAGCATGATGGCGACAGACACGAAAGAAAACATGCAAACGTTCGCGAATCAAATGCTTTCCGTGCTGGTGGTCGGGTTGCTGGCGTTTGTCGTCGTCGTCGAAATTGGCATGCCAGTCGTGATCGGCGCGATCGCACCGGGGCTAAAGGACGCCGTAAGAGAGCAGGTCATCCACTACGCGCGCTTGACGTTCCCGTACATATGGCTGGTGTCCATCGTTGCGTTCATCAGCGGGGTGCTTAATTCGGTGCACCGCTTTGCGTGGGCCGCCGGAATATCTGTTGCGCTGAACGTCGCCATGGTTGCGGCATTGGCGCTGGGGAAGCTGTGCGAGTCAGCCACAGCGACGCTCATGCACATGTTGTGCGGAAGCATCGTGCTTGGGGGGGTTGTCCAGTGCGCACTGCTGTGGCGGAACTGCAACAAACATGGGGTCCAGTTGCGCATGTCGCGGCCGACGATTACGCCGGAAGTGAAAAACGTGTTAAAAGCGTCAATCCCTGGGATGATCGGAGCAGGCGTCGTGCAAATAAACGTGTTCATAGACATGGCATTTGCGTCGACCTTGCCGTCGGGGGGAATATCCTACTTAGCATACGCAGACCGCCTAAATCAGCTGCCGCTATCGCTATTGGGGGCAGCTCTCGGAACAACAATGTTGCCGGCGTTGTCTAGGCTGTGGCAAAGCGGAAGTCATGAAGAAGCGCACAGGCTACAGAAGCGAGCATTTTCCGGGGCGCTTACGATCGCGATCCCGGCGACGGTGGGGCTATTTTTACTGGCAGAGCCAATAATACGGCTGTTGTACGGACATGGAAAATTTGACGATGTAGCAATCAAACAAACGGCAATGACCCTTCAGGCCCTTGCGATTGGACTTCCCGCCCACATCATAACGAAAATAAACTCGGCGGCGTTCTTCGCAAAAAGGAACACCAAAACGCCGGTATTAATTGCGGCAGGATGTGTATTTCTAAACGTCGCGCTAAACGCAATGCTGATAGGACGATTTGCCCACGTAGGACTAGCCTCCGCCACGGCACTAGCGGCATGGGCCAATGCAATTATTGGGCTCCGGATTCGTGCGTAGAGGGGATGGATGGCGGATAGGTTGAAAATATTATCGGTTCATTTTTTTAAAGACCGCCGAAACAGTACGCCTAGCACAGCGCTCAGATTGTGCGACACCCACTGCGATTAATTCGATCTTTCGTGAACTGAGTATAGATTCGAATCTCGGATAGTCACGTACTACCAGCACGCCGTGCTATTATTTGACGCGGCGAAAGAACAATATCAAAAAAAACCTGAGGGACAGGCGATAGACACCTGTCCCTCATGTCAATGAGCTAGCCACATAGGCAAACGCAAATCCCGCTTCATGACTACGGCGATAGACTCACACTAACAGAGTAACAGCCACGGATCGAAACTGACACGCGAAAAGCGCATCGAATCGATCCATGGAGCTAGCGAACTTATTCGGAGTCACCAATAAGATTAAGATTGTCTAGGTCGATATCACCACCACTCGGATTCAAAACAGCATCTGCACCCGGGGAAGGCTCACCCTTCGGCTTCGAACCAGCACCTGCATCCGGGGAAGGCTTCTTCGGCGTAGAACCAGCACCTGCATCCGGGGAAGGCTTCTTCGGCGTAGAAACAGCATCTGCATCCGGGGAAGGCTTACCACTCGGCGTCGAAACAACACCTGCATCCGGGGAAGGCTTACCACTCGGCGTCAAAACAGCATCACCAAAAACATTCAAGGTTGGAACAGAGCTCGCCATCGAAGAAAGATCAGCACCGGCGAGCTGACCCGTCAATGGTGACTGAGCAGCGCCGACGACGTTTTGCGAATCACCGCGTCTGGAAGAAGAACCAAACTGCGTCGAATCACCGGAACCAACAGGAGGGGCTGTTCTCTTTCTCGAAACAGACCCAGTCCGAGAACAAGACTTTATTGCATTGACGACGTCAACGACTCCATTGGGGGCCAGCAAACGGGAAAGAAAAGCTTCGGCAGTTAAGGATGACGAGTCCCCAGCTAGAGACGAATACACGCCATAAATTCTAGCCGAAAGATCAGCGTATTTGTTCCCTAAAACTGACAAGGACTCTTGCGAAACTGATAAGTCCGCCTCCACTTCGGAAACACGCGTCGATAAACTACAAACTTCTCCCCGTGCGGCTGCCAGATCTGCTTCGACCCTTCCAACCGTGACCTTAGAGGCTACCAGCTCTGCTTTGGCCTCATCAGCAGCGGCGCTAGCGGCCTTCAGATCTTTTTTAGCCCTATCAGCCGCGGTGTTAGCGACCCCAACTAAACGACGAGAGTCATCAACAGATGTCTTCAACGAAGTAACACCTGCAAGCAAGCCAGCAAACCCGGCGGACGGCTTCACACCTACAGCCGAGAATATGGGTTCAACAGAATGAATTACGTCTTCATAAGCGGCCCTTTGAGCGCGATACAAGTAGCTATAATAAATCCCTTGATTCAATGTACGATTATAGAGAGACGACACCGCTGCATACCTTACCGACTGTAAAAGAAACTCATACCTATACTTCCGAATAACTTCATCCAAAACAACTTCATCGGAGTCGTTAGTACATCCGCGAACGTATTTATCAAAAAAAGGGTCGACCGGGCTGGACATTATAGAATCGTCAGATATATCTGATAAGAACTTTTCAAAAAAAGCCACAGGCTCGAGGCCGCTATCCGCGACTTGTTTTAAGAGTCCAGCCCCGAGAGAAGGAAGGGGGCGAACAAAAGGAAAAAAACCTAGGTCCATCAACTCGGAACGACGGACTGGACACGTCACGCTGATAGGGGGATAGACAGTCCCGAATCCAACATCATTGACAAAGACAAGGCTCGCCCCGGTTCCTGACCGATCCAGGCCAGCAGCCAAACGAAGAAGGCTGTCCACAGCGGCAGCATCTGTGAGAGGGAAACCAAGGCTAATATCAGCAGAAGAGAGAGACGACTGGCCCTTCATAGGCAAAACACGCGGGGAGGTAGGCACAGGACTTGCCAACACAGGGGGAGGCGAAGGTATCTCAGGACCAGGCAAATTAAGATCAGTGTCATCACCAGGTGTGTGGGACACCTGATGTCCAGACGTATCGTTCGGATCAGGAGCGTTATTACTTGGATCACGCGGAAACGAGTGCAGTTTTTTCAGCTGGGCCGATACCGACGCTTCAATAGAAGCAACATTCTTGACGAAAGAACGAGAATCAGAACAAAGCGTCCTCATTTCCTGCCTCGCCGCCTGACTCATGACAGATTCAGAGAAACACGAAACAAGCTGATCCGCGTTCGAAGAGCTGATCATACCACCAAATGAGCGACTTTGATCGAGAAACTTACGAAAACCATCGGGATCTTTCAAAGCCATACCTTCGACCCCAGAGAAACGAAGAGCATTACGAGAAGCGTCACGATTAGCGCACACCCCGTCCCCGAACAAAAACGCGCAAAAACCAACAATCAATATTTTTTTCACATTCATATTAAAAACTCCATTCAGTTTTTTCTTATTAAACCTTCCTGTTATTCTTTATAGCAGCCGGGCGAGAGCGGAGTCAAGCGATTTTGCCAATGCACGAAAAAAATAAACGATAAAAGATACGTATCCATTTATAAAACATTCAAAACGTTAGTTATACATTTATGGCTAAGCCAAGTCTGAATAGTGTTGCGAAGTACAAGAAGGGTCCGAGAAGAATATTATAACGAAAGATATATTTTTCGCGGGATTTTAGACGTAGCGTAGCTGCAACAAGACAGAGAATATTTATTGACAGGCAAAATCCAACAGCATCGCGCCACGTCGCCTTGCAAGCACACCACAATCGCGCACAATCGCGCATCATCACATGGCACGCACGCCACAATCGCGCATCATCACATGGCAAACACACCACATTACCACCATCACATGGCAAACACACACATCACCATCATCACATGGCAATCACACCACATCACCATCATCACATGGCAAGCACACCACAATCGCGCATCATCACATGGCAAACACCTGCAGTCGCACCAACATCACGCAAATTTCCACCCGCCCGAAAAATCTGCTACAATGACGACAGTTGAGGGATACCCAATCACAAAAAGAGTTAGCAGCAGGAGTTTCGGACCACGGGGGGGCAAAAAAATGTTACCAGCAACAACTCAAGACGCGTTCCAAGTCGACGTACTTGAATCGAGCCAGCCGGTTATCGTCGATTTTTACGCGACGTGGTGCGGCCCGTGTCGCATGTTGACCCCAATCCTCGAAGAGCTAATCCAGGAAAACCCAGGCGTCCGGATATATACCGTGAACGTTGACGACTTCCCGCAGCTCGCCAGCAATTATGATGTGCGAAATCTGCCCACGTTGCTTGTGTTCAAACACGGGGAGGTGGTGGCCCGCAATGCAGGCGCGGCTACGAAGTTTGAGATAGAAGATCTACTGCAAGTTTGAGATAGAAGATCTACTACAAGTATGATACCCAAACACAATAAGTTTATCAGTTCGTCGTTTCGGTGCTCGTCGGGTTCCCATTCAACGAGTTGAATGGGGCCCCTGGCTTGAGCAGTACGTCGATTCTTTTATTTGCCGTCAGTGAAAATTCGCCGCCGCTCGCGCAATCGCGGCCACCAGCGCCTGCGCCCCAATCGGAGCCGCCACGCGCCCGCCACTTTCGCCATGCTCGACCACGACCACGACCGCAAAGCGCGGATTATCCGCCGGCGCATACCCCACAAACAGCGCATGGTCCTTCAGGTGATACGGCCGCTCAATCAGCCGCCCCGCAACGCGCTCGTCCTTGGTTATGCGGCAAACTTGCGTGCTGCCAGTCTTCCCCGCCAGGGAAAGCTTGCGCACTGGGCGCCCCTCTGGACGACTCCCAGGGCGCCCCCCTGCCCTGCCGCCGCAGCCGTCGTCCGCCTCAAACCAGCGACGCACCAGCTCCCCTTGAGTCCCATTTATGAACGCACTTTTGCACGCCCTGGACGCGGTCCCATGCTCGACCACGGATAGCATGCCGCTTCGGACAATTTCTAATGCTGCGCCCGAGTATGATAGATCACGCTGCTGCTGGCTCGAGGATGATAGATCACGCTGCTGCTGGCTCGAGGATGATGGATCGCGCTGCTGGCTCGAGGTGGATGGATCTCGCGAATTTTGTGCATTGCCTTCATTCACATTGGGTATACCTGGCTCTGCATTCGCAGCATTCTTTGCACCGTCTACCGGATTCAGACCTCCGCCTTCCTCTACTCCGCCATCCGTCGCCCTGCCATTCGCAGCGCCACCACCTACATTACCCGCAACTCCTCCATCTGCCGCATCCGCAGGATCCGCCCTGCCCTCGCCCGCCTCCGCGCCCTCGCCCGCGCCGACACACGCCACCAACACGGGCTCAACACGCCTCCCGCTCGCCAGCATCGCCGTCATCCTCAGCAACTGCAGAGGTGTCGCAGTCAAATTCCCCTGCCCAATCGCCAAGTTGATCGCCATCCCAATATCCTGCTTCTGCCACACCTTTTTCGCAGGCGGCACCTGCCCCCTCTTCTCCTCCAATAACCCAACATTCGTTAGCTCTCCAAACCCAAAATCCCGCGCGACATCGATAATCGCCGACGCCCCAATTTTCACCGCAATGTTATAAAAAAACACGTCGCACGACTGCTCAATCGCCTTCACTATATCAAGCTCGCCATGCCCCCCCGTCCTCCAGCGATGGCAGTGGAAGCGATCCTTGTTGACGTCATAATAACCATAGCAGTCAAAGCGAGTCTTGCTGGACACAACGCCGCGATCAAGCGCCGCCAACGCGACAATCGGCTTAAACGCCGACCCCGGAGCATATACCCCCGCAACAGCACGGTTGATCAACGGCAAGTCTTGGTTGCCCAACAATCCCTGCCACTCTTGCTTGGAAATCGCCTTGGAAAAAAGGCTCGGATCAAACGTGGGAACTGACACACTGGCTAAAATTTCCCCGGTGCGTATATCCATAACCATGACAACGCCACAACGCACGTCCTTCATTATATCGATCACATCCGTTTGAAGGTCGACATCTATAGCCAGAGTCACGTCCTGCCCCTTTACCGGCGGTTGCTCATCCATAACACGCACCATATGGCGCATCGCGTTTACCTCAACCCGCCGCATGCCGATCTGCCCCTGGAGGCTGGCGTCAAACGCGCGCTCTATGCCCATTTTGCCGATGGACGCATCCAGCACCTTGAGGTTGGCGTTCCGCGCGATGTCACTCGAGTTCGGCTGCGTAACATAGCCCACACAGTGGCAACAGGCCGCCCCGTACGGATACACGCGCACGATTTTCGGCACAACAACGACGCCAACCCCTTGCGAAGATAGCGTTTCGACGTCCAGGATTTCGTTCCACGAGAGATGATCCTTCACAGGAATGATCGACGTCGGACCAACCGCGCGGATTTGCTTGTCTATGTAAGCTGATGGCGGCGTGTCTTTGTTCAGGCCAAGCGTATCGCACATGCGGGCCCAGTCGGAGGAGGTGTAGCGGCTTAAGTCAATCGCAGCACAATAGCTGAGGCGCGAAGTAGCGAGGATTTTTTTATTGCGATCAAATATGGTGCCCCTTGGAGCGGCAGAATATGTGATGTATGTGCGATTTTTGTCGGATAATAACGTGTATTTGTCGTTGTTTATTACCTGCAAGAAGAATAAACGAGCCAGTAAAAGGGCAAACAATAGAAGAACGACACCAAAGCTTATGAACAGTCGGCGTATAAATACGTTGGGATGTGTTTGTTTATCGAATCTCATCGGAGTAAAAAGCTGATTATAAAAAAACAACGGTTTTTTAACGTTTTTTTAATCTTTTTGTGATAGAGTGCCATCCCCACCCCCCACCCACCCAGGGGACATATAGTGTGGGGGCATCGCCAATTCCAATTTTGTCACGGCAAAAGTTAACAATGCAACCTATTTTGCCAAATTATTTCTACAGTTTTTTGAGTGTTGTGGTTATGTAGCACAAAGCCTCTGAATAAAGCAAAAAATTAAAATGATTTATAACCAAACATCACCCCGTTAACAGATTATTAACACTTTTCCCATATAATATACGAAGAGAGTAAGAAATATTTTTCGTGGTAACTATGAATATCAGTACATTAAGCAAAAGCATTGGGTTCGCAATAACAACCTCGTTCATGCACGCAGCAGACATACAAGGCATGCACCAAACACCAAGCACATATCGCATCCTTGCGACAAATGCGCTGGATGAGCAAATAAACACATACGTTCAAAACCGTGTAATACAAGCCACCATCAAATCCCCGTGGAATGTTAAGCCACGAGTGTTAAGCGCCCTGGATGACATTATAAGGGATGGACGCCCAGACGAACAGTTTTTCCTTTCGATGTTCGATCCAAATAACTCTATCCAACTAAAAAATGCGTTGATAGACATACGCAAAAAATGTTGTCCGCTGCTGTGCTGTTGCGCGTCGACTTTCGATTTTGTAATAGATGAGATATGCGACGGAATGGAGAGCATCAAAGTAAATGGGCAATCATTACAGGAACAAATAAACGCAAGAATTAACGTTGCAGCAGAAAGACAAAACGATGAATGGGATGGATTGCTGCTGGCGTTTAGGTGCCAATTTGTGGAGAAGATCGATAGATTGAGAGGCGAAGTAATAAGATTAAACCTACGCGGACACGGCAGGTTAAGGGCGCTGCAGATGATCCTTCCGTTGGTCGATGTGAGCAACGATTCGCTGTATACTTTGCAGATGCATATTAGTGAGTCGCTTGATCAAAAGTTTGATCGACCTATAGACCCAATCACAAAAAGAGTTCGCAGCAGGAGTTTCGGAGAACGGGCGCAGAGCTGTATGATCAATGATACCTCTTTCCTCGCATTGAATCGGCCGTAACACATTACCTGGATAAGAAAATCTCAAAGGAAACGAGTTATGATTGGGTAGATTGTGTTTTGGTATCTAATCCGACTACCCAAGGTCTCGTTTGTCCTAAATTTAATGTGCGTTTATTCCACCCTCCGTTGATTCTTTTCGTTAGGAAAACAACGTCGTCCGCACTATCAGGAATAAGCGCATCCAATTCGGACTGCCACTTTTCTATATCACGATAGGGCATAGGCTCCACCACTTGGATGCCACATTCTTGTGACCAAACTTTCGCGTGGAAGCTACCAAATCGCTGGCTCGATATATAAAACACGTCGTCTTTGCAAACGCCAATCAAATCCCTCATCAAAAAAACATCCGGATGAGTTGGCGTCAGTAACCAAAGCCAGCCGATCACAAAAAGCGGGAGGCTAATGAGCCGCTTTTGGCCATGCCAGATAATGAACCAAAGTGAGCTAAACGTTATCAGCAACACGCTAATGAGATCAGGCCTTGGCAGCACATAATTGGACCCAGGAAGCGAAGCCACAACTTCTGCAATCCGCAACAAGATGCTCAGGCTCTTTCCGGCTAACATAAACATAAAATCTGTCGAAATTAACAAAGACAGAGCAAGCAACGGCATCACAAAAACGCTCAAAAATGGCACAGCAACCAGATTTCCAACCACACTCACTAGGGTGATTCGCTGAAACACGTATATAATAATCGGCGTAGTTGCAATTGTCGCAATCAAAGTTGTCGCCGCACCTTGCCCAATAGGACGTATAAAATGTCGCAACAATAGCTGCCCAAACTTGGACCTGGCGAAAAACGAAGGCGTTATCGCAAACGGATCAGGCTCGCGCTTTTCGCGCTCATGCATCCAGTCCGCCAAAAAGCATAGCCCTGTCACAGACGCAAATGACAACTGAAAACTCACAGAATAAACGCTTTCCGGAAAGATAATCAAAATCAAACATGCCGCAATAGCAGTATTCCTCAAGCTTATTGCGCGTTGATTACACAAGATCGCCAACATGGACAGCGTAACCGTTATAAACGCTCGAAGTGCCGAAAAAGACGCCCCAGACAAAAGCAAATACCCAAATGTAAACGGAATCGTCACAATGGCCGCAATTTTCTTCACAACAAAGCGCGTCGCCAAGCGAGGAACCAACACCAGCAGCCGCGTAAACACCGTAAAAAACAACCACGCCAACAGCCCCATGTGCAACCCCGAAATCGCCAACATATGCGACAACCCAGAGCGAGTAAAATCCTCGCGCACCTTCATCGAAATGCCCGACTTGTCCCCCGTCACGAGAGCGGTCGCCAACGACGACACGGACGCGGGCAAACGGGCGCGCAGCTCATTGGACAGCCGGGTCCGCACCTGATATACGCGCGACAACGCAGGCCCCGCCGCGATCGCCGCCCCGGGATTGCTTTGCTGAGCGAGCGCAGGGTATTCGCTCAGGTCGCGGATGGCAAGCACTTCGCGCACCTTGCCGAAGGCGGACAATCCTTTAAAATACGCGTCAAATTGGGCGTCGTACCCGTGCTCCGCGAGTTGCGGTGGCGGAGGAAATATGTCGCACCGCAGCAACACGGCTGCAAACGGTTGTATGTATTGCAGTTTGTTGTATGCGCCTTGGACCCGCACCTTTACGAACGCAGGCATCCCCAGGATGTGGCTAAGGACACAGCGCCGCAGCTGACGAGGGCGTGCCAGCGTGCCGCGCGGAACGTCTTCGACGGAGTCCACTATGCCGCATATGGTTTGTGGCGATTCGTCGGTGCGTTCGACAGCAACTTTTTCAGCGCTTCCTCTACCACGTTCATTCGCACTTTCATAAGCAAGTTCGTCAGATTTTGGAGAAGAAGGAGTCGCAATACGTCCATTACCAGTTTCTGGCATAGAAGGAGTCGCGATACGTCCATTCCCAGTTTCTGGCGTAGAATGAGTCGCAATCTGTCCATTAACAGTGAGGTGTGATGACGCATCACGAGGCACAAACATTTGCGCCAAGCGCTCAATGCAAAAGAAGTTGGCTGTATGCTGCATGGACGTCCTCAATTTTCCTGCAGCAAATCCAATCGCAAATGCTATAAGCAAATTTGTGAGCAAAAGACACCACATGTGGGCCGCGTAGGAAATTTTTTTTGACTTCGCGTTAGGAATAATACCCGCGCTAGAATTAGTCCCTACGCTAGAATTAACATCCACACTAGGAATCGACTTCGCGCTCGGATCGGGCGCCGCACCAACGCACACGTCCCGCCCCACAACATAGCAGGACAGCAGCCACCGCTTCAGCAGATAACGCCCCCCGCCGCCAAGCAACGCCGCAATAATCGGCACGGCATACGAAGGCTCGTTGCTCCAGGAAAAATACGCAACGCTCCCAATGGCCATAAACACGGGGATCCACAAGAACCATCGATCTTGCTCAAATATATCAGGCAGCGCAGAACGGGCAGTGGGCATGAAGCTAATGTTATTTCGGGCGTATAATAAGTTAATTATGCGTGTGTCGCATGTGTTCGGCAAATGGTATACTCGCACAAGTCCCTTTTTTAAATTACCCAGTCACAAATTTTCGACCATTAGAAGGTCTATTACCAAAAGAAAGTCTATTACCCAAAGAAGGTCCACATGATAACCATTCCACTGAAAATTTTGCCCCACGGCGAGGGCTTGCCATACCCTTTCTACGCAACGCCACAAAGCGCGGGCATGGACGTATTCGCCGCAATTGACGCGCCTGAAACGCTCCCCCCAAGGGAGAGAATCGTTGTAAAGCTTGGCTTTTGCATCGCGCTGCCCGATGGCATAGAAGCGCAAATTCGCTCCAGGTCAGGGCTGGCAGCCAAGCATGGCGTGTGCGTACTCAACGCCCCCGGCACAATTGACCCCGACTACAGAGGTGAGCTGGGCGCGATCTTGATCAACCTTGGGCAGGATCCGTTTGTAATAGAACGGGGCATGAGAATCGCGCAGATTGTGTTCGCGGAGTTTGTGCGCTGCAGTATGCAAATATCGGAGGACCTTTCGTCTACGGAGAGAGGGGATAGCGGCTTTGGATCTACGGGAATAAAGACGTAATCACCAAACACAAAAAGTTCTTATATTCACAAATTCATCCATCAATTCTTCTCTCTGATTCGGACGAGTCCAGTCCTATTGGAAGGATCAGTGATCACAGTATAGCTAAACACCATAAAAACCCCGCAGCGCCTTGCTTTAGAAATATTGTGAATGAAGCAAAGGCAGTACCGAGTTTTCATAGTGTTTAGCTATATATGGGAAGGTCTATACAGCTCGGCGCCAGGTGCCCATTCAACAAGTTGAATGGGGTCCCCCCTTGCTCTTCAAATTACTGCCATCTATTCTTTTTACGACTAGGCACACCTAAACACCTAGAAATAAACAAAAGTGGAGATTCGAGTCATTCCTACGATAACGAAGTATTACTCTTCTAATTCACCATAATAAACACCAACTACTGACAGATCGTCATATGAGCTTAACGTTTCTTTGTCAGGAAAACCAGTGAGACCAAAAGGATCGAACTCAACGGTTCTACCATCGTCAGAATTTGCGTCAGTCTCGATCGTTGAAATATCCCCTTGTGCGGCAGGTAACGGAGGAGCGACCTGCAGCGTGGAAGTAACGTCATGGACCAGCACGGGAAAAGATGCAGACAAAGGTGACAATTGTTGCATGTCGGACACAACACGTCCACTCTTTGATTTCATCTGACGGGAATAGTCAGGTTTTAGATGATAGTAATAGTGATTTTTTACGTCGGCTTCTGAGCGAGTAAGTTGACGACCAATTTCTGCCCAATGTTTCCCAATTTCACCTACCAAAGTGAGCAAGAGCTGTTCTTCCCTATGCGTCCATGGGGCGATACGAACTGTAGGAGATAAGTAATTCTGCCAACGTTCTCTGCATTGACGTAGAGTTCTATTCATAAGGGGGGCAACTATACACCACTGATTACAACCATGTTTCTCTACAAGGAATAGCAATAAAGCATCCTCGGCGGGAGAAAATGGATGTCGAGTAGATGCGCCTTCTTTGGAACGTCTAGCACTTGCGTCCGGGGTTGTATCACTATTTTGTTGATCCATTTCGAATTGACGTGCATTTAAAATTTGCGTATGACACAATTCCAGGTCTTGTTGTAACATTGCAACACGCGTAGATACTGTTTGACGAACATTATCTATGTTTTGTTGGATTTCCGTTGCTACTCTATTCGCATTTAAAATTTGCGTATGACACAATTCCAGTGATTGTTGCCATTCCGCAACGCACGTATCTGCACATTTAGTAGTGCGACCTATTTCTTCTTGGATTTCCGCAGCACGTGCTGTCAACTCATGGATATTTGTGTACGCACTTGCGTCCGGTGTGGACGCCCTGCAAATACGCACTCCAAGCACGGACAGCGACATAAAAATACAAACTGCGCTCATCATAATTCAATCATCCTAAATACCCCCGTATCCTTTTCATAGCAAAAATTAGGACTTGCTTGCAATGAAATGTTGGTTTGTGTATAAAAACATGACTTGTATTTTCTGCGTCGGCTTGATGCACGGCTAATTCGTTTCGCGAATGGGCAGGTATACATCGTATATATTTGTTAACAATTCGTTAATACGTTATACGTTAAAATCACGCAGTAGAAGCGAATAACGTTGATTGCATGCGAATACTCCTTGTCGCTTTTTGTGTGTGCCAATTCATCCTTCCTCGGGCGTTTGCAAGCATTCCCGGCGGAGTCAATGGCGAATCGCTAGCCTACATTGGCGTCTCTACGGATGCGCCCACAGGAACCACCTTATGGGCCGCGCTAAAACTGCGGCGAGATGCAATCCCCGAAAGCGAGCAGGCGCGCATCTTTGGCGCGTGGGAAGGCACCTCATCTCGCACAATGTGCGGGCGCGTAAACCTGTTAATGAACCTGCTCCGCATAATTGAGGATGAGGTGCCAGCCGCGTTTGTTGAACGACTAGCGACGGCCCCAGACGCAATAGTAAAGGTCGCCGCGCATGAGGATTTCGCACTGGGAAATTGGTTTGACCACTCGGGATCCGTATTCGGAATGCTATATGAGTTGTTCCAAATCATCTACGAATCATTTCCAGTATTTAAGTCCGTTGCGTTAGCTACGTTAATTGACACAGCGCCCCTGGATATTGAGTTATTAAAGGAAACGCATATATTAATAAAAGAAACGTTCCCGCACATGGACGGCGCACTCTTAGGCAAATACGGCGCATTACTCGAAAATGTACTTGCATGTGGCACGCCCGAAGAACGCGCCCCAATACTGTTCGACCTATGCGAATTATTGCATCCATTATACCTTGATGTATTTGTTGGGGATAACACGGCGCCCCCAAGTCCCGTTGCGTATGCGCCGCTGTTTGCAAAATTCAAACACACGCAGTCCGCAATGCCCGCCCCTGTAGCATCCGAATTGGAAGACCGACTTGAGCGCCTAATAAAAAAAATACACCCAAGAAACACCAGCCAATATGTTGACTTCTATAAACTAGTGTCATCAAACGAAATATCACTATCGCGCTGCATAATCGACGCACTGGGCTCGCCCTTCAACACAGAGCAAAGCCTAACGCCGACCTTCTTTACTGTGTTCAACGATTTGCAGCGAAGGTACTATTATATAGACGAGAAGTTTCAGTTATTGATGGAAACGCTAGGAACGCCGTCAAATACAGGCGAAAACCGCACAATATTTGGATGTGTCGCCGCGGAGTATGAGGCCCTGGATGCGTCACCTATATCCCTGTACAAAAAGCAGTGGATTGGATGCAGCAATGGCGCGCCGTTCTCGCTTTTCTCTAACTTGTGCGAAATCCAATATATGTTTAACGCCACAAAAGACCAGCTGCCCGAAAGTTTGATTGACCACTACCTCACCCGAATCGGCATCCCAGGAGATACCCAGAACACTTCGTTGTTTGGCGCGATCCACACGTTGCACGATTGCCACGATTTCGACGCATTCGCACGCGCGCTTGGATTTGGCAAAAGCGATCCGGGTTCTTGCTTTTACTTTACCAATGCATTCAAAGACACACTGATTCCTGCGGAGTTCCTAGATATAGGAGGATTACCCAATTTCTGCATAGATACAATCCTCGAACTCTTCACAAACCCCGTCCCCGAGCCCAGCGTCATTGCAGCCGAAACGCGACGCATTATCAAGCAGGATTTCTTTGGGCGCTTGACGGATATCATCATGCCGCAGCTGCGCGATGTGCGTTTGGTGTTGCACGAGCAAAACGCCGAATTGCTTGGCTACATAGGCACAGACGGCGACAACATCGATGGATTCGACATTTTTTCAAAAATTCGCCGGCTCATTCACCATATATCAACAGCAGAGCCCGACATTGATATTACGCCAATGTATGTCCACCTCATTTACGGCCCAGACTCGCTGCAGTCGTTTATATATGAAATCCACATGCGCGCAACGCACTCGCTAAAAGGCATTGCCGACGTTGTTGGCAGCGTGTTCAGCATGGATTACAGCTGCTTTGGAGCAATCAACAAGTGCCTGCATGCGGCGATCCTGGCACCGTTGTCGGCTTTTATCTCGCCGCTTCATTGTGGCCCTGATGAAGAAGAGACAGTCATTGGTGAAATTTTAAATAATTTTTTGGCGGTTAATGTAAATTTTAAAGACCTCCCTGATGATTATGGGTCAATACTGGCCACAATTGGCGCACATATTGAGCTGCACCAGTTGCGCGCAAATTTGTTGATGAATATGGTCGGATTTTTTTACGAGATCCTGCCCCATATGTCCCACTTAATTTCGTACAGCAATTTGATGAGGTACATTGATTTAATCAAAGGCGACACCAACAGCCTGCTGACTATGTCGCAAGATTTGTTGACGTGCAATAGCCGTATTGCGATAACCAGCATTACGGGATACACAACAGGAAAAGATACAACTGAAATAACGATGTGGAACACATGTCGTACGATTTATTCCGAACTGTACAACATTGCGGATAAGATGTTTACACCTGCGAATATTTTAAATCTAATCGAGCACGAAAACGAATACGCCGTTATTCCGCATCTATATGATTTTATTCAAAGCTACAAACAAAAAATCACGTATCTGCAGTTGTTTTCAGAACGCATATTGCATGAGCAATATAAGTACAATTTTTGTAAATTCGTAAAAGCGCTGTTCGACGTCAACGCGACAATCCAACATCAGCGCAGCAGCTTTGACCAAATATGCGTGTCCTCCGAAGAGCTGCGCAAAAATAGCACGTACTATTGTATTACGACTGTATCACCTGCGAATTCAGCGGAGTCGCTGCGTAATATCAACGAGATGACGACCTTGCTGATGTACGCGCTTATTGCAAGCAGATGCACAGATATTCTGACGTTAGACATTGACACACCTGCGCACAAATACGAACTTGTTTCCGCAGGGATTTCTGCTTTTTCCGGAGAATACACGTCCGCAACAAGTATAATGAAAAGGGTAAAAGCAAAAGTATCTAGCCTAAATGGATTCCATGAAGAAACAAAGTTAATCGGAGACACGAACGACTTTATAATCGCAAGTGAACTGGACAATATTACGGCGTGGGGATTGTACAACGAAGTACTTCAAATCATGTCCCAACCGGAGTTTTTTGTTGAATCATGCAAAAACTTAAGTCGCGAAAATATTCTTACGCACTGGTACTTCGAATATTGCGCACTTATTGGAAGTTCATATGATAACGACTCTGTTGCATCCCAACGAGCGTTCTTCGAAACATTAACGCGCCTTAATGCATTGTTACACACGCCATCCGTTGAAGAATGGCAAAGCGTCATCTCTCTTACCATCGTTGGCTCGCCTGACGTTATAGACAAGTCGTACCATACGATATTTTCCACGCTTATCGCTTGGTTGAAGCATTTATTGCCATGGTACAGTAACTTCACGTTTGACTATAGCTCATCTAAAAGAAATGGCGTTGGCACAAGTTTGCGTAAAGTATATGAATTGTTTTGCTCTACAAGTTACAGGCATCTCCCTGCATTTTTGCCGCTCATGTCATTAGGCGAGCCAGATGAACACTCTGGTTTTTTTGGGCGACTAGATGAATGTATTTCCGCGTTCAGCTCAGCGGACAATATAAATTCATTGCAAGTGCGCGTGTTTCTGGCGTATTCGAAGGCGTTGTCCGACGAAATAAATGAATTCATTGAAAAAATGTCCGCGCCATTAGAAATAGACGAAGTAACAGCGTTTATTGACCGCTTAGATGTATTAATGTGGAACCTTTTGGCAACAGAGTCATGCGAAGGATGCGAACAAATTGTAGAGTTCTTGCGAAGCCTGTACATTATTGTGGAAGAAGCCGCGCAAAGTATTGCCCACAACACAAACGAGGAGTTGGTCGCGATCTTCGAAAATACGTCGTTTGGGGAAATCAAAACTGTCGCCACTGCCCTGCAGAGCGCCGTAGCCCTTTTGCTAAAAAAAGCAAATCACAACATTGCGACGCGGAAGTCGTGCATTAGCCTGTCTGCCCAAAGCGAGATCGCAGAAATCCTCACCCAAGTGAGTGCCATGGGCGTTGCGGTGCGCGCCCTCGGAAAAGAGGTGGAGCCGCTGGTTGTCGAATTCCCGTACAACGCAATGTGCTTATCATTGCCAGAGATTGTGAATAATTTAACGGCGGCGATGAATAACTTTACGCAAAACTTGCGGTTACCAGTAGTGTCATATATTAGGTACAACGAAACCAATGTCTCTGATTTCTTGAGTATTGCGGATTCTATTTTGGCGATATTCAACACAGTGCAGGGTATCGTTTTCTTGAAGAATTGCGACGGTTGTGATAACGACGAGCTAAAGCTAGAAGTATTCGTAAACGGAATGCAGCAGCTTGTGAGTACAATTTTTTCAATAAAGGAATTTCTTGCAAACAGCTATGCGTGTCAATTGGCATATCAGTTCGACAATTTATCCCAAATATTACAAAAGACATCGTTATACATGGTGCCTGCAAACTTATTTATTTTGCCTCAAACTATGCAACCGGTGTGGGACAATATTTCACAAGGTTTTGCCGTAATAGTGCAAAATGTAGAGCACGCCGTAGAGTGCTTTAAAATTAATAATTCGATTTCAGCAATTGTATCTGCTCTGGATGATTTATGCGCGAGCTTGACCGGATATTGTGGACACATGCAGGCCCTGACCACAACACTTGGCGTCGACGTCCCCGAGGAGGAGTCTGAACCTCGGGACGTGGTGTATAACGACGCATCTGTGGTCGGCACGTTTGACTCTGTGTTGTCGCACATAAATTACATCGCAGAATATTGGGACAACAGCGACATGGGGGAGCCTCTTCACAGCAATTGGCTGATCCCTATATTGGAAAGCATTGCGTCGGGGTATGATAAATTGCGAGACGTTATGGTCGAACAGATTGCCCACTGGGAGGACAAATACAACATACTGGATAGGTTAAATTTAATTCGCCACGTTCTGTCCCAGCAGATTTGCCCCAATGTGCACAACACCGTCATGCGCATGAAGTCATATTGTGCGCATAATCTGACGGAGCAAATAAAGGACATTGCTCTACAACTAAGCACATTCTCTTCCGTAATAACCCAGGTCCCCTGCGAAAATATATTCACACCAAATGAATATATATATTCATTCCTGGGGATTTGGGCCCAATGCGCAGATCAAGTAGCACAAATATTCCAATACATGCGCGACAAACAGGACGGTGGGCCGTCATGCTTGCATTTCCTCGTTCAAGAGGACTTGGAGCGGCTGCAAAGTGTATTGGTGCAATGCAACGCAGATGTCTCCGGCGTGTTGGAGCTGTCTGGGACAGGAACGCGTGCGCCGTCACTGGCAGAGGCAATCACTCAGCTGGATGCAAGCCTAGGCTACGTCAACAATTGGTGGCAGCAAGCGCGCGCCTTAAACTTCAAGCTTGATGTGTGCCGCCATCCGTTGATGTCTAAGCTTGTATCTTTGCAGGGCTCATATGCTTCGATTTTCCGTAACATGAGCGATTTTACGTCAAGTTCCCCGTGTTTGTACGCAGATATACCACTCGCGAGTGCAGCGCTTGCTTTTGCGGACAGAGTCCAGCAGATTCAGGAGATTACGTTTTCGCTTAATTCAGATTTAACGTGTACTCGCTTGCTTGGGAACGAGGTGGAGGATATTGAGCATACGTTACTTAATATTAGTGCAAAATTTTGCGTGCAAAGTGAAGGCGGCTGCAGCATTGATATAAGCAATTTGATGGCTGCGGAATATTTGCCAACACTGCTGGAACAATTTACCAACATAAACATCGTCCTGAGTGAACTGGCGGCGTTTTTTCAGGCCAGCACCACGGGGGCGTGTATCACCGGGGCGATCCCCGCGTTGGCGCAAATTCGGTCGGCGCTTGCGACTATTCTCGCGGGAATGCAAGGGACAGACGTCGACAAACAAGTCGACGACGCAAGCGTGATCGAGCGCGTAAACGCGATTACATCTTGCATGGGAGACATAAACGAGCGCCTATTAATGGGGACGCTGTCGTTCATTCCGGCCCCATCCAGCGCAGACGCCCCAACGCACAAAGAGCGCGCTGACGTAGCCGAGCAGGTCGTGACGCAAATAAGCGCCACGCATGACCTACTGCGAACGCTTGCCGGATGCATAGAAGAGGCGGCGCCTTCGTTTGTTAGCTGCTTTGACAAATTAGGGCAAACCAGTGCCCCAATCCAGCGGATTAGCATTGACGTACAGTACATATCCGAGGCGATTTTTGCGATCTCGGAGCAGGTTGGCGCGCAATATCAGCAATTATTGCTGGATGACGCGCGCGACGATCTTGATGAACTGACGCTAGTCACGGACGTAGATCAGTGCGCATGGCTGGCAAGCGTGAACGAGAGAGACGCGTATTTGTCGCAAGAGCTGGAGAGGCTCGCTCTTTTGACTTGCGGGATACAACTTTTGCCAAACGCCGAAATCAACCATCCCGTTGTCGTGTCGTTTTTGCCCGATGTGGAGTAAGGACGTCAGAAGGCTCTTAGGTTTGAAACCTTAGGTTTGAAACCTTAGGTTTGAAACATCAGGCTGAAACCATAAGGTTTGGACATTTTTATAAAAACAAAGAGCTTGTTCATGCAAAAAGCACAGTCCCGACCGTGTTCGCACTAAAACCGCCAACACACCCCCACGCCGAGCCTCCAATTCGTGCTGGTGTATTGCAGCTCCGCCTTGCTGTTCGTGGATGGGATGCGCTTGTCAGGGAAGTACGAGTACGTCAAGTCCATCCGCACAGACAAGGTTCTGCTCATAAAAAACTCTCCACCAAGCCCGCCAACGATGCCTACCACGTATTTGCTTTTGTCAAAGGCCAAATCCTGGGAGGACGTCGTCGACGGATCCAACGTATATTTGAGAAATTTTATGATGTTTGCACCTATATACGTTGGAGAACAAGTATACAGGACAAATTGAGGAAAATCAGACCATTTATGTGTGCTTTTTACGTGCACATTACTTACGTCCGCCCCAAGCACAGCGTATGCGTACATCCTGTCTGCAACAACTGAACCGAGGCGGAGTTGGGCGCCGCAATAAGTGTTGCGCTCAACCTTCAGTTCGTTTCCAATTTCGATGCTTCCGTGCAAATACGAATACGGACGCAGCGAATACTCTGTAGGATTAAGTTTGCTGTCTTGGTTTAACACAACGACTGTACGAGCTCCCTCTTTTGACGGCGCGGTGTTCAATATGGCATCTGGCGCGGCTCCAGATACAATGGTTATCTTGGACGACTCATCTTCCGACATTCGCTCTCGCCCCCAAAACGCCTCCACCGCAAGCAGCACCTTCTCATGCCTAGCAACAAACGCCCCAACCGTGAACGAATACGCCACAGAGGACGGGCGCGTTTTATGGAATTCTGCGGGGTGGTCATTCATTAACGCTTGCAACAATTCGCGCGGCGTTGAAGATTTAAGCGACGTGAGCCCACCACTTTTCGCGAAAGCTAACATGTCGGCGTACGTTGCGTCGAGCGCTTTTATGTACACATCTGATACGTATTGGCTCAAATAATCCGTAGCAAAAGTGATTTGATGGCGCACATTGTTTTTTTGTAAATTTGCGCCAACATAGAATTGAATTCTTGCGTGAGCCAAAGAAGAAGGCAGCCCTGCTGCGACTAAGCACGCGAACATGGCAAGTCGATTGGGCTTGTTGCACGCGTTGTTACGGACCGTTGATTTGCGCGAAGTTGACGCAGCTGCAACGAACCTATTACATTTCGCAACAAGGCTAGTCGACCTCGTAACAAACCTATTATATTGTGTGAAAATTTGAGAGAGCAAATTGTTCATACGTAAAACCCAAATCCAAGCGAAATACAGTGTTCTCGGTCTTGATAGCGCAAGCCATATGCTTTGTATACATCGTCTTCTATACTTGTATCCAGCTTAGAGCAAATATCTGAAGAAATGGCCATCTTGTACTCATATCCCAAGCATATGAACGCCTTTCGTGTGAGAAAAAAGTTGCACCCCAACCCCAAGTTCAGCGAAGAATAATACTGGGTGTATTTGGGGCTTTTGTACTGAAGCGGTGTTACGCTTGCCAGGTAGTGTTTTTCCCACTGGTGTGGAAAGGTTTCGTCGTCGTAACGCTGTCCGTCCAAGGTGCTTGCGGTATCAATGTTCAGCTCCTTGTATGTGTTTCTGTGCAAAGATGAGCCCAGTTTCACGAATGCAAGCAGTCTATTTGTGAAAAAATATCCGAGTTTTAACCCTGCAGAGCCCTCAAAAGTTTTGTAGTACTTGAGGTTCAGGGTATACGTAACCTTTCCAAACAGCTGGTGCCCAATGTACACGATAAACGTGTCGTCTGCGTTCAGCAGCTCGCCTTTCTCGTTTTTGCGGGTGGCTTCTATGTTTTTGAAGCCAACCGTACATTCGCCTCCGCAGTAAAACCTTGTTTCGGTTACTTTGCCTACGCCAAAGAACAAAAATCCTCCAATGCCACTTACGTACCGATTTATTAGCGCGACCTCTGGGGCGGTTGTCTCAATCTCCTGCTGGATAAACTGAACCTCCGGCATTGGAGCCATTTCGTTTATGTTCCAGCTGCTTTCAGCCACATCCGTGCGAGCTTTGTTTTGCTCCATCCAGTGTTGACGCACAATGTTCGTCCAATATATGCATGGCTTCACAATGTGCATGGCTGCAGATGCCCCAACGTAAAACGCAACTTTTGCAAACGCGCCCTGCGTGGCAAGCAGGCACGATAATGCGAAATACTTGAGTGGTGTATGATAATTCAAGTGGCACGATTCAATAAACTTTCAGCCCCTAAAAAAGGTTCCGACATTTTTAGAATAATTGAAAGGGGTTTTCTGCGATTTTCTTAACTTATGTGAATGTTGCGTTAACTTTTTGCGATAATAGGTAGGCCTAGCTTTCCAGATGGGATGTGCGTTAACACCATGCGGCCTACCCTATTCAATTCACGAAAATCACAATGTCGTTTACGCTTCCTATTCTTCTGGCGCTGCCTATTGAGGAGACTCGCCTCCCGGTTGGTGGGCCGCAGCCGCAGCAGGATCAGGCTGCGTACTCAAATCTCTTGGACTACGATCTGACTCGTCGTTGCTGACGTTCCACGTTCCTCCGGAGTCATCCAACTTCGCGTAGCGAAGCATACGATTTTCAATCATTTCAAATCGATCAGCTTTTGGACCAGTGGTCGTAGAAGTACCTCTCGACGGTAGACATTCTAACCACGCACTTAACTCTATACCCTTATTATTCGTTATATATGATTTGAACTCTCCTATAAAATCAATAGATAGCTCAAGGCTTCTACCAATAAAAACTGCACCAGACGCGTCCAAATACCTATCCAGCCCTCTTATTGGCAAAATCCCGAGAATCTGACGTATCTCGGTTGCGATTTGTTCTAAATATCCTGGCATAGCATTCATTGATACACACTCTCCTATTCTATCAATTGCTGCAAGACAACGATGGGTTTTGGATAATGCTTCCAGATATTGTGCACCATCGATACCATGTGCATGTGAATAATCTACAACAAGATATTCGCCATCTGAAATTTTGGGAATAGGAGGGTTCCGCCGTGGCGCTCCAATACCGAAACCCGGCGAAGGGGAATCACTTGTAAAAAGAAGGCCGCGACTTGGAGGTCCGCCAAACGGATTATGGTGCCACGGTCGCGTTTCATGGGAAAGACACAGCCGAGAAAAATCATCTACAACAGAAGTGTCGATCTTTTTAACGCGGGCAGCAATTCCGGCAATCGTATAGTACAGCTGTGGCATTTCAATTGAGCTCCCCACTTTATCTCCTTTATTCATTACATAGAGTCTATGATCGTAACCACAAAGTGCCCGAAGCACAAGATTTTTCAATATTGCTTTATATTGCAGACACTTAACGTATACAACAAAAGGCATACGCAATCTGCTGGCTCTGGTTCGCTCATATACCGTTTGTTGCATGAAATCGCCTAACCCTGTCAAAGGATCCCCTGTATACTGCGTGAGATCAGAAATCTGCCGCAAGAGGGTTTTATTCTGCTGTAGGAGGGTATCTCTCTGCCGTAGGAACCCCTGACTCTCCATACGAAATGCAGCACGCTCCTGCTCGAAGTCCCGACGCTCCTGCTGGAGGGCAGCAGACCTTCCATTTAGGACCTCAAGTTCAGCATCCTTTTGAGTGCAACTAGATGTAAGATTGTCACGCTCTGTTTTGAGTTCACGAATTTCCGCTTCACGTTGAGCACTAATAGTCTCAAGTATATCAAACCTCCCCTGGAGGTCAGCAAGCTCCTGCCGAAGATTCGCCAACTCAGGATTTGTTGTAGCAGTAGATTCACTAAGCTTGCGCAGGCTTTCATCATCCGCAGCCTGGCTGGCACTCAACTCGGCCTGGAGGGCATCAGACCTACTCTTGAAGGAATCACGCTCCCTCTTGAGGGCAGTATTCTCCTTCTCGCGGTCAACAAGATCAGCCTCACGTTGATTACAACGAGCTGTAAGTTCATCAAGCTCTCGCTGGCGTTCAGCATGCATCGCTTGGAGAGCAGTCAACTCGACTTCTTTTTGATTACAACGATTTGTCAGTTCACCACGCTCCAGCTGGCTTTCATCATACGCAGCCTGGCGGGCTCTCAACTCGGCCTGGAGATCATCATGCCTACTACGGAAGTCATCACGCTCCCTCTTGAGGGCAGTATTCTCCTTCTCGCGGTCAGCAAGATTAGCATCATAATTACGACAACGATCTGTAAATTCTGTAAGTTCTCTACGGAGAGCATCCAACTCAGTCTTTCGTTCAGCACAAGTAGCTGCCAATGTCGCCTTATCCATCGATATAGTATCATTCTGTATCTGGAGGGAGCGAAGATTATCCTCATTGTGCTGATAACAAGCTGTAAGTTCATTAAGCTCGCGCTGTCTTTCATCATACGCATCCTTAAGGGTACTCAACTCGGCATTTTTTTTTGCAAGTTCACGGCGCTCCCGCTGGCTTTCAACACGCAGGTCATCAAGCTCCCGCTGGCTTTTAGCACGCAGGTCATCAAGCTCCCGCTGGCTTTCAACACGCAAATCATAAAGATCTCGCTGGCGTTCAGCATGCGCCGCTTGGAGAGCAGTAAACTCGGCTTCTTTTTGATTACAACGAACTGTAAGTTCACGAAGCTCGCGCTGTCTTTTATCATACTCCAACTTAAGAGATTTCAACTCCGTATTTTTATTAGTACAATTAACTCCCAAGAAAGCATTCTCTGCCGATAGATAATCACTCTGTTTTCGGAGGGAAGTAAGCAGTCGCACGACATCAGCAATGTTAGCCTCATTTTCAGCTATTTTAGCCTCATTGTCAGCCATCAGTGCCGCAAGCTGCCTCTGGTATTCAGCACGCTCAGCATTTTTTTCTGCAACCTGGGCATCACGCTCATCCTTACAGGTAGCAAACTCAGCCCGGAGGGCCGCACTCTCATCCTGGAAGACAGCAAGCTGCCCCTGGAGGACCGCACGCTCACTTTGGTAAGCATCAATCTGCCCCTGGAAGTTCAGCTTCTCATCTGTAAGGTCATCAATATTCTGCTGACAAGCGTCAAGCTCTCCCTGGAGGTCCCTAATCTCCCGCTGACGGGCGGCAATCTCCCCACGGAGCCCCGTACTCTGATCTGTAAGGGCGGCAATCTGCCCATGGAGAGCAGCCAGATCCTCATCATTTTTATTACAACGAGCGTTAAGCGTATCACGCTCCCTATGGAGGTCATCAATCTCCCGCCGACGGGCCTCAATATCCCGCTGGAGGACCTCAATATCCCGCTGGAGGGCATCACGAGCACCATTGATTCTAGCAAGATCACCGTTTTTTTCATTACAAAGAGCTGTAAGTTCAGTA
>JAISXM010000030.1 GCA_031270515.1 Holosporales bacterium | reverse complement strand
CCGAACGATTCAAACTCCTTCAGGGGGATGCGCCCCTCTGACTTTAACCCTACGTCAACGATTACGACATCTCCTTGTACGTCAATGACCGTCCCGTCGACGACTTTTCCCTCAAATGACCCTTGTACCTCAAGTGATTGCTCCAACAGATCCGAAAAACTTGCTTTTTGATTGTCCATTACTTTAATCCCAAAAACGAACTCGCGACACGAGCTGCATTATCTATAACCCAACACTATAGAAGCTTAGCTTAATTCCGAGAAACCTTCAACTGCGCTCCGCAGATAGATTCAAATTAATGGGAAACACACCAAAGACCTTAATTACACAACAATGATAAGCGTTCTAAGGCTCTTTAATGCCCCCCGGAGCTGTCCCTCCGGAGTGCATTACACTACATGATCCATACATTTTGCTAAAAATTATACATTCTCATAAAAACGATTCGACTTTTGATCACTATCAAAACATTGAGCAGCAACGAAATTCAAATCGTTTATTATGGGGATTCAATATCTTCTAGCCCTGCAAACTTATTAGAGTTTCAAGCTCGCGAACAATTGCGCAATTTTTTCAGGACATTGTGCAATACCCTCATCAATAGGTTTGCTCATTTCATCAGCACTCCGCCTACACGCCGGGGCGTTCTCACGCGGAACCTTTTTTGGATCAGGGCAATAGCCCGTTTTTCCTGAAACTGCAACTTCCGTCTCTCCAAGCTCAGTAAAACTACGCAACCTTTGCCCAAAAACATCGTCCCCAATACAATCAAGGAACAACTCCTTTACAGATTCGTTATCTGTAATACTGACACATTGTCCCGAGCCTAACGACTTACAGCATTCAATCACAGCATCCTGCTTCTTTATCCAATTTTTCTGAAAGCATGGTTCTGGACACCGAACATTCTGCCCCAAAGGTAATCCATCAACGCGGAGTTTGCTCATGTCCTGAGGCTGTACATTGTTGTTGAACATGCACCATAACAAGAACTCCGCAAATGGTCTGACTGCGGCAACGCGAGTAAGCGCACACAAATCAAATTCAGATAGAGGCCTTCCACTGAATAAGGAAGACAATGTCCTGAGAATTACGACGAAAGGAATGTCATTAAAACCATCGTATATTAATTGATCCAGAATAGGAAGGCTGTCGTTTACAATATCATGTATATCAACTTTCTCATCAAGTATACGCTTCAATATTTCTCTCTGCTCACATACACGAGACATTGGGCTTTCCGGAATGGAATTCACGTATCTATTCCCCTGAAATCCGTCATTAATCAGCTTCTCCCACGACGTACCAGACGCCAAAGGAGGAGTCATATATTCCAAAACACCGGTCAACAAATGTTTTGCTTCATCAGTAAGTGCAAAATCACGAGAGTAGTCCCACATCTGAGAACTTAAAACGCCAACGTTATATATTGCACATCTCATTTCATTTACGTCGGGACTACGATAAAAGTTACATATGTGACCTAGTGTATCTAGCCTTCGACGATCCACGACGTTAAATATCCACGATTTATCACAAAGCAAACTGTCTCCACAACTTTGATAGAACGCAGACTCAGAATTTTCCTTTGCGCAAGAGCTAATACCGCTAAGAATATTTGAATAGTATTGACTATAACGTTCCAGAGAAAACTGTTCGTTCGCTTCTCTTCCACTCTTTGTGGCATACACAGCCATCGCCCCTAAGCGAGCGGCACTTTGCAAGCGACCAGCATCCACAAATAGAACAGCATTCTGAATACAGGGACGGGGATCTACAGCACGAGATACCTCAGCAAATATGCACTTAACTAGCGACTCATCAGACAACTCAACCAAACTTTGCTCATCTTCAGGTGCAAATAAACGAGAAATATTGGATTGAGTAGCACGAATGCAATCAACGACAAGATTAGGCGCCTCCAAATGCCCATGGGAGTAAAGCTTTGATTCAGTTATACAAGACATCAATATCTGTCTGACTTGTAGCCATACCACCAGCTGCATAAAAGGAGAAGACCTCAGCACTGCATGGTTACCACCGAATAAATTGCCAACACTAATGTCGGTAATAGCTAACGTTGCATCAATAGATTTATTACCATCAGCACCACGCATAATATCCCATAGTGAGAACTCTTTCCGACCGGCCTTTGCAGCATTGCTATCTGCCATTACGACCTTAACATTCTTACAGCAGTGGACCCAATTCAACGACTTCCCCAACTTAAATGCAGCACTATATGCATCACTGGAATTACTATTACACATCACGGCATCCACGACGGTATCAGCCAAAGCATGATCGTACTGTTTTAGCAAATCAAAAACGTCACCCCCCTTCGAACCATCCGCAGCAGCAGAACCGTCACAAGTCACACGAGAGAAATCGATTGGGTTTGTCTGATAACCACAGTCCCTATATATTGGGCGCTCAACTATGGAATCCGGAGACGGGTCCGAATGCGAATCACCAGATCCAGAAGCGGCATTAATATTAAAAAGACACGCTGAAAAACACAGCGCGATACCAACAAAACGTTTACTATACTTACCCATATTTCGGATACTCTATTTTATTCTACACTATGGCTATCCTAGCGCATTTTGTTAGCACGATGCAAGCGATCGTTTGTTGCGACTCAATGGAAATAATTATAAATATTCTTTGCGATTGCATGAGTAATCCCTTCAACCTTTTGAAGCTCCTCAATAGACGCTCGCTTTACTGCACTGACTGATCCCAACGTCAGGATCAGCGCCTTTTTGCGTGCAGCGCCCACCCCTGGGATGTCGAGCAATTGAGACCGCACCAGGTCACGGCTTCGTGATTTCCGATGCGTGCCAATCGCAAACCTGTGTGCTTCATCTCGCAGTCGCTGTATGAAGTGCAACGTCGGGTCGTGCTCTGGCAGCGATATTGGCGCGCGAGCGGGCAAAAAGAAGCGCTCTCGTCCGGCATTGCGGTCGGGCCCTTTGGCGACGCCGATAATGGGAATGCGCAAGTCATACAACGCCAGCACGCCCAACACGGCGGAGATTTGCCCTGCGCCGCCGTCGATGAGGAGCAGGTCCGGCAGAGGCTCCGTTCCTCGGAAGCGGCGCGTCATCATCTCTTCCATCATGGCAAAGTCGTCCCCGCCCATTTGGCAAAAATCCTCATCCCTACGTGCAGATACAGAGAACTGGCGATATGATTTTTTGTCGAAACCCTCTGAGTTTGCAACGACCATGCAACCGTAGGAATATGAGCCTTGGTTGTGGCTATTGTCATATATTTCGACGCGGGCTGGGACCTTATCCAGCGCAAATACTTTGGCGAGGCGCTTGAGATTATCCGCAAAGTCCATGGTTTGGGCTGTTTCGTACCGGCTATGCTGAATCGCATTGTTCAGCGCTTGAGCGACCCAACGAGCGCCACTTCCCCGCTGGGGGCACTCAATTGTGGTCACGCGCCCGCGCTTCGCGCGCAACGCCTCTTTCAGCAGGGCCGCGTCGGACGGCATGCAATTCACGAGAACGCGCGGGGGAGGATCCCTGTTCAGGTAAAATTGCTGCAGGAAATTCGCCATGTTTTCGCTCAGAGGGGAGAGGTTCGCGTGTTTGTCTAGGAAAAAGGTGTCTCCCCCAAGGTAGAGACTGTTTCTGATGATTAGGACTTGAACACAAGGGGTTACGCATTTGTCTAAGACGGCACAATCTAATTCTTCGAAGGTGGCAGCCTCTGATATGGCGTCTGATACTATATCTGACGTGGCTCCATCTGATCTGGCCTCTGATACGCCGTCAGATATGACTCCATCTAAGGTGGATTCTAATACGCTTTCGGATGCGGTTCCATCTGGTATGGCTTCTGATGTCGCGTCTGAGACGCCGTCTGAGACGCCATCTGCAGTTGCGTCACTCTCCAACGCCTCGGACACGACAACCTGCTGATACACGGCGATAATATCTGCATCCACCAACGACCCGAAATCCGCCTTTTCGATACTTGGCAGCTTTTCCAGCCGGCGAATTGTATCCCTGCGACGCGCCGCCTTTTCAAAATTTAACTCCTCGCTGGCTGCAACCATTTCGCCGCGCAACAAATCCTTGATAAAAACGAGCTTGCCCGCCAAAAACTCTTTCGTATGCTGCACAGACTCTTCGTATTCGTCCGTTGAGATTTTATTCACGCAAGGTGCCGAACACCGTTTGATGTCGTACTGAAGGCACGGGCGAGTGCGCTTTTCAAACGCGTTATCCGTGCAAGTCCGCAGCTGAAAAATTTTCTGAATATTGACCAGCGCCTCGTCCACACTTTTGACCGACGAAAACGGCCCCAAGTACTCCTCGTCGCCCTTAGGCCCCCTGTGCTTCCATATGCGAGGAAATTTGTGACGCTTGCTGATGCCAATTGAAACGAACGGCGAGGACTCTTTCAGTAGCACGTTATACGGCGGCTTTAGCGTATGAATCAAATCCGCCTCAAGAAAAATCGCATCTGATTCTGTATCCGTCACCGTAAATATTACGTTATACACGTTGCTGACCATGCGCCGCGTTCTGTAGTTTTGGTCATTTACGTTTGTGTATGAGGTGACTCTGTTTTTTAAATTTTTAGCTTTTCCTACGTATAAAATATTGCCGTCTTTATCCAGCATTTTGTATATGCCAGGTGAGCTAGGGAATGATTTTACCGCAGCCTGTATCGCGCTCTGTCCGCGTATTAACTCTGGCGAAGCTTCTGCCATTATGACCTGCGCATCACAATTATAGATTCAATCATTTGAATTTTTGTTTTTACCAAAACATTGATAAAACTCTACATTCGAATGGTTTATTACGGGGAGCCCAATATGCAAGAGGGCTCCTCTCCCTAATTATTTACGTTTACTCATTTTCTTTATTCGTTAGCGCCAAAAACTTCTTATTCAATCCAAACACCGACAGTAACCACAACGTAGCAATAAGCAAAATAAATGGTCCCACATAAGGTGTCAACGATATAAGCGTAGCATTTCCGCCCACAAATGACAGCATCGCCGAAATAATGGCCGCGCCACCTGACTTCCCTAAGCGCCCACCAACGACTTCGACCGCAGCTTGCCCCTTGCTTTTTAGTTCCGGATCAAGCGGAATGTACGCCATTTGCTTCGTTGAATCAAAGAGAGAGTACTTTGTCCCCTTAGAGCACACGTTTTGAATAAGCCCAACATAAACGGTCACAAAAACTACAGTTGTCGAAAAAAACCACATATTGACAGGAACAAATGGCCCCGCGACACGTGTGTAGTTCAACAGCAAAAAGAAAATAGCGCTAGTCGACAAAAACATGATTGGCGTAATCAAAGCCGCCAAGCGCCACGAACACCGCCTCAAAATATTCATTCCGATGATTGTAAACAGAATGGTGAATGCCCCCGTGCACAGGCTCAGTCGCCCCATCATGTTTAGATAATCGTTCGGATCTGGATACGCAATATTTAACTGGCTCTTCCAAATCAGCTCAACGCAAGGCATGCATATATTGTATCCAAGCACAATCATAAGCAATAGGCCCAAATATGATGACTGAAATATGCACTTGAAACTTTCAGACAGGGACAACTTTAATTTTGACTTCTTTGTTTTAATTTGGCTTTGATCAAATAAATTGGGATCTGTTAGTACGTTTTTGTGTATCCAGCTATATATGTACATGATAATCAAACATGCGGCAACTATGCAACAAGTTATAAAGAAGTGATTCTCCACAACCCCGTTGCCATATCCCCTAGTCGTGCCTGTTGCTTTGGCAGACAGGCCAATATTTGCACCGACAGTAAGGCACCCAGCCGACGCGATCAAACCTACGTTTCCAATTAGCCCATAAAAACCGTAGAATCTTTTCGACTCGCTTATTTTAGTTGTCGCATTTGCGAACTGCCAAAAAAGCAGACCAATAGCGACGCTGCCCCAAAGTTCGGCCATAACGTAGTACAAACTGAACGTCCAATTCGCAACAGCCACAATCGGCCAATACAGCGACTTGGGGAGAACGCTTCTCCATTGTTCAATCGTATCCGGAGATGCGTTCAATATCGGGCTAAGCGGGTTGAGTACGAAACCAAAAACGACAAAAAATGCCATGAAAAAAGTGATTAACACGTAAAAAATCTTTTCACTGCTCATCACGTTTGCGAGCTTTGCGTATATCAACATGAATATCATCGCACACGGAAGAACTCCGCCTAATTTCAAAAAGCTCAAAACTTCGGCTCCGCCTCCGGGAGCTTTCACGACAAATGCGTCTTTGGAGTCACGCATAAGCGTGTAGTTAAACAAAATAAACATCAGCATCAGCCCCATAGGGATGAACTTTTTCATTTCGTGGTTATGTATTGGCCACAAAATATTACGTATCCCCGAAAACTCCTGGGCTGGCTGATCGACCTTCGCACTCATAAATTCCTCTTATTTAAATCAGGCGGTCAATGTTTTACAAAAATCAGAACGCAAAAAACGCGCGCCTCAACCAGGTTGAGAAGCGCACGTCGCGCTTTTTATAGAAATCCATCGATGGGCCTGTGAACGAACACATGCTCCATTATATGAAATCGGCAACTTAATATCAATCTGTGGATGACATTTGTTGACGAATCGCTACAACAATTTAGAGCAAGATATCGTAAAATATATTATCACTTAGGGCATTGCTTTTTGATAGATATAGTGATACATTAGCTCAATGGGATAGCACGGCGGTCTATGTCGCATTTTGCGGGAGGAGGCGTGTGACGAACTGCGCGGATACACACGCACGTTTTTCATCGCGATGTTTTCTGCGCGGCAACTCTCTCCACTGGTACAGTTTTAATATTAAAGAGGATATTGTGAATAAAAATATAATTATGTTAAGTCTTTGCACAATTGCTAGTGCTTCAGCAGCAGAATATCCGGAGTTGAACATTGATTTACCCTCAGATAGTTGTGTCCGTCAATTCGTGGATATGTTTTTCGATAATAGACCTGTTGAGAAAGCTGCGTCAACACCGCAGGAATCAACGGCCCAAAAGGACCTTCGCAACAGGTCTAATGAATCAGGTGTAAATTGCGTTTCGATCGCTATCCCTGATAAAAGCGTTACTCTTATTGCTAGAGATTCAACCGGAGGACAATATGAATTGATCATTGATGCATTCGCGTATGATTGCGCCTGTCAATTCGTGGATATATTTCCCAATAATAAATCAATTCTGAATTTTGTTGCGACCGTTTCCCGCAATGAATGCGCTCTTCATATTGGGGTTTTTTTGAATGAGATAGCTACATTTGATCGTGATTTTTTGAATGACATGCAAGCATCGTTACAGGAATTTAATGAGTATCCTTCTGAACAACAAAATGCAATAAATCTGCGTTTGTATGGAGAAGGTACGCTTTCAAATATCTACCGTTTTGTTCTATCAGGTGGTTTTCATGCGACAGGCTATTTCCTTAAGAAACTGCTTCATGTTTGCCGTAAGCATGCTAGTACACCGAGTGACACTCAAGAGACCTGCGGCGAAAGCCCTTTTGGGCCGTTGATTCCTGCTGTCTGCGCGGACTAGTTCGATTGGCGGTTCATGCGCTTTTGCCGTTCCTTAATTTATGGTAGAAAAAAGAATCCGCTCTCGTAAATTTTACAGATATTTGTGCAAACCAAACGAAAAATCAGCCTTGCCCCAGCCCGTGCCCCCGCGTTGACGGTATCGCAAACCGTGCCAGACGAACTTGCCACCGCATTAACGCACAGGCCCGCGCAACTCGACAAACACATCCCCTCGCGCTCCGCCCCGGCGACGCATCTGCTGGTGTGTGCCGCGGCGGCAGCAACAACGCTCCTCCTCACCCCAGAGCGCTGCTCCGCGACCCCTGTTGCAAGCGGCATATTGGTTGAGCTTATGGCGTCAAAGGCCTACGCCATATTCTATGAATACTTCCGCAACAAAGACCAAAGCGCATCGCAGCAGTCCCTCTTCTTTCGGTCATCGGCAAATGCATGGAGCGGAGGCGCAGCGATCGGCTTTGGGCGCGAGTTCGTGTGCAATGCGTATGTTGGGGTGAAGGCCTTCCTTTGCTACAACACGGCGAAGGTTGCAAGGGATGATAAGGAGCCCCCCAGGGTCATCAGGTTCATACAGGATGAGAAGGAGGTCACGTTTTCGGTGACTCCGTATGCGATGGAGGCGAAGCCGATGTACTCGTACGGGGGGAGCGTGGTGCTGGGGTATAAGGCGCTCCCGAACCTGCTCGTGTATGTGTCCGTGGGGGCGGAGTGGAACAAGACGTTTGTGACGCAGTCGTTTATCGGACACCACGAGCTGAATGATGTGTACAATGTCATGGGGTTTAGCCATGGGATCGGGTTGACGAAGCTTATTCCTGTGGAGGATGAGGAGAAGCAATCTCCGGTTGTGACGCTCGTGGATAATGGGGAGCTTAGGGTTTCAAGCGTAAATATTTTTCCAGCAGTGGGGATTCGGTATTATATTATGAAGAATGTTTATGTGGGAGCCGAGATTTCGATTAGCCCGGGGCGGAATATTGCGGTGGACTCGAGTCTTTTTCAGCACAGCGGGACGTGGGTGCTGAGCGAGAAGAAGGATAAGGAGGATGAGGGGGAGGCTGAGGCGACGAAGGTGAAGGTAGCGGTTATTCCTTTGGAAAAGTTTCATACGGATGTTTTTACTAAGCATTTTCATCTGCGAGGGGGGATCTGCATTGGCGCAACATTCTAAACCAGTTACTATGCCACTGTTAGAAGGTATGCTACGCCATTATTAAGGTATGCTGCGCCATTATTAAAGAATAAATGACACCATTTGTAGAGTACAGTTTATGCCACAATTAGAGAACATATGACGCCACAAACGTTTATCCGCAATCGCGTGTCAAAGAAAAACACGCAAACGTTTGACCTGTTTAATGGGCGCATATCGTTGGCCGTGAACGATGAGCAGATCGTCGCGCTGTTTGTGGATGTGGACAAGTGCGTGCGGGCGGTGGACAAGCGGCTCGAGCAGCAGCATTTGCTCGAAAACATACGCACCATCGGGCGCCTGGAGCCGCACTCGTGCTTGGCGCATGAGCTCGCGTTCGTGCAGGGGGTGGAGCGCCTCCTGGATATGGACATCCCTCCGGAGGTGTATGTGGGGCGCGTTATTTTGTGCGAGGGGGAGCGCATCATGAACCACATATTGACGCTGGGCAAGGTCGCGAGCTCCGTTGGCATTTATCCGCTGCATATGCAAACTCAACATATACAACGGCGGTATGAGGCTCTGTGCGAAAAACTTTGGAGGCGGCGCATTCCTGTGGATTTGTTTATTCCCGGCGGCACTATGGTTTGCATGACGCGTGATGCGATTGAGGGGGTTGTGCAGTTCTTTGATGAGGTTGCGTCGATTCGGAAGACTATAAATTGGGCGCTGCTGAGGAGCCGGCTGTTCAAAAATCGCGCGATGAAGGTCGCGTGCTTGCGTGCTGAGACGGTGAGCTGCTTCAATTTGTCCGGGGTGACTGCGCGTGCGTCGGGGGTCGGGTATGATGTGCGCTGCTTTGGTGAGGCGGGTGGTAGTGGTGCGGAGTTTTCGCCGATTTTGGGCGAGGGCGGCGATGTGTGGGCGCGGGTTAATGTGCGCGTAGAAGAGATAGGGCAAAGCCTGGATATTATGCACGAAAACTTGAGCCGTTTTACGAATACGCAGGATTTACATAAACCAAGTTGTATCGATGTAAGGAATCAGCGCATATTTTTTGTCGCAGATGATTTGGATGAAACGCAAATAAACGAGGGAACGTATCCAATAAAAGAACGATATAGCGCGATAGAAAGCGCGAACGGCGAGTTTGGGGTGTCGCTGGTTGGCGGGGGCGAGTCGCGGCTGCAGCGGTGCAAGGTGAACTCGCCGACGTTTTGCGCATTGCAGGCGCTGGAGTCTGTCGCGATTGGGGAGAATATTATGGATTTGGATTTGATCATCGCATCGATGGGAATTTCTACAGTTTTTTAACTCAGGAATACTTTTCGTATGAAGAATATGCCTACGTAATGTTACGAATACACATAAGTATTGAGGATAGTTGTGCCAGAAATCAGTCCCGAACTACTTCGTCTTTACGAAGTCGCGTCATATGACCATTCGTCTGTGGTCGCGCCCGTCATTGGCATTGTCATAGACTCGATCAATGCCCAGAAATACAGAGAACACGGCGGCTATTCGCAGTACCCCTGGTACGCCATCGGGCGCCGTTATAGCGAAGCAATTGTGCGCTACGGCGGAATTCCCGTCCTCATATGCAACAACTTATCCAGCGTGCCGCGATATGCGGAAATCTTGGATGGGTTGTTGATATCCGGCACAGCTGCAGACGTGGATCCCATATTTTACGGGGAAACGTTTCACCACAAGACTACGCTGACGCACGCGACACGCACGCAATTTGATATAGCAATCGCGCGCCAAATGTTGGACAGGGATAAGCCGATTTTGGGCATTAATTACGGCACTCAGCTGATAAATGTGATCCACGGAGGAACATTGTTCCAGCACATCGCAGAGGAAATTCCAGGGGCAATTTGGCACAACCAAGAACAGCTGCTGGTATATACTCAACACTCGATTACTGTGCAACCAAATACGAGGCTATGTGAGTTGTTTTTGGACGCAATGTTTGGCGATCAGATGATGGCGCCCCCCCCGCGCGCGGCAGATTTAAAATTCGACGTGAACAGCCACCACCATCAATCGGTCAAAACACTTGGGCATGGGCTGAAAATTGCGGCGATCGCGGACGATGGAGTTGTCGAATCAATCGAATCGTCTTCATCGAAATTTTGCGTCGGCGTACAATGGCATGCGGAATTTTTGTCAACCCCAATCGACCCAGGACTCTTCAAATCGTTCATAGACGCGTCAAGGGGCTAATTGCGTGATCGTTTGAGGTGGGGGAGGATCGCTTGAGGTGATGTGTGATCCTTGAAGTGATGTGGTATGTGATCGCTTGAGTTTAGCGAGGTGTGACAGCTTGAGGTGATGTGTGAGGTAAGTACGCCAAGCGGTCACAACTTGATAATGCCATAGCAATCGTTAATTTTTTGTAAACGTATATACACAAACACAAAAAACAACACCACAACACAAGTCGCGCAAAATGCGCTATGCTTAATCGCCGGAAAATTGTTGGATTGTTGCTTCGATGCGTATACACCAGGTCCCCCATAACAAACAATTTGAACGTCGTCGCAAATCAAAGTGTTTTTAGAAATTAAAAATTCAAATTGTTTGTATGGAAATGTATATGGACACAATTTTAGCGCGAATTATACATGCCGGACACAGTGCTCCGCCAG
>JAISXM010000088.1 GCA_031270515.1 Holosporales bacterium | reverse complement strand
GTCTTCGAGTCTTCGAGTCTTCGAGTCTTCGAGTCTTCGAGTCTTCGAGTCTTCGAGTCTAACAGATTTTGCAAAAATCACTCTGCTCTGTGCAAGCATAAAATCACCATTTTCTATATATTTTTTTGCCCATGTTGTGAATTGTACGACACAAAAATGCCATAAACCAGACGCAATCCCGCAAAATACAAACTCACCTCTTCTCTAAAATACGCGACAAACATTTCAAAATCTCGAGCTATTAACGTTTTTTTAACCTTTTTGTGATAGAATGCCATCCACAACCCCCACCCACCCAGGGGGCGTGCAGAGGTGAGGTGCCTGTCCAACTTTAATTTTGTCACGGCAAAAGTTAACAATGCAACCACTTTTGCAAAACTACATTCTCAATTTTTTTTACGCTGTGATGGTATAGCTACAACAAACCTCTACTCCGCATCATTCAGCATACCCCGCACCATGCTCTTTGATATTTTGCGCTTTTGTATGGACGAATACCGGTCCAGGCGCGCCACCCACGCGTTGATATCGGCAAAACTCCTGGGAATCCTGTTCAACAGATACGTCAAAGTATCGTCATCAACACACGTCCCCAGGTCATTAAACCGCTTCACCACAACTCTGCGCATTAACTCGTCATCCAGCCCCCCAAGTTTAAACGACGGGATCGACATCATGCGGGACCTTAGGTCCGCTAGCTGAAAATGTTGTGGAGCCTCCGTTGACGTAAACAACGCAAACGCATTTTGCTCCTTAAGTATATTGAACATGTCAAACAGCCACAGATCATCAAAGTGCTCTACTGGGTCGACTGCGATTGCGCATGGCAGCCGCGGAGGATGAGGCTGTGCAGGAATAGACGGCTGCGGCGGAAGAGGAGACGGCTGCGGCGCATGAGGAGGCTGCGGCATAGGCTCAGGCGTCTGGGAGGATTCATTACAATCAGTTGATTCTAACAATACAGAAATATTAGTATCCGACTCCGCAACATTTACCTGAGACAATGTATTCCTAAGTAAATCGCGTGGGCGCTCATCCGAATTCGCAACAATAACCCCATCAAGCAGCTTTACAAATATGTATGCTAGATGAGTTTTCCCTGTTTCCCCGTAAATATACGCCATTCTGTTATTGCTTAGTTGCGGAGCCCGCAGTACCCACTGAAAAGCCAACTCATTGCTCGGAGCGATGACCCACTTGTGCAAGGAAAAATCCTCATCCGGCTTTAGCGGCAAAAGTTGTGGGTATAAGTCGGTCGTCATAGGCGGCACTGTGGTTGCAAGTCGATCATGGGGCACTGTGGTTGCAAGTCGGAAGTCATAGGCGGCACTGTTAACCTGCACACGACAAACGGGCGCGACGTTTTATCATACACAGCCAGCATCCCCCTATGACGATCATCAACATAGAAAGCCACTGCCCAACGGTGAACCCGTTATAGCGAGTCGTATCCTTAAGGAAGTCTATACTAAAGCGCGCAAGCCCGTAGCAAATCAAGAAAATCGTGGAGATCATGCCGTTTGCGCCGTTAGAAAGCCGCAGCATACGTCGGCGACATACCCACAACACAAGAAACGTCAGCCCCCCCTCCGCAATCGCTTCATATATTTGCGTAGGATGCCTCGGCCCACCTGGCACATTCCTAAAAATGACGCCCCACGGAACCCCTGTTGGCACTCCGTACAATTCTCCGTTGATGAAATTCGCCACGCGCCCAAGGCCCAACCCCACCGGCGCAACCATGGCAACGATATCCGAGAAGTACAAAAAATTGATGCGATGCTTCCTGCAAAACCACACGGCCCCCAATACGACCCCCAGCAAACCGCCGTGAAACGACATCCCGCCATCTCTGATGCGAATGATGTCGCTCAGGTGGTGCGCATAGTGGGACCAATCGAAAAACAGAACATGCCCCAGGCGCCCGCCGACGATGATGCAAACGCACGCCACGGAAAAGAACGCATCCACGCACGCGCCGCGCTCATCGTGCATCGTCAGGCGCCTCGCATAATACAAGGCGAACCAAAGGCCCACAACATACGCGATTCCGTACCAATAAATGTCAACGCCAAGGATGTTGCAGCACACAGGGGACAACGATGTCGCCACAAACACAATCATGCGCTGTTTTTGTTCTTGTAATCATGCACCGCAGACTTAATCGCATTTTCCGCAAGCACGGAGCAGTGCAACTTAATCGGTGGCAGGGCCAAGTCGTCGGAAATATCCGTGTTCTTGATGTCCAGAGCCTCATCCAGCGTTTTTCCCTTTAGCCACGTTGTTGCAAGCGCGGACGCGGCAATCGCGGAACCACAGCCGAATGTTTTAAACTTTGCGTCCTGGATAATGCCGCTGTCATCCACTTGAATTTGCAGCTTCAGCACATCTCCGCACGCTGGCGAGCCTACGATGCCTGTGCCGACGTCCGAGCTCTTTTCGTCGAGCGAGCCCACATTTGGCGGATTTTGGCACAATTCAACTACTTTGCTACTGTATTGCATGTAATATCCCGACTGATTCGACTGCCCACGGGGATTGTACTATATGCTGGACACGTTGGCAAAATATCGTATATACCTACACATACCCAAGGCAAAAAGATGAAGCATTCATGCGGGGACTAAGTCGTTCAGGCTGCGGCAGAGGATAACTATTCAATACATTATAAACATTACGGATGAAATAAAAATACGCCCACCCCATGCAATTGATTATATCTTTGTAAAGGCGCAATTGATTCATCGACTGGCTATATTGACAATGCCCTCAAAATCGAATGATAATGAATAATAAGGTCAGATAATATAGTTTATCTAGAATGGATATATATAAGAACAGTTTGATTTCCTATCCTATCCTGTTCTATTGATTAGACCTATTGCGAAAGCCCGTTTGAGCCGTTGATTCCTGCCGTGTTGACGCAGCTTTCGCAACAGGTCGATTATAATACAGCGGATTTCAAAACGTTTGTTATGTAGCCCCGGTTATAAGGAGTGGTTGTGATATGAATAATTTATTGAAAACGTTAAAAATCGTCGTTCGACTTTGTCCCTTGTTTTTGGTGACATTGCCGACCCAAGCAACAACAGCTGATGACACAACAGCTACTGACACAACAGCTACTGCCGCAACAGCGGATGACACAACAGCTACTGACACAACAACTGACACAACAGCTACTGACACAACAGCTACTGACACAACAGCTGATGACACAACAGCTACTGACACAACAGCTGATGACACAACAGCTACTGACACAACAGCTACTGCCGCAACAGCGGATGACACAACAGCTACTGCCGCAACAGCGGATGACACAACAGCTACTGCCGCAACAGCTTATCCCTGCGATATTTTCGTCAAAGGCAAGGCTGTTACGAGTCTGCGTTACCTTGACTGGGTGTCCTTTAGCGAAGCACTCTTAAAAATTCCTGTCGAAATCCATAAAGACTGGCTTGCCGTAAGAAGCGTCACAATTGAGGAAGTTGAGTTGTTCTTCAGAATACTCTCTGGAACATTAGAACTAACTAACATTATCCACGACAAAATAAAGCGGGAACCTTTCCTGTGGTGCGCGAAACACTATGGGGTAGACATGCACCTGATACGCCAGATACACCCGGAGATAGAGACGTTCTTTGCCGCTGGAGAGGATGCAGGAGCAGCAGAGGCCCCTAAATTATCTGAATGGGGTGCTGTGTTAGAAAACCCCGAGACACATTGCACACGTCTTGGTCAGTTGTCGGGACATTTGGATAGGAGAGAATGTTATTCTCCCTATATGGTTGATGTGCGTTTTGTTAAAGATGGCATACCAACATCCCAAAGACTTGTTGCGGCAGTTTTTTATCCTATCAATAATGTTTCTCTGAACGACCAGTACCACAGAAAGATAGAGCAGTATAAACGATTGGCGGCAAGTACTAGCTCGCGATTAGTTGAAGTACTTTACGAGGTTCCTCCTATTCAAGATGATGGTCTAATCATTTACATGTCCCCTTGGAAAAACACGCTCGCTCTTTGTTCAGGGAAGGAAAAGCTGGATAATCCAACAAAACTTCAAATGATTTTGGATATTTTGACTGGGATAAGCAGATTACATACAGCAAGTCAATTCGACGAAGAAGATTTATTCGACGGTTCTCTTAATCCAGACGAGATCTGTTTGTATTCCCCCGCAGACGATCCTGATCAACAAGGTCTTGTTCCTGGTGCGAAATATAGGGCGCGCATTGCAAATTCTTTTGTAAACACCCTAGACGTACTATCGTATATAATAGTTGCTAATTTGCCCAGTCCTCACTACACAGCACCTGATTATTATGGCTTAGAAGATGAAGATTTTGAAACGCCGGAATATATTCTTGCACAAAAAAGGTGCGATGTGTTTTCTGTGTGCGTTCTTATTTATGAGATCCTTACTGGACAAGCACTCTTTCCTCCGGAATTGAGTGCAGCACAAGTGCGTAGAATGTCTATGGATGAAAGTTGGCACGACGAATATCTTAAAAAAAAGCTCATACCATGTTCTTGGCCCAAGGATTTGCAACGTCTTATCTCTCGAGGGTTGCATCCATATCCGTATGTAAGGCCTTGTATTCAAGAGCTTTTGAATTATTTTACTGTAAATTTGGACTATTTTATTGAGAAAGGATTCTAGCTAAACCGCATGAACCCCCGCAGCATATTGTTTTAGGAAAACTGTGAATAAAGCAAATACGTTGCTAGGGGTTTCAATACGCTTGGTTATATATAGACCGGGTCCCAATAAGAATTAGCAGCAGGAGTTTTGAAGTACAAGTGCCGAGCTGCACGAAACCTGCCCATAAAAACAATTTGAACTTGGACCACGGTACAAACCTTAAACCGCAACGAGTTTCAAATTGTTTGTTATTGGGATCCGGTTTAAACATACTGCTCAAGCACGGGATTCGAAACGACGAACTGATAAACTTATGTGTTTGGAGATATTGATCAGGCAAAAGTGCAACTTAAACAGGCACATTCCGCTCCGTTCATGTAGCTACCGCAACCTCACATCCCCGTCCTAATCCGCGCAACAAGCTCCTTCACCGTCGGTATATACCCGCCCTCATAAAACGGATCCTCCGCAAACCGATACCCCTGATGCCCACAAAACATCAGCGCATTATCCACGTCCCCGTTTATCGCAATTTGCTGCAAAGACTTCTGAATACAGAACGAGCGCGGATCCAGCTGATGCGCCGGCATCGACTCATCCTGCCTCCAGCCGCTAAAATTACACGCAGACAAGCACCCAACGCACTGCGTCCGCTCCTCCTCAATATCAGCCAGCTCATCCAAGCTCACAAACACAACTGTGCGGCTCGGGGTCAGCATTGGCACAGTAAACCCCTCAGCTTCGAACCTGGCAACCACTTCCATGTCCGCTTTTTTTATAAAAACTTGCTGTCCCGCCACCGTGGCGCCACCCGCTCGGCTGATTAACAGCGGCTCCGTGTGCGTACTTGTCACCAATGTTTCACATGAAACCTGGCGTACTGAGCGCGCGTGCAACTTCTGCAAAAAGGCGTTGTTGACGGCGGATGACGGAAACCCAGTCGGGCTGAACCTGTTGAGGGACACGTCCCCTTTTTTCAGCGAGAACAGCGCCTTCTTCCAGGCAATTGGAATTGGGCTTTCTACGGTGAGCAAAGGTCTGGTGCCGAACTGAAAGGCCACGGCTCCCAAATCCGGATTGCCGATGAACTGCTCCCACTCGCTTAAGTGCCAAATCCCCCCCGCGATAAAAATCGGGACCAAATCGCTGATCCCGTAGGAGCGCATCAAATCTCGCAAGTTCTGCACACGCGGAGCCGGGGGCTCTGGCGCATTTTCGTTTTCGTTGGTGGACAAGCCGTTGTGCCCGCCTGCGAGCCATGGGTCCTCGTACACGACGCCCCCCAGCCAGTCAGACACGCGGCTGTATGCCCTTTTCCACAATATGTTGAACGCCCTTGCGGACGACACAATGGGGTAATATTTGATGCCGTACCTTGCGCAAATATCCGCCAGCCGAAATGGCATTCCCGCGCCGCATGTCACGCCGTGGATCATGTGCTGGACTTTGGACAGGATCCCATTTAGGACTGCATCCACGCCCCCCATTTCCCACAGCACGTTCATATGGATGCGCCCCCGGCCACAGGCGGTCTCGTAGGCGATTTTGGCTTGCGCAATCCCGCCGGCAATGGCGCGCTCTATCATTTCGGCGTGGCGTTTTACGCGAGTGCGCGACTGGTATGAGCTGGGAAAGGATAGGTGCTCTTCGCCAGGGACGTGCGGATTTACGGCGGAAAATGTGCCGACTCCACCTTCGGCGGCCCACGCTCCGGAGCTGGCTCCGTCGGAGATGGCGATCCCTTTGCCGCCTTCGATAAGCGGAAGAACCTCAGCTCCAGAAATCGATATAGGCTTGATTATTAAGTCCATGAGTCCTCAGTGAAATCTTGATTCTACTTGTAATAAAAAACTCGACTTATTCTTACTCGTAGACACAAATATTATTTTAATCGTTTGTTATCTGCGCCCATTCCCAATCATTTGTTGTGCACGTTCACGCAGGCAAACACTATCTCGCATTGTAATCAATTTTCCCTTCAAATACAAAAGATACACATCCTGTAAGTACGATGCTTTCGTTGTATGAGACTTGCACTGCTCCGTGTGCCATGTGAACCGCGACATTTGGCTCACAATAGCCTTCTGATATCGCAACCACAGCGGCCGCACATGCGCCAGTTCCGCAAGCAAATGTTTCCCCTACGCCGCGCTCGTATATTTTGATTGCGATGTTGTGGGCATCAAAAACGCGCATCCATTCTATGTTTATTCCGTCGGGAAATTTTTCGTTTGCGAGGGACAAAATGTGGGCGGGGCTCTCAAAATCATGTTTTTCATCATGAATGGGCTTACCATGAGTAGCGTTATCATGAGGTGGCTTATCATAAGGACTAGGTACTGTTGGATGATTTTCAGAGGAGCACAGTGAATTTTCAGAGGAGCACACTACTACTACGTGTGGATTACCAATCGATACAAAAGTCGCTGGAATATATTGCCGTAGCGTTTGTGTATAGCTTAAGTCAAACTGAGGGCCCCCCATATCAATGCTAATATCAAACTGAGGAATCCCCATATCAATGCGAACATCTACGTCACTACACCCGTCGCATCTACCTGATTGTGGATTTTGCCATGCCTGTAAAACTCTGTCCCCCACTTCGATCAACACAGACTGCCTATTGCACCGGGTCATCCACAACCACGCCACACAGCGAGCCCCGTTTCCGCACGCTGCAGCGACTGAACCGTCGGCGTTGTATATGCGCATCGCAACATCCGCGCATGTAGACGGCTGCATGACAAGGACCTGGTCGCAGCCTACGCCATGGTGGCGATGGGCGATGTCCCGGGCTATGGAGGGCGAAATGCGCGCGCCCGACGTGGAGAGCGTTTCGTCTATTATAACGAAGTCGTTGCCCAGCGCGTGCATTTTTGTGAAGTGGATTTGCATGTCGTAACGCTCCGTGATGCTCCGAATACCCTTATCGTATGTATACCCAAACACGAAAACAATTTAAACTTTTATTTCTGTTCAGGCCTGTATCCCTACCCATAAAAACAATTTGAATTTTTATCTTCGTCTAAGCTTTGTATTACAACGATATTCAAATCGTTTGTTATGGGACCCCAGGGTATTCCGAATCGATTTTCAAATTATTTACTATAAGATCCAGTATATTACAAAATGCTTAACATCTTGGGACTAATCGCTGTGTCAGAGCCTAGTATTGCCAAGCGTAATACTTGCGTGCTGCATATGAAGAACGAGAGTTTTATTTTATTAGGTGAATTATGCGTTATACCACTATTTTTTATTGCGCGATGTTGCCGTGTGCAATGTATGCTAGCGCGCCAACTGCGTTAGACGGACCACAGTCTGCGTCATGCGTAGCACAGGATATATCATTAGAACAGGCGATAAATAAGCTGAAGTCCAGCTTATCAAAGATATTGGATAACCCTGGAGATGTATCTCTACCTAAGGGCGTGACTGTACGTGATGGCAATATCTCCATAAATCTAAACCAATTTGCGCCAATATCACCGCCGCGTAATGAAACTCCTAATGGGAAATTTTTATATCAGATGAGCAATGGGAATGTGGTGATGACAAACGATGGGAATGTCGCTCCAACAGCGTTTTTTAGGCAAAACTTAGATGGATTCGTTGAATTAATAAACGATGAAGTCACTATTAATGTAACAAAGCTACTCAACGCCATCGCTACCAACAATTATCAAGTATTAAATGCATTAGCTTATATCTCTAAAAGTCAGATACATTTACCTGACCAAGCGGAGATAAAGTCAGCAGCAAAGCTTTTATGCTGCAGAGAATCAACTTCCCTGTGCGCAATGCAACTATGGGCACTGTTTGCTAACAGGTTTCGGAGTCGAGCGAAATGAGACAGAAGCGGCAAAATTCTTAAAGCTTAGTGCTGACAGCGGATGTGCATTGGCGCAATTCCTATATGGAGAATGTTTGCAGAGCGGATGTGGAGTTGATGAAAATATTGAAGCAGCAGTCGGTTACTACAAAAAGGGTGCTGATCAAGGAAATCCCCTGGCACAATGCGCCTATGGGTTCTGCGCTGAAAGAGGTAAAGGAGTTCCACAAAATCGTGAAGCAGCAGCCAGATATTACAAGCTTAGCGCTGACCAAGGATATGCCGGTGCGCAATTCGGGTATGGGGTGTGTTTAGAATATGGTATAGGAGTTCCACAAAATAGTGAAGAAGCAACCAGATATTACAAGCTTGGCGCTGATCAAGGACATGCCGATGCGCAGTATAACTATGGGACATGTTTGATTAATAGTATTGATGAAGAGGATACCGAAACATCCAAAAAAAAGGAGGCCGAAGCAATCAAGTATTTCAAGCTTAGTGCTGATCAAGGACATGCCGATGCGAAAAAAAGCTATCAGTTTTATTCGGAATAAATGAACCGGCATTGCGAAAAATGTAGACCCAAAGCAAAAACCTTGTCGGGGAAAAATTAGGTTTTTCGCGACTCGGCAGTCCTAATAATCCACAATGTTTTTGTTCTTGTGTATACACATTCCACAAAAACAACTTGAGGTTTCATCACTATCAAAACATTGGCTCAATCACGAGCAAAACATTGATAAGCAATGAACCTCAAGTTGTCTATCACGGGGCATAATCAGGATCGTGATCGTCTTCTTTTGGCTCCTGACTTAACACACACACATTCATTGGCGTATATGATAGCCATAGCCATGCCAAGTCATTTAGTTCGTCTAACGAACTTGAAACAGTACACGCTGGAAAGATATGCGACAAATCATCGAGAATTGCGTCCGGAGTAGCATCATCAAGTACATTAACCATCAAATATTGACGCAACTCACTACAAATATTCTCACGCCTCGAGTCCCACGTGCCTGTCTTCTCTGCAATCCAAACCTCTAAATACGTCCAAACCTGTCTCGCTTTAAAAATATTCCCGTACGCGTTAAACATCCCGTTGAGCAATGTCCTTAGCGTCTCAATATTATAATCTGACGGCTTTGTACTACTTGAGTCCATAAAAGAGAACAACTCCTTTATTAATGGACGAACCAAACTACGACCATTCAATACATATCCTGCAGCAACAAGGTCTGACTGTACACTTTCATCAATAACGTCGTTACTACGGTCCATGGCAGGCAAAAAACGCTTATTGCTAAGCTCAAATATGTTGCAATTACGAAGGACATCATATCCGTCAACATCGAGTGTGAAAAACTCATATGCACTCTCACAAACACGAACATCAGGCGTTGCATCTTTTTGGCGAACTAGGACCTCTTTTTTTACACATTCCTCCTTCTTTTCCTCTTCTTCTTCTTCCTCCTCTTCCTCTTCCTCTTCCTCTTCCTCCTCTTCTTCTTGTGGCAATTTAAAATTTAGACCCGTAGCGTATTTTGCTATGACAAAAACTCGATGACGACCATCACCCAAAAAGAAGTATTCATAATCGCCCAAAAACATATTCAACAAGAAGCGTTGCTCGTTACTGTCAGTTTCTTTGAATATACTTTCGATGCGTCTGAAACAAGCGAACGCACGCTCTCTCAAAGCCAAAAGATGTTCGCGTTCTCGTTTTTTCGGATACGGCTGCACGAATATATATCTCAAGTAATAAGCTTCCCCTAATGTACTGATGCAATTATCCAGAAGACCCACGTTTAATGACTCAGGATTTAGTGCCCCCACGCGGAACAAACTCCGAATTTCGTTCAAGCGACTCACGTTCGCAGAACATTTCATAACATCAGAAGGAGACACTCCACAAACCCTAGTCAGCACAGACGAAAGATCCTCACCTTCAAGAACGGCCTTATATATGGTTGCGTAAACTGGCTCAGAAACTTGATAATTGCGGTCAAAGTTTAACAACTCCGCAAATCTCGTTAACGTAGACGCTTTTGCTGTAACATCATCCGACGTCCAGGCGTCTTGAATATCGTCCGATCCATCAAGGCTCCCTGTTGCAATAGCAACCCGCTGCTCTATACGATTAAACAAACTACACGCCGACTGATTCTGCGCGACCACGACTTTGTTTCGGCGTGGATCCTTACGTTGGGCGGCGATGTATTTGTGCAAAACGGTAATTATGTACATTTGTTCCTGATCATAATCTGTCCTCATTAGGCTGTAATTGCACACGTTACGATAGAACGTTCCACAACACTCGGAACGTCGCACAGCTAAAAACCAGTTATAAAATGGACTATTATACCTTGGATCATCCTCCTCAAATACGTCAATCAAAACCTCCCCGCTCTCGACTTTAACGTGATTCAGTATCCACAGCACAGGGATCGCATCTATGTCCGCCAATGCGGCGCTCACTACGTCGCTAGTTAACGTATTTTGCTCCATTGCCTGCATTACAATATCTGGACACGGAGACACCGGGTCCCGACATACCTGGCACGAATGCACATCGCTAGCTAAAAACGCAAACACCGCACCACACAAAATTATACGTACTACCATTCACACCTCTCACACACACAATACGTCGTGGAGTGTGTCATGACATGTACTAAAATACAAGAATTAAATTTATTAGAGTTCTTTCGAAACCGTCAGAATCGAGTTTTTCGGCAGGAGGCGCGGAGCCAGGTTCCCATTCAATCCGTGGGGGGCCCAGCTTGGCCTCCAAAACTCCTGCTGCTAATTCTTATCGCGATTGGGTTTATCCCTATATAAAATCTGTATCGCCCCATATCCCGTCAAACGTCGCAATCACTTCGTTCTCATTACACAACGTTAAGTCGACAAATGCGTTCACCTGGCAATTCATCGCAAAATATCTATGTAAAATTTGTGACAATAGAAACCAATCCCCCGTATGAACAGATTGACGAATGCGCAACTGTATCTCTATCCCGTCCACAAACCCGCGCCATGCCTCGTGCCCCAGGTGCTTCGTTATGTCCGTCGCGCTCACGTTCTCCAGCTGGGCCAACAGCGTTTGCCCATACTCCCGATTGTTGGCCCCAATGTGCATATCCAAAATGCACTTGATGTTGCTTGCGATATTGCCGCGCTCGTCGTACGGAAACCCCAAATAATTCGACGATAACTGGGCGATTAGCCTGGCGTTGTTGGGGCCTCGATCTAATGAATACTGCGGAAACACTGGCTTTTGTAAGCAAATTACTCGATTGGCCGGAATCGCCATTTCAGCCTGCAGCTGGGTATTTTGCTGGATGTCTTCTGCCAAAAAACGGTTCGTGCACAGCGTTTTCGCGTAAACAACGTACTTCTCTGGATTGATTGAGTTTGCGTGCGGATCAACAAAGTATATCAGCGAGTCAACCCCTGTTACGTTGTTGAGCCTGGTTGGAACGGACTTGCTCCACCAAAAAACGTCTTCCTCCGCATGATTTTCCAGCGAAAAGTACGGACACAGGCGCTTTTCCTCTCCGTTTTCCGTGTTGATGGCAAAAACATCGTCGATTTGATATATCTCCATGGTGCGGTTTTTCTGCGCGTTGGGCAGCAGGTGATAAGACGTCTGCTTCTGGTCCCAGGATATTGGGTCCGTCGTCACTTTGTGCAGGTTTACAATCGGCGTACAGTTCACGAGGACATCGCCATTGCCGATTTTCCTCGCCCAGTCACTGTTGGCGCCTTCCAACGGGATGAGGAGTTTAATGCCGTTTGTTTGAACAAAGTTCCCGTTGCGGAGATAGCGCAGGAAATCAAGCTTTTGTAGCTTAAAAAACATAAACTTTTCGCGAAAATGGAAAAATTCCTGAAGCAGTTGATAGGCGTGCGTCTCGTGTGGCAGTGGCGGGACGGCCATTTCGTCGCGCTCGAGCCCTAGCGGAGCGAGCGACCCTGGCAACATCGGCAGAGCGACGGATTCATCTTTCTTGGAGCAATATATCAGCGATCGCGCGGAGAATATTGCTTGGTAAAGTTGCTTTGCGAAGGAATCGTCGTTAATGTTCAAGTAAAAGCACAGTTCCTTTAAGTCGAGGTCGCTGAATACGCTGTTTTTGCTTCGCAGGGTTAATTCCAAAAAATAAGTTGTCGGTTTGTTGTGGGTTTGGTAGTTGAATTGTATGGTATTGGGTACGGGAACAAACCTGTACGCGCCGTGCGACACGATTGCAACGTTCTCTAATATGAGCGGGTACAACGTGAGCGGGTACACCGTGCGGAATTTGCAGATGTTGTCGTTTGCGGAATACGTGAACAATTCGGTGTGGCGCTTGACTGGAAAGCCGCTTGGCGGAGGGGCGCTGCCGCCGGCGTTGGCGCGAAATTGCGCGATGGTCATGGATGGCAGAGGACGGTTGAGGTGCGGCACGAGCACGTCCAGGAGGGCGTCCGTTACGTCCATTGCGACGTTATCGATATTGTGTTGCAGGCGCGCGGCCAAAAATGCGAACGACTCTATGAGGCGCTCGACATGCGGGTCCGTTGCAGAGTAGGCGTCAAGTTTTAGGCGCCCGGCGATATCAGGGTAGTCCTTGGCGAAGATGGCCCCTGCGTTTCGCAAATAGCCTAGCTCGCCATAGTAGTAGTCCAGAAATTCGTTGCTGGTCACTTGTCTCCCTTTTTTGGTCTGCCTGGCTTGCGTTTCGGTCCGTTCGTGGATGCGTTATCCGCCTCAGCTGCGGTGGCGGCATCTGCGTTTTTCGCCACCACAGTCGCGTTATCCGCCTCAGCTGCGCCACCTGCGTTATCCGCCTGCGCTGCGCCATCCGCGTTCAGTGTTTCCGCTGCCAACGTATTGGCCCCTGATGTTTTTGCTTCAAGCAAAGCTTGTGTTTTCGTGCCATTCGCTTGATTCTCCAATGCCGCTTGTGCATCCCCCTCGATTTGTGAGTCCCCTCCAGCTAGTGCTCGTTTTCGCTTCCGCCTTTCGGACACTCGACAGCATACCGCCGCCGAGCAACAGTTCGCATACAACTGCAGCATCGTACAAAATGGGTCAACCAACGGATCCACCGCCGCAAACAGCGCAACCGTGCTCCCTAATGGCACCCCAAGCGGGTCTAATATGCTTGTCATCAGCGAGTAGTACAACATTCCGCGCACGCCGGACGCCGCCAAAGATGTCAATATTGATGCAAATATGATAAATATATAGGAATACAACGTTAAATGCTCGTTGAATATATTTATGACAAATATAGACCCAATTGAATAAAAACACACAGTCGCAAACTGACACAACGGCACGCCAAGGGGGATCGTCAGCTCTACGGTTTGCCTGTCGAACTTAAGGATATCCGACATCGCGTTAACCGCCTTAGGCACGCATATAATTGATGACTGCGTCGAGAATCCCATAAGCAACGTGTCAAAAAGCCCCTTTACTGTGTCGAAATATTTCATTCGAGAGCATTTCCACAATATAATGCTGCTAATCACAATAAGGGCGAAAATCGCTGTAAGCATTGTAACGGCAAGGCTTAATATCGTGAAAAATGTGGACTTGCTCGTGGTGGATAGCTGCGTTGTTAACAAACAGAACGACCCTATAGGAAGGAACAACAGCACTTTTTCGTTGATTTTGTGGAAAACCGGCAACATGTCCCCCAGGAACAGTAGCCGCACTTTTTTATCCTGTCGCGACACCATTCCGCAGGCTATGCTGAACATCAAGCAAAACACAATTATCTGCAACATATTTGCAGTGGACAATGATTTAAATATATTGTGGGGGACAGTATCCACCAAAAAATCGACAATACTGATTGCCTGGCTTTTTTCAATAGGGTCGTCCAGCGTTATTTCGCGAACTTTGCCTCCTCCGCTTTTTTCGACGATCTTGACTATTTCCGGGTCGGATGACATATTTTTCCCAGGTTGCATTATGTGCCCCGTCAACACCGCAACGACGCCCGCAAACAAAATCATAGAAACAAACGTTCCCAAAATCGTAGATATGTAAGAGTCCGATGATTTATGAGACAAAAGCTTCGTCATACTGCTGATGATCGTTATGCTTATGATGGGAATGACCGCGATTTGCAATAAATTTGAGTAAAAGATCGCAACTGGCTTCAACATAGGAGCCAAGTGCTGTTGACAAAATCCGGCGTATATTCCGCACGATATGCACAGCAGCAAGAAGATCGGAGATCCAAGAATTTTGCCGAATGCCGTTTTTTTCATGAGCGCTCCTTACTTCGTGGTTAACACAAAGATGCCATCCCAATTTTTCTTGGGCGGGTTTTCCTTGAAGGCCTGGCAGCGCTCAATGTACATATTGACGACATAGTCTTGCGGATAATCGTTTCTTAATCCTTCAAACAACTTTAAAGCCTCCCCCCAACGTTGCTCTGTATACAACTTAAATCCTTGCGCAAATCTGGTACAAAGGTCAACCTCTTCTTTTGATGGCAAGATTCGGCTATCACCTGACATTTGCCCTACGAGCTCGTAAATTTTGACTCCTTCTTCCTTGCCTTTGACCGCGACAATGTCAACCGGGCGGAACAAAAACCTCTCGGAGACCAGTTTGTGTAAGCTTTCGCTCACCAATATTTTTGTTTTGTAGACTTTGTTCGTGCCTTCCAAGCGCGACCCAAGGTTCACCCCGTCGCCCATCAGTGTATAGTTAATTTTTTCGTCTGAGCCGATATTGCCGACGATAACCTCGGTTGTATGCAGCCCAATGCGCGTAATGAAGGTTGGCTTCTTTTCCAGCTCCCATTGGCGATTCAACTCTGTCAGGCGTTTTTGGCACAACAGCGCAGCATGGCACGCGTTGAAGCCATGATTTTTGTCAATCGTTGGTGCATTCCAAAACGCCATGATGGAGTCGCCTATGTACTTGTCTATTGTGCCATTGGTTTCGACGATAATATTGGACAGCTCGTTAAAATAGTCTGACAAGTGCAACACCAACTTATCCGGCGACATTTTTTCAGAGATGGAGGTAAAACCCTGAATATCCGAGAAAAACGTCGTGACTTCGGACATCTTGCCGCCAAGCTTTACCTCTGTCCCCTTCACCATTAGGCGCCGAATTAATACTTTAGGTACAAATTTTCCAAATGATTGCAGGCTTGACCGCATTGCGGCTATTGCGTCTATCATCATTTTTATTTCGGCAATGTTACTTTGGATTTCCAAGGGCTCCGTCGTGTAAAATTCTTTCAGGCGCTGTGTTTCTTGTGCGATTGCAATAATTGGAGCAGATATACGCTTCGACAAATAAAACGTCACTAACGTCGCAATGATAGCGACGAACAAGATAATAAATATCTCGTTCTTTTGCATATCTTCTATGTTTTTTGCAAAGTCTGCTTTTGGAACGACTATGCCAACCGTCCAATCCAAACTATCGCCATCAGATACCGGAGTAAACGTCGCCAAATAAGTTTCGCCACCGTAACGAAACTGGATATCTTTTACCTCAGGATTATCTTTGAACATTTGAAATGCTATCTGAATTTGTCGGTCTGCGACTTCGGATACGGAAATAAGATTGCGCTGAGGACTGTAGCTATTCCCTCGATCTGAGCCGTTGTCGGCTGACGGATATGCCACGATTTGCCCAGACCGGCTTACAATAAACGCAATGCCGCGGTCCGATATCTTTTGGTTTTGCATAAACTGCGCCAAGTCATCCAGCAGCAAATCTATGCCCATGACGCCGGCCATTTTCATTATTCCGCTTTCATCATTGATATATACCGGAATTGCCGCCGTTATGCCCATGCTGGTTGTGCCCGTAAACGGGTATATATCCGTCCACACAAATCCACCCTTTTGCTCGGCTAAGGTAAACCAAGGGCGAGTTCTGGCATCAAAATTCAAAATCTCGTTTTTTTCTTCGCCCGCCAGCATGCCGTCGTCATTGTAATAGTGGTAGATCTCGGATCCTTGAGCTTGCGAACGGTCCTGGTTTTGCACTAAAAATTTTATGTTGCTTGGCAGGGCTTTGTCGGACTGCGTAACGTATTTAGCCGACGCTTTGCGACGTTCTACTCCCAAAAAGTTTCCGTTGGTCAGCCCTATGTATATGTTATCAAAGTGAGCATATAGCCTCAGGCTCTCAATTAGGCACCCTTGTATTTGTTTCCCAGTCAAGCACGACGTATCTTTTAGGTCTATGAGCGAGTGACATAATGTTGCAACTTTTTGCACATCATCAAGGTAGCGCTTCGTTCGCGTAAGAATGCTGTCGGAGCTTTGCTCCATAGAACGGCGCGCAAACTCAAGGGACACAATATTGTTGGATCTGTAAGTAAACGACAGCGTTACTAAATTTTCAAAAAGGAACAACAATATAAAGCTGGAGATAATATCGTACTGAAGCTTGCGTTCAGAAAAAAAGCTGAACAGCTTTTGAAGGAATGGCATTGCGTTGACAATATTTTTGGGCATCCGACATCTCCTTACGAACCATCAAGCTTGCATTGCACATTGTTTGCCTCAATGTAGCTATTAACAAAGTGCAATAATTGCGGGTCTAATCTATTTACACCAACGATCAACAAGTCGAACTGGTCTTTTATAATAACTGGCAATAATTCCATTGTTTGGACATGTGCGGTTTGCTGTTTTATTTCCAACTCATCGCTGATTGTGCCCATGTAACGTCGGTCCAATAATCCTTTTATGATTTCACTCCATGAGGGCTCCGCTGTGACGGTGGCCTCGGGGAACATTGAGCTCGCAGAGTTGACGTATGATGTGCCGTCCTGAACGATTATTTGGCGATTTACATAGTTAGTAAATATATCCCTCAATGAATACAGGTCTTCTCCTGTAGCTCTGGCAAGTAGGATTCGATTCAGCAGCATACACTGGTGAATTCGCGCGTATGGCGTCGAGCAGAGGATTTTGGACGCTCGTTCCGGAGTTAACGAGAGGTTCGACACAATTATGTCGATTTTGCGATTAAGTAAGTACGTAATTGTTTGGTCCCAATCGGGCACTTCGACAATGGTCAGCTTCACCTTGAGTGCGTCTGCGATTCCTTTCGCTAGGTCGACATCGAAGCCGGAAATCGTTCCATCGGCGTTTTTTACGTGGAACGGTGGCTGATCGACAGGGCATATTCCAACGCGCAGATGTCCAGACAGTAGAATTTTCTCTATTTCTGGCGCGCAACCTTCGAATTCTGCGGGGATGGACGGCTTTTGCGAGGATGGCTGGGCCGCAGCTGGCGAGCGTGTTGCGACGGCGGCGTTGTTTGGTTGCGGATTAACGTTGTTTAGGGCGCGGCGATTCCTTAATGCAACGCCTGGGGCTTGTTTTGGCGCAGGAGTAGGCGCAGGGGATGCATTTTGAGTAGGTGCAGGAGATGCATTTGTGGCAGGCGCAGAAGATGTATTGGGTGCAGATGCAGAATACGCATTTGTGGCAGATGCAGGCGATATACCGCGGGCAGGAGATGCATTAGATGCAGGCGATTTACCGCGGGCAGGAGCAGGATATGCCTTAGGAGCAGACCTTCTGCTCGAGTTTGCGTCTGCGTTTTCATCTAGCTTTTGGGCCACAGTTGATTTGCTGTAATATTCGACAGCAGACTCCGCCTCACTAGCGCTCACACGACAGAAACCTGCGTTTATTAGCGATATCTCTAGTATGATTGTGGTCAAAAACTTAATCAATATCATATCCTTCGACAGAATTTACGTGCAATTCACCTTTACTAAACATCGTAGCATCGAATATCCTAATTTTTGATTAACGCTCAACTGCGGACATCCTGGGGCATGAGAACAAACAACTTGAGAATCTATTTCCCAAAAGATACAAGTCAAAACTTTATTGCAGATCGTTTCTCAAATTGTTTCTATGAAGGTATATCTTGGTAGCATTGCAAATAGCCTGGCTATAGTTTAGATTGTAGTAAATTGCTGATTTCACAGAGATGGATAGTGTCACAAGGTTTAATGAAAGGAAAGCGCGGCATCATAATGGGCGTAGCAAATGATGCATCGATCGCGTGGGCCATCGCTCAAGCGTTACACCAAGAAGGCGCCGAGATCGCGTTTACGTATCCAAACGATGCAATTTACAAGAGGGTCAGCGCTCTAGCAAGCACGATGCGCCCCGATTCACTGGTTTTGAAGTGCGACGTGTCGCAGGATGACGATATTCCGAATGTTTTTAAGCAAGTCCAATCTCGCTGGGATTCCATAGATTTTGTGCTGCATGCTATTGCGTTTTCGGACCGGCACCAGTTGACAGGACGCTACATAAACACATCCAGAGACAATTTCCTCAACACCATGAATGTTTCGTGCTACTCGTTGACGGAAATTTGCAAAGAAGCGAGCAACATAATGCAAAACGGCGGCTCCATCCTTGCGCTGACGTACCTGGGCGCCAACCGTGTCATTCCGCATTATAATGTCATGGGCGTAGCCAAAGCCGCTCTGGAGGCAAGTGTGCGGTACCTGGCTGCGGATTTAGGCGCGCAAAATATACGCGTCAACGCCATTTCCTCGGGGGCTGTCCGGACTGCCGCGTCATCAGGCATTGGCGATTTCCATTACATCATGAACTGGAATAAAAACAACTCTCCTCTGCGCAGGAATGTATCGGTAGATGAAATTGGAAAGTCTGGACTGTACATGTTGAGTGATTTGTCCTCTGCGGTGACGGGGGATGTCCACTATGTGGATTGCGGATACAACATAATCGGCATGAAGGCCGTGGATGCGCCCGACATAGAGATTGACAAGAGTTAAAATTGAAGTCTTACTGTTGCAGGGATTGACAAGGATTAGAATTGAAGTCTTACTGTTGCAGTAATTGACAAGAATTAGAACTGAAGTCTTATTGTGCTCGTAATCGGCAAGAATTAGCATTGAGGGCTTACTTTAATTAACATAGAGGTCTTACTGTGACAGACTCGGCGCAATTATCCTACTTAGTCGCGAGCGTTTGCTTTATATTGTCGCTCAAGGGCTTGTCCAGCGCAAGTTCAGCCCAACGCGGGAACGTCCTTGGCATAATAGGCATGGCGATTGCGGTGTTTGCGACATTGTTCCTATCCAAGAGAGGCTACGTATCGTTGCTGGCCATCGCAATCGGCGGAACCATAGGCACGCTCATCGCGAAAAAAATAAAGATGGCCGCGTTGCCTCAGCTCATTGCCGCGTTCCATAGCCTGGTGGGGGGGGCGGCCGTCCTTGTGGCGTGGATCACATTCTCTTCTCCGCAAACATTTAACATCGCCCCCCCGATATCTCCGCCAGTATTGTTGGAACTTGGACTTGAGGCAATAATTGGCGCGATTACATTTACTGGGTCTATTGTTGCATTTTGCAAATTACAGGGGATTTTTCCCAAAAAATCATTTTTTAACTTTATATCTTCCAATAAAAAATCTGATACCAATAACAAGTCGACATCTCCTCAAAATAAAAGTATTGACTCAAATGAAAGTATTGACTCAAATAAAACCGATGACCCACAGCCGGCGTCCAACTTGTTCACTACAGTGGCCCAGTATATATCCAAATTACGACGCAAACTAATTGACGCGCATCCCTTCGTAAAGCACTTAATCGGCGACGGCTCATCCATGCTCACCATAGCCCTGGGGCTTGGCTGCCTTCTATTGCTCTTGCTTTTTGTGTTGACCCAATCGTTCTTTGTGTTCCTTCAATTAGTTATACTGTCATTAATTTTAGGCATATACCTTATTGCGCCAATCGGCGGCTCAGACATGCCCGTTGTCGTGTCCTTACTAAATTCCTACTCGGGCTGGGCGACCGCAGCGACGGGCTTTACATTGAGCAACCACCTGCTAATCATCACGGGCGCCCTAGTCGGCTCCTCCGGCGCGATATTGAGCTACGTAATGTGCAAAAACATGAACCGCTCCATTTGGAACGTCGTATTCGCCCGCACGACCCACAGCGACGCGCCCTCATCCACCTGTTCGAGCGCCCGCGCCAAAGTGAGCTCCCCGGAGGATGCGGCCTTCATCCTCAACAATGCATCCAGCGTGATCGTTGTGCCAGGGTACGGCATGGCGGTGGCCCAGGCTCAGCGGTCCTTGTGCGACGTGGTCAGCATGTTGACGTCGCGGGGCGTGCGCGTGCGTTATGCGATTCACCCTGTGGCGGGGCGCATGCCGGGGCATATGAACGTGCTGCTGGCGGAGGCGAATGTTTCTTACGACGATGTGTTTGAGTTGGACGACATTAATGGCGATTTTGCGGGGACAGACGTCGCGTTGGTGATTGGCGCGAATGACATAACGAACCCCGCGGCGTACGAGGATGCGCAGTCGCCGATTTACGGCATGCCTGTGCTACGGGTGGATAAAGCGGGGACGGTGCTTTTTGTGAAGCGCTCGCTGGGGAGCGGATATGCGGGGATCGACAACAAACTTTTTTACAGGGACAATACTATGATGGTGATTGGGGACGCAAAGAAGGTTTGTGATGAGCTGGCGAAGAGTTTGAAGGCATTGTAGAGCGGGGCCTCGTCTAAAATAATGCGAAAAAATATTTTTGATTTGAACATTTCTTGTGCGCATTGGGGGAACGTTGCGTAATCTATGACAAACACACCTACCTAAAACTTTCCTCCACAGGACGTCCTCACGAAAAAATTTTCATAAGAACCCTTTGTTTCTAATGACTTAAGTGCTGCACATTTTTGGAGCATGGCCAAAATCTGCTCCTCCAAATTTGTATTTTATACCTGCCCATAAAAACAAGTTGAATTTTTCTCCTCATCCAAGTCTGGCATGATAGCGAGTTTCAATTTGTTTGTTATGGGGACCCATTTTAGTGGCTATTTTTTACTACGGTTAAAAAGTGTGCGATTCTCAAAGAACTAGAAACAAAGGGTTCTTATTAAATTTTTTTTGTGAGGACACTCTAATTTATACATTGTTTAAAGTTGTTTATTGTGGGGGCCGCGGCCACCGAAACGACGAACGGACAACATTTTTGTGTTTTTGGTGAAGATTCCTTATCACATTTCAGCGTTCAACTTGCTATTTTTCTGAATAGTATTAATTTCATGGACTGACATCCCTGTGCAT
>JAISXM010000021.1 GCA_031270515.1 Holosporales bacterium | reverse complement strand
TTATAAAAACAATTTGAGCGCTTGTGTTTGATTACACAACGAGCTTGAAATAACTGTCTTTTGCGACTTTTTTGATTGCACAACGAACATGAAATAACTGCATTGTGCGGCCTTGGGATAATTACCGAATATCACGGATGATAGCAGCTCTGTTCTTCAATATCCATCGAAAAATGCATCAACGTCAGATTTATATTGAAAGCCGTGCTCATTGTACGCTAATATACAAACATGAGGATTACTTCGTGGATGAGTTATGCGCCGTGTTATCATTTTTTGCTGTGCCATGTTGCCGTGTGTAATGCATGCTAGCGCGCCAGTTGCGCAAAGCATAGAGCGGGATATAGAGATGCTGAGATCCAGCTTATTAAAATTGTTTGGTAAAGAGAGCCATTCTTTAGATATTCCTGAACGTGTTCCTAGTCGTGCTCCTGAACGTGTTCCTAGTCGTGCTCCTGAACGTATCTTTCGTAAGGGAATTACTCTTCGGTACGGTAGAATATTCGTATATCTGCTAGACTTTTTGCCAGCAGATCTGCCGTATAATATCGACAAGCCCACTAATACGAAAGATTGGAAGATCGTTCCAGCAACGTTTTTTCTGGAAAACTTGGGGTGGTGCGCTTCTTTCATCAATGGAACCCTCATAATTGATGTAAGATCGCTATTCAATATAGATTATGTTCTCCGCGACGATCGCGCACTCAATTTATTAGCTTTTCTATTTACAATCAGTGGAATACTGGAATCTAATGACGAAGAGAAAGTGGCCGCAGTGAAGATTTTTCGATATGCGGTAGAGCGAGGTAATCCTTGTGCGAAACTCAACCTTGGACGCTGTTTGGCACTAGGTGTTGGAGTTAATGATGATCAAAAACAAGCCGCCAATCTCTACTGGCAGATAACTGAGGAAGCAGACAGGCGCTACGGGCGTATAGCGGACTGGGCATCGGTGCCATTCTGCGGAGTATATGCATCGGCGCAATATCACTATGGGCGGTGTCTTCTTTGCGGGACTGGAGTTCCGAAAGATGTAAAAGAAGCAGTCAAGTATTTCAAGCTTAGTGCTGAGAACGGAAATCCCCTGGGGCAGTGCAACTATGGGAGATGCTTGGACGAAGGGATTGGACTTGCGGAAAATAAACAAGAAGCAGTAAAATATTACAGACTTAGTGCTGATCAAGGACTTGCCATCGCTCAGTACAACTATGGGATATGCTTGGAAGACGGGATTGGAATTAAACGAAATCTTGCAGAAGCAGCAAAATATTACAGACTTAGTGCTGATCAAGGGTATGCCGGTGGGCAGTGCAACTATGGGATCTGTTTGGTAAATGGGATTGGGATTAAGATGAATAAAACAGACGCAGTCAAGTATTTCAAGCTTAGTGCTGACCAAGGGCATGCCCAAGCTCAGTACAACTATGGGGTCTGTTTGGAACATGGATTTGGAATTGAGACGAATCAGGGAGAAGCAGCAAAGTATTACAGACTTAGTGCTGACCAAGGGGATGCCGATGCGCGACTCCGCTTGGCAGGTTTGAAACGCGGAACTGGATCTCAGTAAGGCAACCAGTAACGTATCGCAAGCTTAGTGCGGCCCAAGGGCATGCCGGTGCGCAACGTCGCCTATAGCTAAACACTATGAAAACTCGGCACAGCCTTTGCTTCATTCACAATGTTTTTGACGCGATGCGCTGACAGTTTCTAAAGCAATGCGCTGCTGGCTTTTTTATGGTGTTTAGCTATATAATAGGAAGGTTGAGGGGATACCGCCCCCCGCAATAGACGATTTGGAATACTTTGTGATACGAGACTTATACGAAAGTAAAGATTCAACTCGTTTTTAGAAATAGGCATAAATACTTAAATTATAAATATGGAAGGACAATATGATAAAAAAGATATGGACTCTCACTTTGCTTGTGGGCACGTTATTGACTGGGCACTCAAGCCGCCCCATTCCTCCCGGCGCGTACGACGCATATTTTACGCACGAAATGGGCGACAGCAACGAAGAATTCCGCCGTGTAGCAGACTTGATAGATAGGAAGATTATTGTAGATCCGATCCGCTTTTGCATGAATAGATCTTATTGCTACCAATGGAATCTTCTGAGTTTGCTCCTGGAGATATTTTATAGCTATGATAAGCAGGATCTATTCCATAGAGCAAATGAAAGATTGCTAGACATATTCGAGAATGCAACCTTTGCTTACGTGTTAGATGCAAAACTCAAGAGGGACGTAGATTTCGTATACAGAGAGCGAACATCCATGATGGGGCTTGACCTTAAGCTGTCCGAATCTCAGATTAAAAGGCTACCACCGTTTCTTGCAGAGAATATACTCTCATCGCGTCGTGCAGAGAATCTACTCTCATCGAGTCGTGCAACTACTTCATATGTGGATGTATCACAGGAAGCGTCGACGCGACCTCAACAATACACGGCTTTGGCTATAGTTGTCGCAGCAGCAGAACATCATTCAGATGTGTTGCGAATTGCGAACAATGCACCTTATCGTGGCAATCGACCCATACTCGCTAGCGTTGGCGGCTTCTTCGGATGGGCGCCAGATCCCTATGGAGTTCAGTTCGCAAAAGACAATAACGTGATTTGTGCGGTTGCACAGAACGAGCTCCATACTATTAGATCACTGATTGATGGTAGCTGCTCCGTTGATTTGAATGGATTACACTTCCTTTGCTCGTCTATTCCTATACGACTACCAGCACGTTTAACAAATATCGTTCGTTACTATTGCACCAGAGGCAACACACTTTTCTTTAGCTATCTAGGTAGTAACGCATTAACAAGATGCAAAAGAATTCCTGAGTTGTCAGAATTCGTTGGTCCTGAAAGACAAGGCGAGAATCTATTTGATAGTAGTTGCCAACAACTTATAGCAAATATGCAAAAGGCTGATCATTGGAGTCGAAACGACCCATCATTTCCTCCTGTAAACTGCATAGTGATCCTCGCGTATGCTGGATGGAATGAGTCCACAGGCCTGGCGCAATGGTTGTGGCAGAATGCTTTTTTTCGTGATTTCACGGCAAACAGGCTTGTTGTCTTGGCTATGGGGAATCGCGAGTACAGTTTCGATGATCGCCAAAGACGATACAATGTAGGAAACATCCTTGTCGTACAACCGGGGCCGTTCAACCTTAAAGGAAGCGGAAGCGGGATATTAATACGCCCAGATGGAGGAATTTCTTGCGCAAGAAACGACGGTAGTATAGATATGTTATACTAATCGCGTTTGCATTCTTTTTAGTATTGACTAATAATTGTCGG
>JAISXM010000024.1 GCA_031270515.1 Holosporales bacterium | reverse complement strand
TCCCAGCTCATTTAAATCCTCACGGATAATATCCATCATCGCGCGCACTGAAAAATCGCGGAGCTTTGGCAACCACACGCTCTCGTCTTCTTTGGTCCACATGTCCTTGGACGACTCCGCGAGCATTTTGCCAAGAGGGATCAAATATTCGCCAGGGTACAAATTGCCCGCAAACGCATCCGGCGGCAGAGGCTCCCCCAGCGCTTCTGTGTAGCGCAAATACACGGAGCGCGCCAAGCAATCGACCTGGGAGCCGGCGTCGTTCACGTAGTATTCCCGGTAAACATTAAACCCAACTTTACTTAGCAGCGACGCAATTGTGTCGCCCAGGACGGCGTTCCTTACATGTCCCGCATGCATTGGGCCAGTTGGGTTGGCGGACACGAACTCGACATGTACAGTTTCGCCATTGCCAACGTTAACTGCGGAGTACTCCTTCCCTAGGCGGACAATATTCCGAAGCTCATTAACCCAAACGGACGAATGCAGCGTAATGTTTACAAAGCCGGCGCCTGCGACTTCTACGCTGGCGACTTCGTCGAACGTTCGTATTTTTTCCGCCAACTGGTTTGCCAAGTCGCGGGGAGGCGACCCCAACTGCTTGCACAGCACCATTGCGGCATTGGTTGCGATTTCGCCATGAGACGCATCTTTGGACAGCTCGACCTGCACGCTTTTGGTGTTTGCCAAGGCAGAAGGATGCAAAGACGCCGCGGCTTCTTCTATTTTAGTTTGGATTAATTTGATCAAATACATTTTGCCGATACAAAAAGCGACGACCCCATCAGTCAGTGTAGTAAACGCATGCGATGTATTCAACTAACATTGATGGCCCAACCGCAAAATCAATTGCCCTGGTGCGAAAGCCCGTTTGGGCCGTTGATTTCAGCTGTGTTAACGCAGCTTTCGCAATAGGTCTAAAATAAGAATACGCTCTATCTCTATTCCACGCTTTTCGCACTTGTTGCAAGCTGCTCCGCTATAGTGCAAGTATAGCTAAACCACTTCTGGGCTGAGCAGAAAATGCCAGCTGAAACTGCGCTTTGCCTTGGTCAGTTTCACATTCCGCGGCACTATCCAGAAGTGGTTTAGCATCAGCCAAATATGAAGAAGTTGTACGGACGTTGGTGTTGCCAGATCCACCAAACTTGTAACATCAGCGAATGCACGGCGACCCTTTCGTTTTTGAATTTCTCGTCGTCCCCAGTATTTTCTTTAAAAATATCGTCACAGCTGTCAATAAATGATGTCAGCTCAACCGTAGCGTCCGGAGAGCTTTTTATCGAGCAACAGTCGTTTTCAAAGACAAGCGGCGCTCCATATGCTTGCAGACAAAGTTTCTTTGTGTCCACAAACCGCAATGCAAAGTCGATACTTGACCTTTTAACCGGTTCGTTACGCCCCAATTGTACCACAAGGCAGACAGCCTTCTTGTAAGAATATTTAGTTGCTCCTGTCTCGCTAAGCGAACTGCTAGCTTGAAGGGTGACTCCCGACAGAACAAAGAACAAAAACACCGCGCAACGCGATATACCAAACAAAATAGTAGACATAGCATTCACAAACAAAAAAATGACACACGATTCCTGTCTATCACATCATCATCAGAAGTGCAAGTCTTTTAGAATTTTAAATAATTCCGTCGCATCGTTAAAAATCGCGTCAGGCTTACCTAAAAAGTTGTCGCGTTGGAACGCAGCGTTTATGAATCTATATTCTACGATGGCACTACCAAATTCGCCTATATCAAACGGCGCAGAAAAAACGTGAGAATGTGGCATAGCTTGATATCTTCCCATACTGTCATATCCCGATAAAAGCCATGGAGGTGAAAGTAAATCGCAAGGGCGTTCTTCTAAAACTAGCTTAACTGACATGTCGTTCTTAACCATATTTGCTCTGATTTGCTTGGATTTATCTTTAGCGTCATAGGACTGGCCCGCTTCATCCCATTCTACATATTCACGATAATTTTCTGGCACCGGGCCTAATTCTTCTGACACCGGGCCTAAATTTACCATAGTTTCGTTAAGATCAGCGGCTCTATGGCCTGAGATGCAAGGATCAACTACCCACCTAGCAACTACTTTTCCACTTGCGGCCCGTTCTATGGATTTAAAAACGTCCTTGTAATACGATTTTTTGAAGCAATTTGGCCCTTTAGTTCCGTTATTGAGCAAACGAAAAAATGTTGTGCTGAGTATGCCGTTTTCCAACAAAAAACGCAACTTGCGTCTGAACGCAGGCGACTCAGTCTCATTGTAGTACTTGCGACACACGCTGTCAACGTCTATTTCCCTAATAAATCCATCCCGAAGAAAATTTATACGATTCCCATGTTCATCCACATATTTTCTTGCATAATTTGCCTTGTAAAACATATTTGGCACTTGTAATGACCGGTAGTATATATTATTTGCCATAGATTCTTCAAATATAGTTAAATACTTGGCACCATTAGGGGTTTTCTTTTTGTCTGCCCACAGAGCACGTGAGGTGTCGTCTGTAACGTTCGCATCATTCCGCGGGCTTATTACTATCTCACGTAACATATCCGAAAACGGACGTCTGGACATAAGAGGGATGTACATCTTTGCGTTAGTTTGCCCACCCGTGTGGAATGCTTCCACTAAAACCGACAGCTTTTCTTCGTCCGATATTTCTTTTCCGTATTTATCCAACAATACCTCTACCATACGGCCCATTGTATGAGCTTGTAAAAATATTAAGCCTCCAATCGCTGTATTTGCAATATCGTCGTCTGGTTTATAACGATTTGTGTCGTCCTTCCCCATTATTGTAGAACTCACTAAAATTGCATATTTTAACGGATGCTGAATTGTCACTTGTGGACTGTATTCTACAGTTATATTTCCATTTGTGTCTTTGCTAGCTTGTATACTTTTCGTTTTGCATTTTTCTAGCGTCTCCATTTCAATTATCTCTAATTTCGTGTTAACAAATGCTCTGCGAAGTCCGCTAACCCAAGCTCCAAAGTTAATTTTGTTTCCAGGAGCGTTGTTTAATAGTTGAATTAATATTTTTGTTGCAGAGCTTATGCTTTTAATACACTCCTCAACAGACACTCTCTCCTTGTCAGAAAATGGGACTGTAACGAACTCAAGTTCGTCTCCATCAATTTCGACGTGATACAATTTTCTGCCGTTGCTGTGAATTGCAAATATTGGTTTTTTTTGAGCGTAATCTTTCTTATTGCACATAGATTTTTTTTGATGTACCTGAAATTCAAATCCCATTCTAAATGGAATACTGTATACAGGGAGTGCAATTAATGAAAAAACGCAGCCTAAAACTCGAAATGACATGATAAAAGCTCAGAAGAATTGATATTCTATCTAATCAAAACATATAATCTTTAATAAAAGATGAATATAATCAGAGAGAGCAAAAAAATGCTCGGGACGTCCGCTTTTCTATGCGGCCGTGGCCCCTGGTTGTTGGCTCCTCCAACAGCACCAAACATTTAGCAGAATGACACCTTTTTTTGTTTGTATAGCGTTTTGTTGTCTTTTATTTGAGTTAGGCTGAGGGCCCATAACAAACAGACTTGATATTCGTTGTGTTACAAGGCTTATACTAGGACAAAGGTTCAAATTGTTTTCGCGATTGGGTATATACAATCCATGACCCAGCAAACAAGAACACGCTCTCTCTATTCCACGCCTTTCGCACTTGTTGTAAGCTGCTCCGCTCTCTCATATATTTCGTCTGCGACGTCATCAATAGAAAGCGCATCTTCGTTATTAAACCCATCAGGGCGAAAGAATTTTTTGAACGTTGTCACAAAATACAGTTTTGAATTCGGCAAGGTGCAATCGACTCTGTCGCCAAACGCATTTGGGGCATTTCCGCTCGGCACGCCAATGATTTTTCCTAAACCATTGTCTTTTATCAGTATTGCAAGCATCGTTGCCGAGCTAAACGTTCTCGGACTCGTCCAAACAAATACCTCCCCATGGAATGCTAACTTATCGTGCACCTTGTTTGGCTTGCGCCCCGGATTAAAGGGCTGCAACTGTCCCCCCTTTCGTACTATACCTTTAACGTCTAGATAGGATTTACATGGCAAATATTGCAGAAATTCTGCACAGACTCTTGAATCTCCCCCGCAGTTTTCTCGCAAATCTACGACAATGCGCCGAATTTTATAGAGTTTGACCTCTTCAAAAAACTTTTTCAATGTTTGTTTGTACTCACTATTGTAATTACACTGAAGCAACGTCAACACAGCAAAGTGATGTTGCTTATCAATTTTGAAATCAATAAATTTCGGACGTGGAACAGCTTCTTTATTAACTGTGGGTTGAGCAATAATTGTCTTTAGCTCGTTACCATCCCGATACTTAATCTTCAACTCGTCAACTTTGCTCAAGCCCAACATGCAGCGATACATTGGATGCGTAATTAAATAACTGGCGCGGTGAAAGCGACCATAATCGTTCTCTGCTGCGAAGAACTCGTCTGCAATATGCCCGAGCGGGTCACACGCATTGTTGATCTCTGCCACCGCGTACTTCTTCCCGTCGACGATTATATACGGACGGCGGTCCTCGAAGATCAAGTTGACATTAAACTCTTGCGGGTCAAAAAAGCTCGGGGGGCGAACGTCCGTATGTCCGTCGACCCCGCTTACGATCTTTAACGCGGCGGCCCATATTTCGCACAAAGACAAACGGGGCGGAAAGCTGTCGATTTGACGTTCCAAGCGTTGCTTTAGTTCTGAAGGGAATCCATTCACGGCACAAACGTGGTTATCATCAATCAACTGGCACGCGAATATCAAATCTTCCGAGGCCTGCTTTTTCGAAAAGATTGGCGCTTTAATTAATGAGTAATGCGCCTGTTGAACTTGCTTTTGGTGGGGCGTGCAACGGGTTAGAAAGTGGCAGTACGCGGCAAGTGCTTCGTGAAAATGATCTTTGGGCTTAGAATTATCCGTGCCTTGGGTAAACGCATCCACATATAAATCAACACGCTGCTTTAGCTCAGACGCCTTAGCAAAGTGCGGAAAGTCCCGAAGGAAGTCGTCAATGCATATAATGCGGTCGCCGAGTTTCCAAAAATTTTTAATCATGCCGTCTGCTAGAACAGGATAGCGTACCTCCGCGTCCATGATTTGCAAATACCTATCCCAGTCTGAAGGTATTTGGTGGGGCAATGAATTTCGAAGGGCTCTGTAGTCCACGTGCAAATATGGATCCCCCCTCTGCCAAAACAACGCACAAACCTTGCGCTTTATGTTGGCGTTGGAGCTCTGGAGTCATCGGAAGGGTGATTTTCTGCGTGGCTAAGTGCTCTAACTGTTCCAGCGTTTGACCGACGCGATCAGGGGAGACTCGAAGCCTGGAAGCACACGATGTGAGAAATAACAAGCCGCAAGCAAAAATTGTATTCATCAGGATTAGGCCTATAACATTAGGGCCGATACCAAATAGTACACGTTCGCATCAATATTCGAAACAACTAAATTGCAGAAGAAGATATTTCTAAATTGCGCGAATACTCGTATTTTTGTTGACTAGCTACGAAACACCTGATACTATCCTTAGTATGATCTACGATCACCTATTTTAATAACTCACTGTGTATTCTAGGAGCGACCATGTTCAACAAGTGTCTATATTTTTTTACGTTTACGTATTCTTGTTTAAGCGCGAATTCCGACTATTACTGCCCACCAGCAGATGGTCGGCGATGGGAAATCGTTCGCAATGATCTTACTCCCGAAGACAAAATATTGATTTGTAAGAATATTTTGAACGTGTGCGGAGCGCCCATGAATACGGATAATGTTCGTAGTATACATTGGAATGCAAATCATAGCTCTATTTGGGTTCCTTCGCCAGATGATCTTAACGATTGGTTTGAGCCAGGATGGGAAAATGTCGAACTAGGAATGGGCATGCCTTTGCGGATGCAACGGGGAGATGATTGCACCGTTATTGGTCTATTTGAACATTTTATTGCGTCCAGGCTTGTATATACGGATGCATTGTTTTGGTACAAATTCGAATGGCCTTTCTGGGGTAAGAATGAATGGCCTTTTTGGCCAAACACTTCGTTTACTTGGAATGGACAAATGCGAAGTGTTTCTGCAATGGTTGACATGTTTCAACACTACGACGATAGCGTTTCCATATTTAACGTGCCAGCTTACAACGGAGCGTACGATGAATGTTTGAAACACATTCGAAGCATGATGCGCCTTTTTGATGCCGTTTTTGTGCGCTACTTGGCCGGCGTGGATCAGGTTATATTTAATCCTGAATCTGAAGGCGAACTTGTGCCACATAACGTGGATGCGTATTGCCGCAAAGTTTTATTGGAAATTACCTATTGTTATGTGCTATCACAAAGATCTGACCAATTCCAACACGACTTTAATGACGCATTTTTATGCAGGCAGGATATGTACGCTTGCAAGATAGCCGCAGCCGCGCACAGATGGAGCGTATTTTTAGACAAAGTATCTCTCCTGAATAGTAACAATAGTGACTCCTGTTACTATATGGATACTACTAAGACCAAAATAATATTTAATAGGGCAGTTATGGCAAAGACGCAATCAATGAAAATGTTCGAGCGGTTAATTATGGTCGGATGCCGCGAAGCAGAAACGTTGCGGAATGCAGCAATCAATTCGCATCGACGTGTTAAATGTGATCCGTACACATCTGCGGTTTGCACTATATTTGGGCTATACGAAATTGCATCCGTATCTGAAGGATGTCAACAACTGTGCCAATTAGCTCAGGTACGTTCTATACCATTGTATCCTAATTTTAACTTAATGCGGCTTGCACTAGACATGTGTGCCAACGAGAATAGAAGGGGGGATTTTCCACTACAAATATATGCTCGCGAGTATAAAGGATCTGTCCCCGCGCTGGTAACGCTTGCTAGTTTGTCTCAAGATAACATCTTGCGCAAATCTTTGCGCAATTTCCTTCGAGAGGATGATATACTTCATATAATCGCGCTTGCCGCAATGTTGAACGATTATACAGGACGATATGTCTACGCATGTGAGCTAAAAGGGGAAATGCATTTGCGTGACTTCCCCGAACCGGTCCTCAAACAATTCCAGATCAGCGCAAACGCAGGACATGCTCGAGCTCAGTATTATTATGGAGAATGGTTAAGCACGCGGGATGTGCCTCGTTATGCAATCAGTAGTCCTAATTTTCTACGTTTCACGTGGCGTGACTACCTTCAAGATAGTGCAGACAAGGGCGATGCCGTATCGCAATACGATTGTGGTGAGGACTTGTGGTCGGAAGACCCTACCATGGCTGTGCACTATTTAACGTTATGCGCCGAACAAGGATACGCTCTTGGACTCTACCGTTTGGGCGTAGCGCTTGAGGAAGGGCACGGCATTAAGAAAAATATGGATAAAGCAGTGCTATGCTACAGGAAAAGCTCTGACAAAGGCAATCGTGACGCGGATTTTCGTTTGGGGATGCACTATATAAAGATGAATGATGCACATTCAAAATATATGGGTAAGATCCACCTAGATCGCTGCGCAAAAGAAGGAAATCACGAGGCCCAAATAACGTTAGGGATGTATTACTTTACGCAGAACGATCCACAATATGAATACGCGTTCCATTATTTTGAACAGGCAAAAGATTATGGCACTCCGGCTATGTATGCGAACCTTGGTTGGCTATATTTGTCTGGACATGGTGGCGTATTAGACATAGAACAAGCTGTGCATTATATTAGACTGAGCGCAGAACAGCACGATCCTTATGGACTGGCGTATTATGGGCGCATATACATGGAAGGAACAGGCGTTGAAAGGGATTTAATCCTAGCTCATAGATATTTGTTAGAAAGCGTGAGTCTCGGAGCGAGTGTTGAGCAAGATCTTGAGAGGTGCGTTGCATTGATACACGAAAAAACTACTTGCGTTTAAGGTGAAATAGTTATATGCACCTTTATAAGGCTTGTTAGTTGGATAAGAATATGTTGACGCACGGGAATATAGCGGTTATGACCAAAATGTTTAAAAATGGTCCGAGATTAATGGTAGGTATAGCACTAGTTTCTGTGTTGTTGAGCACATGCGGAAGCGGAGCAGACCTCCCGCAGAGTATGGGAGGTGTCCCAGGGAGGGTTGTACTTACGGAGGGCTCCCAAGGACGGGTTATTTCTCTAATTAACGCCATTCTTGGTGTAGAACCGAGTCAGAAAGAATTGATCAACTTGGCTCAGCTTTGGAGGGTGACGTTGACTCGGGACGAGAAAAGAGTGAAGCGGAGTCTTGAGAAGAAGTTTGAGCAATGTGCTTCTTACATATTGCCCAGACTCGAAACCACTGAAGGGAGAATGGTTATTTTCTCTGTGTGTCAAAAATCACTCCGCCGAAGCCTTTGGAACGCTGCACCAAGGAGGGGACAACCTCAAGTTGGCGGGGCTATGCTTGGCGAGCCTCAAGCTGACGCGCCTCAAACGGAGGACCCTCTTACGACGATCGCGTATATACTCAATCAGAGGTGAGGTTGTTCCGCTTGTATTATAGTTAAACACAATGAAAACTCGGCACCGCCTTTGCTTCATTCACAATGTTTCTAAAGCAATGCGCTGCTGTTTTTTTATGGTGTTTAGCTATACCACGAGAGTAGACAGTAGCGTTACCGCGACTGCCCCTCTCGTGTGATTGAAGCGTCCACAAGTTGACCTGCTCGCGTTTTTTTGCAACACTTCGTCTATATTGTCGTGTTAGCGTGGACTTTTTTGTGCCGTCCTTTCAGCAGATGATTCTGGATCTCCAGCAGTTTTGGGCCAATTACGGCTGCGTCATTATCCAGCCATACGACATGGAGGTCGGCGCTGGGACCTCTAATCCGGCGACGTTGCTGCGCGCGCTGGGGCGCTCTCCTTGGCGCACCGCATATGTCCAGCCATCGCGCCGCCCGAATGATGGCCGCTATGGGGAAAATCCCAACCGGATGCAGCTGTACTATCAGTTTCAGACATTCATAAAGCCTGCGCCCACCGACTCGCAGGAGCTGTACCTGCGCAGCCTTGAGGCGATTGGGCTCGACTTGAGCGTCCACGACATCCGTTTTGTGGAGGACGACTGGGAGAATCCGTCCTTGGGCGCGGCTGGGCTTGGATGGGAGGTTTGGTGTGACGGAATGGAGGTCACGCAGTACACGTACTTCCAGCAAGTTGGAGGGATCGAGTGCGAGGTCGTGCCTGTCGAGATTACGTATGGACTAGAGCGCCTGGCGATGTTTTTACAAGGGGTCGACAATTGCTTTGACATAAATTGGAACGGAAAGGCAGGGGACGACAAGTTTACATATAGAGATGTGAGCCTGCGCCAGGAAGTGGAGTTTTCCAAATATAACTTTGAGCTCGCATCTATTGATATATTGCTGCAGCATTTTAAGGACTTCGAGGCGGAGTGCGCGTCTTTGCTCAGCAAGGGCGTTGTGCTTCCGGCATATGAACAGTGTTTGAAGGCGAATCATTACTTTAATCTGTTGACTGCCAGGGGGATGATTAGCGCAACGGAGCGGGCGGGCTACATATCAAGGGTAAGATCGCTGGCGAAGGGTTGTTGTGAGGCATGGTGTGCGAGCTAGCAAGTAGTCGTTATGACGCACGGTGTGCTTAGGTCGCTGGCAAAAAGTCGTTGTTATGTATAGTGTGCTTCCGAGGAATTAATATGGCCAAGACGTTTTTCTTTGAAATCTCAAGCGAAGAGATTCCCGCAAAAATGCAGAAATCCGCATGCACGAGAGCGGCAGAAGTAATCTCCAAAGTATTGACGGACGCCAATGTCACCCACGCCAAGGTTTACGCCACGTGCGCCCCACGCCGCCTATGTGTGTGCGTCGACGGGATTGAACCGTCATCGCCGGCCTTTGTTGTGGAAAAGCGCGGCCCAAAGGTTGGCGCCCCCGCCTCCGCGGTCGATGGCTTTCTGGCCGCCAATAATGTTGCGCGCAGTGATCTGCTCACGAAGGGAGGGTACCTTTATGCATCGATAACGGTTCCGCCAGTTCAGTTCGTGGACCAGATCCCCGCTGTATTTGCGTCATTTACGCGAGAAATGTCCTGGCCAACGTCTATGCGGTGGAGTATTGCGACTGAGCCGCGGAACGAAAGTGATTTATCGCCGTCGCCTTCGTCGTCGCCCTCGCCATCATCCTTACCATCATCGTCCTCGCCCTCGCCCTCATCCTCGCCCTTGCTCCCATCCTATCGTCACAGCTCCCCATGGGTACGTCCCGTTCGCTCTGTATTTGTGTTATGGGGAGATACGCCAATCCTTTTCAATATACCCGAGTGGGGCATTTCCACGGCAGATGCGATTTCTCATGCGGGCACAAAAATTCAAATCCAATCGTTCGAGCATTACGTGCGCGCGCTGCGGGAGCATGGCGTCCTTGTCGATTTCGATGAGCGCCAGCGCTGCATAGTCGCGGCATGTCAGCAATCGTTGCAATCTCTGCAGAATTCATCAAATAGTATTAAAGATACAGCAAAGGAAATTTTGAATACAGCTGAGAATATCCAAAATGCAGCAGAGGGCATTAATGATACAGCGGATAAACTTACCGTAAACCTGGACCAGGCTCTGTTGGATGAAGTCACTGGGCTGGTTGACTATCCATTCGTTATATTAGGACGTATTGACGACGAATATATGCGCCTCCCCGCAGAGGTATTAATAACGTCGATGAAAGTACACCAAAAGTATTTTTCGATTCGACGCACTCCGAAACATTCAGACGAACTATGCCCAGAAGAAGGCAATAGCATTGATTCGAAGTATTCAAATAACATTGCGTCTACATCTTCCAGTAGTATTGTATCTACACATTCCAATAGCATTGCATCGACATCTTCCGACTCAGAGACTAAAACAATCGCCCCATATTACATCGCAATATCAAACAAACCCGCGAATGAAATAATGAGTCGCGGATTTAGCAACGTCCTAAGAGCCCGCTTGAGCGATGCGATGTTCTTCTACCAGGAGGACCTCAAAGCCCCAATGGATGCCAACGCCCACAAACTCGACAGCATAATTTTTCACGAGAAGTTGGGCTCCCTCGGGCAAAAAGTGCAGCGCCTGCGCAAGTTGGCCCCCGACATAGACCGAGCTGCGGCCCTTTGTAAGCTGGACCTGGTGTCCAATATGGTCGGGGAGTTTGATGAGCTGCAGGGCATCATGGGGGCGCATTATGCCTCGGCGCAAGGGGAGCCACCTAACGTCGCGCAGGCGATTGCGGACCACTATAAGGGGCACGGGAATCGTTTGCCCACGACGGAGGAAGGCGCAAAACTCGCGGTCGCGGATCGGGTCGACACGCTGGCGGGCTTTTTTGGCGTAGGGATAAAGCCGACGGGCTCGAAGGATCCGTATGCGCTGAGGCGGGCAGCGTTGGGGATCGTGCGCATATCAATTGAGTGTGTGCAGATGGACTTGGATTCGATGTTTCATGTCGCGTTGGATAATTACGCGGAATTTTTGGATATAAATAAGTGCAAAACTTTTAATGAATTAGTGGCGTTTATATACGAACGCTTGGAGGTTTATCTTCGGGAGCGAAAGGCTCTGCGCTATGACGTTGTGCAAAGCGTGATGGCGTGGGGGCAGCGGCAATTGGCTGAAGTCAGTGGCGCATCTAACGTGTGTAAACATACGGCGATTTTGGATATTCGAGACCTGTTTATAAGGGCGAGTGCTATTCAGCGTTACTTGGAGAACTCGCAGCCTGACCTCATGCAGTTATATGCGCGAGTATCTGGGCTATTGCAAAGTGACGTGCCCGCGGAGTTTCTGGGGCGAAAATGCATGGACGCGCTTGATGGAGTTGATTCAAATGCATCCAATGCTTCGGCTTTAAATGCCCCAGACATGCCCAAGTCAAATGCCCCCGACGTTCCTGCTTCAAGTGCCCCCGAATCAATTATTCCTGATTTATTCGAATGTCCTGAAGAGCTAGCGGCATATGAAGCGCTTGTCGCATGCGGCGCAAAAGGACACGACTTCTTTTCTGGCGGACTTGCCCCTGAGAGCTCGTATACATTGGAGGACTATACCAATGTGATGGCGCACATTGCGTCTATGAGGGGGGCGTTTGACCGCATGTTTGATGCGGTGCAAATCAATTGCGACAATGCTGCAGTTCGCGCAAACCGCCGCGTTATGTTGAGACGCGTGCTGCGCATGTATGGCACGTTGGCGGACTTTTCGCGAATAAGCTATACAGCGTATTAGACTTCTTTCCAACCCCTCAGAAACTAGGATTTTGGCGGAGGCTCGGATCCGGGTTCCCATTTGACGAGTCAAATGGGGTCCCGCAAGCCGGGTTCCCATTTGACGAGTCAAATGGGGTCCCGGAGCCGGGTTCCCATTCAACTTGTTGAATGGGGTCCCGCGAGCACCGGATCGACGCACAAAAAGCCAGTTTCTGAGGGGTTTGGAAAGAAATCTAATGTTCAGCAAGATTTAACATCCATATATTTTTTTCACGTAATCACGTGCTGGTGCATATGTGAGAGCCAAGTCAATAAGCCTCTTCCTAATCGTAGACAGATCATCGATTTTCTGATCTTTAAAAAGAGACGTTATACCGCTACTAAGTGACGCTGTTAGTTCATATTGAAGGACATTCCACAAAAAAGTACTAGCATCGTTTTGGTCTAGTTCCTTGATGGCGCGAAAGCATTTGGATATCTTCGGCGGCAAAACCTCACTATCAGGTATTTTACGAGTCTGCAACGCTTCCCATATGCAGGCCCTCGCATCCCAAAAAAGACGCTGTGCTAAATCCGCCTTCCGTAATCTATTGAATGTTGAATCATCAATCTGTAATACGTCAGCCCTAGACAAAGACACCAAGTCCATGATACGGGAATCGTCATTAGAGAGTAAAATCACTTTTTCTGCATTAACAGAAGGAAATATCTGATCTAGAATGTAGTTTGCATCATGCCCAGCCCGAAGTGCATCATACACAGTAGAGTACATAGAATCAGCCCTTGGAGTCGACTCAACTGGCAACCTCATCGAGATCATTGACAGGGCAATGTACCTAGTAAGCATCCATGCTTTAACTTGGATATCACCCGCACGACGTACAAATTCTTTCGCAGCTCCAATTGTGACATCAGCTGTACATAGAACCGTAGAGTGAATAAACTGATCAATATATTGCTTTTCTTCCGCTGTTGACGCCAACACGCTTTGGTTATCTTCAGCGATAGACATACAAAATATTTCATCCCGCAGCAAGCCCAAAAATGCGCAGTCATCGCCTCCATACGTAATATCACAAGGAGAATACTTCGCTCGATCAAACAGTTCGACTAGCCTCTTTAATATTAAATATCTATAAAGAGGACTCTTATTCCGAGGATCGTCTTGTCCATATACATTTACAACAACCTTATTGTCTTGTTCTGCTACATTCTCTATGAGTACTTGCCATTCAATACTGTTTACATCAGATTCAGCAAGTCTGAGCAAATCTACAGTGACATGCGTTCCCTTCCTAATTGCTGTCGCGATCTCTCGCGGACACTTAGGAACGCCCCGCTCCAAAGCTTCCTCAGAAGAAAGCATCCTTGCACACTCAACACTGCAAAAGCCGAAGGTCCAGATCGTCAGCATTAGCATACGACACAGTATATTACTTAACATATAAACACACTCCTCAATTATCCCTACCTATCATTGTATCCTATACCGTTCTATAAAAGCAACTCGAATTTTGTTTCTGTTCTTTTGCCCTCGCGTATCAAACGACCATCGCCAATCGAAACATTTTTAAGAGAAGAGCAATGATGAAAAGCGCCTTCTGTAATGGTAGTTACAGTACTAGGTACGTTTATTTCAACTAGACTGCTATATTTAAAATGATTGAGCACCAATACTTAAGCGTCATGCAGAAAAACTTCAAATGTTCCGCCTCCAAGCAAGCTTCCACGAAGGACGGACTTTGGATTGGGCAAAAGCTTTGCGCTAAAGCACTCCAATGGCTTGGTTGGATCCTCATTTGTTTTAGTTGAATAATTGTGTGGCTTTTTTGCCACATTAGACCTGTTGCGAAAGCCCTTTTGGGCCATTGATTCCTGCCGTGTTGACGCAGCTTTAGCAACAGATCTATTGTTTGGTGAAGTCGTTTTATTATTCGACCGAGCTGCTACATCACTTCGCGGGATTGATGCGACAACTTGTTGATGAGATGCACAAGCAAAACATAGAACAGAGACCAGATTTTACTTAACAATATTTTATTCGTAACGAACATCCTATACCTACCAATAAAAACAAGCCGCTGGGAATTTTTATACGGCTTAGCGAGAACGACTCCATTCCAACAAAAACTTCGCTCATTTTCATTCAAAAAAGATCAGGGCCACCCGAAAAAAAGATGCTATACATTACAAAGGCGGCCATTTCTCCGCGCGACGTTCCCAATTGTGATGTGATAAATATTAGTGACTCTTCTAGTCCGGATGCCATGATCAGTGGGGTGATTTGTGCTCGTTCTAACACGAACGGCCTAATACTTGGCATGGCAAGTCTTTGTTGTGTATCTAATACGGCGGGCCTAATATGTGGCATGACACGCATTTGTGATGCTTCTAATACGGCGTTCATCGTATGCAACATGGCAAGTATTTCTGGCGATTCCAATATGGCGCGCCTCATACGTTGCATGATAAGTCTTTGTGGTGTCTCTAATCTGACGTTCCTCATATGCAACATGGCAAGTATTTCTGGCGCGTCTAATATGGCGCGCCTCATACGTTGCATAAGTCTTTGTGGTGTCTCTAATCTGGCGTTCCTCATATGCAACATGGCAAGTATTTCTGGCGATTCTAATATGGCGCTCCTCATACGTTGCATGATAAGTCTTTGTGATGTATCTAATCTGGCGATCCTAACATGCAGTTTGCAAGTATTTGTGAGATTGACTCTAAGGTTGTTTTCGGTAAATAACCCTCTTATGCTAGGGGGAATCGAAATCGTCAAACCCGGACTGCATTCGTAACAAACACTACATTCGCCTGTATTACTCCAACCGAACGTATTAAGCTGACTCCCATCGCCAATAAAAATACTTGCAAGAGAATGACAACCAACAAAGGTGCGACCTTCAATAGTTTCTACAGTATTAGGTATCTCTATTTGAGTTAGACTATGACATCCAGCAAATGCGCCCTCGCCAATACGTTTAAGGACACTGCCTTTTCCAAAGTTTACCGATGTAAGTGAAATGCATCCTGTAAACGCATTCTGATCAATACATGCAACTTTGTCTGGTATATTTACAGTTGTCAGAACCGTACAGAACCCAAATGCGCCACGATAAAGAAGCAGCACGTCATCATGTATATATACAGAGTTTAAATAATAACAAGATTCAAATGTTCTCTTGTGTATTTCTGTAATATTCACAGGTATTGTTGCCTCAGTTAAGCCGCTACGGAAAAATGCGCTTTCTCCAAGATATGTAAGCTGGCTTGGTATACGTGTGCGAAGACGACGACAACAACTAAACGCTTCATTGCCAATGTATTCAACCTCATCAGGCATAGTCGTGTTGAGATTGCAACAGTTAAAAAAAGCACAATGATCAATCCGCCTAATGCTACCAGGCATAATTACCTGTGCAAGATGTTTACAACTCAAAAAAGCTCCTAGCCCAATAGTGCAGATTCCATCGGGAATCTTCGCATATTGCAAATAAGCACAGTCTGCTAACGCCTGCTCCCCGAAAGTGGAAGGTGGTCTCGGTTGATCAGGTACACTTGGATTTGTGGGTAGCACCAGTAATTCTCGAATTGCTGCGTTATGAAAAAACGTATCCTCGCCAATATTCGTATTTTCCGAAATCCTGAAAATGCATCTATTAACAAGAGAAGGTGGCGTTTCTACAAAACGTTCACCTGGCATAAGAAGCGGTTTAGTTTCAGTAGGATCAAGCTTTGAAATATAACCTAAATCTTGTTCTCCCACGAATTCGTTAATTTTCCTCATAAGACCAGATACATCATCCTTGGTAATTACCGACGCACCAATAATATCAATTCTAAACAGATTACACGTAGCACAGATAGGTTCATCCGGAGCGACCGCTTGGCCTGCGGAAGGCGCATTCTCTGTTCGCGCATTCTCTTTCCAATTTTCGTCGAACGCGTTACACGGATTACCCGCTTGGTCGACTGCTCTGACAATAGGGGCTCCGACGGAGGGATTTAGAACCGATGCGTCATCCGCCTCAAGATGAGGATCATAAAAATGTTCGAAGGCTTTATGCAGATAAACTCCAACATATCCGTCTCCAAATTTTTCGTTCAAAACTAAAGTAGACTCAGGCGAAAGCGTTGCGCTAAAAAGGACCAAATTCTCATTCTGATCCAAATCTGGCACTGGCACTGGTGCATCACTAGTCGATGCGAACGGAGCATGTCTGTGCTGATCAGGAGCAGATGCGTCACTTGATGCGACAACTTGTTGCTGAGTTGCGCAAACAAAACACGACACTAACACCGAAAGTTTACTTAATAATATTCTATTCACAATGATCATCTCTATTTTAAATTATAATTACATTCTTCGGTGGAATGGACGAGAGCCTGGGCACACATCCACATGAGAACAAGTTGAGCTCTCATTGCAGTATAAGCCTTGCTTTGACAATTTCAATTCTGTTTTTTGTTAGCGTCCAAACGTCTGCTCTCGCTCGGGTGACCGTTCAACAAGTTAAATAGGATTCCGACCTTGAGTTAAATGGAACCCCGACCTATTAAAGGAGCGCTTAGCCTTGAGTAATACGCGTAGTATAGCTACACCTGACCACAAAAGCAACAAAAAGCTTAAACCGCAACTATACCGGATCCCCATAACAAACGATTTGAAGCTCGTTGTATTATAAGGCTTAGGTGAGGATAAAAATTCAAATTGTTTTTATGGGCGGTATATACCTGTCAATAAAAGCGATTCGAATTTTTATCCTCGCCTAATCATTGCATTCCAACGAGTTTCAAATTGTTTGTTACAAAGCCCCGGGATATGCGCTTGCTCCCCGAGACTTTTTATTCTATTCTTTGTGTCTTTGTATACAAGTGATGCTATATAATCACAATATAGAAAAGATTGATAAAGTAAATTGGCAAAAGTGGTTGCATTATTAACTTTTGATGTGACAGAATTAAGATAGGCCGAGGCGCTCATCACCGCACGCCCCCTGGGTGGGTGGGGGTTTGGGATGGCATTTTATCACAAAAAGATTAAAAAAACGTTAAGCGCCAATAAATTTTAAATCATCAATATGCCTAAAATGCACTTAAAATATTTCAAAATGCATAACATAAAGCCTTCTGTTGCTGCACTCAACCCGAACACAAAAAGAATTAGCAGCAGGAGTTTAGGAGAGCAAACCGGGACCCCATTCAACTAGTTGAATGGGCACCCGACGCCGAGCTGTACGGACCACCCATAAAAACAAATTGTTTTTATGGGGACCCGGTCAAACGTACTGCTCAAGTTTGCGCTTCGAAACGACGAACTGATAAACTT
>JAISXM010000028.1 GCA_031270515.1 Holosporales bacterium | reverse complement strand
TAATATTGACGATGATATTCTCGCCAAATAATCCAGGACAATTAAACAAAGATAAATTGGGCTTCCCCATAATGCGCAAATTTACGCTATACGCCATTGCGCTGAGGATTATTCCGCAGAGCATCGAATTCACTCCAAACTTCAGGTGAACCAAGCTTGTCGCAATTCCCATGCCCCCAGCCAATACGGTCCCCAAGCCCATAGCAAGCGACGGATGCATAGATGCGCTCAGGCAAACCGCGCACACAGCGCCACCGAGCGGGTACGCGCCCTCTGCGGTTAAGTCGGCAAAATCCAAGAGCCGAAACGGGACCATCACTGCATACGCAATGATGGCGAGCACTAAGCCTTGGGATAATCCGTTGAAAAATAAATCTATAGACATGGTTCCTCCCGAGTAAACATAGCGGAATCCTCTATCTCGTGAAACAGTGACACCAATGAGCGAGCATCTAAGCTTGCCTTTTCGCGCCCGCGGATGTCCAGTGCTATGCGCCCTTTGTGGAGCATGATCAGGCGATCCCCGTACTTTACAGCGTCCTCCATGTTGTGCGTGATCATGAGCGTTGTTAGGTGCTGCTCCGTCACAGCGTTTGCTGTGTTCTCCATGAGCTTGGCCTGCATTTTAGGATCCAGCGCTGACGTATGCTCATCCAGCAGCAATATTTGGCTGCCCGAGTTAACGGCCATTAACGTAGCGATCATTTGCCTCTGACCTCCTGATAATGCGCCAATTGGTTGGTCAATGTATTGCTCCAGCCCAATTCCAAGCGCTTCAACTTTTTTAATCGCATCGCTTTTGTACCGTTTGTAAAAGGAAAACGCGGCCCTTTGTTTGCGAACACAGCTTATCACAAGGTTCTCCAATAGCGTCATTGATGCAATTGTTCCAAGTTTTACATCTTGCAATACTTGAGCGACCCCGCCATCGCACGTAACCCGCCCCGCATCGACAGGGTGCTCCCCGCTGATGACCTTCATCAATGTGGATTTGCCGGAACCGTTGGCTCCAATCAGTACGCAAAACTCGCCCGGCTCTATGCGCAAGCTGACTCCGTTAAGGATCGGCGCGAACATGCCACTGAATGACTTTTTGACGTCAGTTAATTCAAACATATGACTTCCCCTTATTTGAGATTATTTACAGACGACTTGCATGTCGTCACGTCAGATGGCACAGCAACATTGAGCGCCTTTGCAACGTTTTCGTTTACGACGCACTGGTGATCCTCTGGTGCTGGGTATGTCGGGGGCAAATCTTTGATAGACGCGCCCTTAAGCAGCTGCTCCACCAGTCGGCCTGCATTTTTCCCGACGGCGTCATAATTTACGCCAAAGCTTGCCAGTGCCAAACCTTCGTGCACCGCTTGATCTCCGGCGTTAAATACAGGAATGCGCATTTTGTGGGCTTCGGCGGCAATGACGGGAAGCGCGGGCTGGATTGGGCCGCTTGTGCCAACGTAAATGAAATCAACATTTCCATTGAACTTTTGCATGCGCACGGGGATATCCCTGGATTGGTCTACAGGTACGGCGATCACGCGTAAGCCAGCCTTTTCCGCCGCAGCATGCATCATGCGCACCAAGGCGGCGTCGTTTGCGTCAGACGTGGAGTACAAAATGCCGATTGTTTTCGCGTGCGGAAGTAGGCGCTTTGCAAACGCAAGAAGTGGCTCCAAGTCCTCTTGGTCAGAGCTTCCTGTTATGTTTTCGTGGGGCTGCGACTTGTCCTTTATTAACCCGACTTCGACGGGGTCGGTTATGTCGCAGTACACAAGTGGAATGTCATGAATTTTGCCTTTGGCGAACTGGGCAACAGGCGTCGATTTCACGACAATAACGAGCGGCTTCATGTCGCGTAATTTTGATATCATTTGCGGGATGAGCGCTTGGTCAAACCCGACGTCCGATATTTCGTAGCGAACCGTTTTGTTTTCAATGTACCCGTGCGCGCTCAGGTGCTCCTTTAGGCCGCGAATTGACGCATCAAGCGTTGGATGCGGGCCATAGTTGGCGATTGCAATGAGCGGTAACTCGTTGGAGGGCTGGTCTTTCTTTTTATGTATGCAGTAAAACGCAGCGGTGGTCGCAATAATTATGGCGACACAAATAGATATGTTTTTTTTAGACATAATATACACCTATATTAATAATGTTCTTTTTTTGAGTCCGTGGAGAAATATGCTTACTCATATTAAATAATTTGAATCTTTATCACGAGCAACGCCTTGCATTGCAACAAGTTTCAAAGTGTTTTTTTTATGGGAAGGAATAAAACTATTGCTTATTAATCGTCGTCAATTAACGCACAAAAATAAGTCCAAATATTATGATATTATAAGGCCCAAGGGCCACCAGGCGGTGCTTGCGACGCTGGTTAATGCAATGCTCGTCGAACTTGCCAAACGGGATAGGACTGCAATGTTGGTGGAGCAATAAGCGCGAGTAACGCCATCCGCATGACACAACTCCGCATCATGCAATGCTTTTGCTTGCGCGCCACGATATAAAGTTGTCAACGTTGCGTTGGTCACGATGCTACACCTGCAGCCCTAATATAATGTAATTGTATAGCACATAGAGGACAAAAGTCAACAAGATATAAAAAGTCAATGATAAAAGTTCAAATTGTTATGAGAAGGTATATATGTCCGATTCACCACATCAAGATTTAAATTCATACAACATTTGACATAGTATTGATCCATCTTGCAAAAAATGTGATCATGAATTGTATAGCTGTTTATGTATTAAGAAAAGTGTTAAGGGACAATGGCAGTTTCTGATCATCGGACAATAAGGCTCCCAGGACGCAGCACCGTTTTTGTGCCTGTTATTGGGACCAAAAAAAACAACGAGCTTTCCGGTATCAGCAAAGCGACACGCGAGTGGACTGTAACGATCGATCCCGCTATTCCTGATTCGACAGAGTTGTATGGTTTTTCATATAACACAACACGAGAAACGGTGGGCCATGCAGTGAATCAATTAATTGCCAATGCGGCGACGCGTTTATCTGACTTAATTATAATTATCCAAAATGCAACGTATTCGCCAGTATTGGAGCAATACATGAATGACGGGACCATGATCCCTATGATAACGATTCAACGATGGGGATGGATTAACTCAGCGTTGACAGAACTGGATAAACGGGAGTTTGGTGTTTGCTACGTTACTCAATTTAGGCAAATACTTGATTACTTGGTGCTGTTTATTCGACCGATTCAACGAGATGAGAAGATTCTTATATTCGGTCAAAATGGCGAAAGTAAAGGGCAGGCCGTTAGTTCGATCTCTGCGACGACGGGAATATCTAGCGTAGGCTAGTTAAAGGTAACCAACATATGAGCGGAAACGACAGACATAATGTGCTAATGGATCAATACGAATTTATTCGTGTTCCGGGTACTGATGTGCTTATTCCTGTCGTAAAACGCAGCGATCAGGAGGAGCATGATACAACTGGCGTCAGAGTCCCGGATTGGATGGTGTGCATAGATACGTGCCCAGGCGAATCCACGCTTAGTGGATTCGAGGATTATATCGAATTATTTGGTTGGTACTGCGAATCATCTCGTCATGTAAAGGGGGATTCGTCCAACAATCTTCGCACATCCGGGACGTTGTGGCACTCCGACGTGTATTTGGTAATGCAAAATGGAGTGCACAACCACAAAATAAACACATGGATTGCGGACGGAACAATCATCAGTGCTGTGGTTATTGAGAGGCTTGTTCGAATGAATAGCGTCGTTGAAACGACACAAGATATTCTGTTTACTGCGTGCCATTGGTCGGGGATGTTCTCATATTTAGATTGGAGTATTGCGCGCTTTACCGCATGCTCGCGAATTAATACTGTGTACGGATTTGACCAAGAGAGTGGAAGTCCAACTGGCAACGCATCATGCCATACGGATTATGCGGAAAAT
>JAISXM010000086.1 GCA_031270515.1 Holosporales bacterium | reverse complement strand
CCTGATCATTTCTTAGACTTGTGGCAGTCATTACAGTCCTTTATAAAACATTGTTCTTCTCACGACGTGTTGAACTTTTGCGCCTCCTACGTTGACACCCACTACATTCGCACTTTGGGCAAAATCCTAAACAAAGTGAAATCCATCCTAAGGCTTGATGACGACAAGTATACTGAGTCATAAAAAGTTGCCTGGTTCGTCGTTTCGAAACGCGAGCTTGCCCCTATTCAACTAGTTGAATGGGGGGCTCTAGCATCGAATCTACGCAAAAAAGACAAGTCAAAATCTTCTTGCAGACATGTTCTTAAATAAAGCGCGTGAACTTATTAAAAATACACAACCGACATTCCTTGCTATGCGTAGGTTTCGGGCCGACAGCCTAAAACATTAATACATATTCTATATGTAGCGATACTCTAACGTCGCAGAATCCTTAATGCTTTTAAATAAATAACAAAGTTGTTCCCATTGGATGTCTGAATCAAATATACTGACAAAGGGTCTCTTGTAAAATTAGGTGATGCGATGGATGCGCTAAAAAAGGTTCTAACAGACGAGCAAGTGCAGAGTGGGCAAGTGATTAATTTACCGACAAAAATGACGGATAGCGACTTCCCTGAGGTCGTAAAGCGCAACCAGCAGCGGGTCGTTTTTGACAGTGAGCGCATAGTCGCCGCGATTTCGAAGGCTGGTGCTGAGTCGGGCGAGTTTGGCGAAGACGAGGCTCGTCTCATCACAGCACAGGTCAAAAAGATTATTCACCACAGGGATTATCCTCGGGGCATCTCCATTGAGGAAATCCAGGACATTGTAGAGCAAGCACTGATTACGTCAAATCATATAAAGACGGCTCGTGCTTACATTATATATCGCGAAAAGCACAGTAAGTTGCGTCGTGATAAGCGCAGCGTAATGGATGCGGTGCAATCGGTAAACGAATATATTGACCAATTAGACTGGCGAGTTCACGCAAATGCGAACCAAGGGTATTCGTTGGGAGGGATGATTTTAAATTTGTCGGGCAAAGTGGTCGCAAACTATTGGCTAGACGAAGTCTACCCTGAGCTTGTGGCGCGCGCTCATCGCGAAGGCGATTTTCAGATCCACGATTTAGATATGTTGGCCGGATATTGTGCTGGTTGGTCGTTGCGTATGTTATTGGAGGAAGGGTTTAACGGTGTTCCTGGGAAAGTCGAGTCCCATCCGCCGAAGCATTTGTCCAGCGCTATGGGGCAGATCGTCAATTTCCTTGGCACGCTTCAAAACGAGTGGGCCGGAGCGCAGGCGTTTAGCTCGTTTGACACATATCTGGCCCCATTTATCCGCATAGACAACGTTTCATATGCAGAGCTCCTACAGAATATGCAAGAGTTCGTTTATAACTTAAATGTGCCGTCGCGCTGGGGGTCGCAATGTCCGTTTACGAACTTGACGTTTGACTGGGTGTGTCCACAGGATCTGCGGGGTAAGCATCCCGTGATTGGAGGCAAGACTATGGACTTCGCATATGGCGACCTACAAGACGAAATGGACATGATAAACCGTGCGTATATTGAGGTAATGAGCAGTGGAGATGCGCATGGACGCGTCTTTACGTTCCCGATCCCTACGTACAACATTACGAAGGATTTTGTTTGGGATAGCGAAAACGCGGATCGCCTGTTTGAAATGACCGCCAAATATGGACTTCCGTATTTTCAAAACTTTGTGAATTCGGATTTGGATCCAGGGATGATTCGCTCTATGTGTTGCCGTCTGCAGCTTGATTTGCGGGAGCTCCTGAAGCGCGGGAACAGTTTATTTGGTTCTGCGGAGCAAACTGGGTCGATTGGCGTTGTAACGATAAACGCGGCTCGGCTTGGGTATGTCTACGCAGGAAACGAGGAAGGCCTGCTGCGACGCGTGGATGAACTGGCCGAGCTTGCGAAACAGAGCCTGGAGATAAAGCGAAAGGTTGTTGATCGCTATATGGCGGAGGGGCTGTACCCGTTTACGAAGCGTTATTTGGGGACATTGCGAAACCATTTTTCTACAATTGGCGTAAACGGCATAAACGAGATGATTCGCAACTTTACGGGGGACAAGCACGATATAACGGATGACTATGGCTTGGCTATGGCGGTGCGCGTGCTTGATCGAATCAGGGAAAGCTTGGTGGCGTTCCAGGAGCAAACGGGGCACTTGTACAACCTTGAGGCGACTCCGGCGGAAGGGACGACGTATCGCTTCGCCAAGGAAGACCAAAAGCGCTACCCTGGGATTATCCAGGCTGGCACAAAGAGCGCGCCGTATTACACGAATTCGTCGCAATTGCCCGTGGGGTATACGGACGACCCGTTTGAGGCGTTAAGCCATCAGACTCCGCTTCAGATGAAGTACACCGGGGGGACGGTGCTGCACTTGTATATGGGGGAGCGCATTTCGTCGGCGGAGGCGTGCAAGAGCCTGATTCGCAAGACGACGGCGACGTTCCGCCTGCCGTATATAACGATCACGCCGACGTTTTCCATTTGTCCGAAGCATGGTTACCTTGCTGGGGAACACAAGTATTGCGAGAGTTGTGATGAAGAGTTGCGGCGGAAAAATCCTGAGGGGCAGGTCGCGGATAATCAGCGCCAGAAATGCGAAGTGTGGACGCGGGTGATGGGTTACTTGCGCTCTGTGGATAGCTTTAATGTGGGGAAACAGAGCGAGTATAAGGAGCGGCTGATGTTTAAGGAGCACTGAGGGATCCTTAGCGCAAAAAGATTGTTAGTTGTTTCGGGGGGCTCGGGATTCCATTCAATTGATTGAGTGGGAGGGAATTTGCGAGTTCCCGTTCAGCAGGTTGAATGGGAATTATTGGCGGCCCCCCATTCAACTGGTTGAATGGGAATTATTGGCGGGCCCCCCTGTGCTAATTCTTTTGTGATTGGTGTAAACGATGCTATATAATCACAACTCAAGAAAAACTGAGTATGTAAATTGGCAAAAGTGGTTGCATTGTTAACCTTTGCAATGACAGAATTAAAGTTGGGTGGAGCGATCCCCACTGCACGCCCCCTGGGTGGGTGGGGGCTGTGGATGGTTATTATATCATAAAAAGGTTAAAAAATCGTTAAGCGATTCTTGGCTCGATATCGAAAATTAGGGGCTATTTTGAGTTAAATAAATGTGGTCATATTGGTTAGTGAGACTAAACATAGTGTGATAAATATGCAACAAAAAAAAATTTCTTCCCTCCTTCCTTAATATACGTACCTGCGCTAACCTCCGTAGTCGGACACTGTTTTTATAACAGTAGCGCCCTAGCATCAGTATCCTTGCCGGCGCTAACCACCGTTGCAACTCACCGAAAGTTCGATTGGACTAAAATAATTTTAGCCACAAATGGATGATAAAGGGGAAAAATAGACCTGTTGCGAACGCCCTTTTGAGCCGTTGATTCATGCGGTGTTGACGCAGATTTCGCAACAGGTCTAGATATAAAGTCTAATCTGGAAAATCAACAGAGTCTTTTTTAACTTGCGCTTTAAGCATCGTAAGTAATAGACGTTGTTCATTTAGGAGAAATGTTCT
>JAISXM010000070.1 GCA_031270515.1 Holosporales bacterium | reverse complement strand
AAGCTGCGGGAGGCGGCGCTTTTGAGGCAAAGGGAGATAAATGATCGACATAGCGAGATGACTGTGGCGATACAGCGGGGAATGGCCATAGGAGAGGCCCGGGGAGAGGCCCGGGGAGAGGCCCGAGGAAAGGCAGAGCTCAAGACAAAAATTGCCATTTCTATGTTAGAGAAAGGATTGTCCTTGGAAACTATTAGTGATTACACAGGGATGTCAATCCATGAAATTAATACTATTCAGAAAAATAGCAAGTTGAGCTCTGAAATGTGACAAGATGCGTGCTTCGTATCAGATCCCCTATAGCGAATGTGATGCAATGCGTACTGCGTCCCACATCCCCTATAGCAAATGTGACAAAATATGTTCTATAGTTAGCACAAGGGTAATGTTTATATGCTGCGGGCGCGAAACATCGAAACATAAGTCGCGGGCAATTAAGTGCTGCGGGCGCAATGACTAGTAGCGAGCGATATCAATAATATGGGGGAAATCATGCCAATCTGTTACAAAAAAGTTGCTATCTCGTTGGGAATGTTGCTCGTCTGCTCATCCCACATTCCTGAAGTATGCAGCGCATCTGCGTCTAAAAAATCTACAACAACCACAGCGCAGCCCAAGTCGACCGAAGTCCTGGAGCAAGCGCTGAGCGTATACGAGCAGTTTCTCAAGCCTGGAAGCGCAGCAGCGTTAAACCAAATCGCGGCGGCATACTACATCCTTGGCGAAAAGAGCGAGTCGGGTGGGGAATATCAAAAGGCGAAGGATTATTTCGGAAAGGCTGCCGAGCATTTTTGCAAGGCCGCGGACGCCGGGTGCAACGAGGCGGAGTACAATGCGGGGTTGGCGTACAATCGGCTGAGGCGATATGATGACTCAGCTACGCACTACAGGAAGTGCATTGGGCGCTGTCAAAGTGAAGTTGATGCTGACTTGTTGCTAAAGGCGGCGGTCAACTTGTCAATATTAATGCTAGACAAACATATCCCGCAGGATACGGATGAGATTGTGCGCTGGGTTGGGTTTTGCAAGCAATATAACACGAACGCAAAGGCCGCAGAGCTGTTGCAAACATCGGTCGTTATTTTGACGGACATAAACTCTCTGCAAAAAGTGGACGATGCGGGGAACGGACAATCAAGCGATGACGGCGCGGTCGTGATAAAAACGCTGTCGGACTCCGGCGGGGGGACGTTCACTCGCTAAGAAGCGTCAAGTTGTTTGCCATTGTCCGGCGTGTATTTTGCGATGTAAGTCCAACGCATATTTTATGTGCATTGTAGCTAAGCCGCATGAAAACCCCGCAGCACATTGTTTTAAGAATACTGTGAATAAATCACTGCGAAATGCTCATAGTGCTTAGCTATATCATAAACCCTACGTATATATTATTCGGGATATCCAGTAACAATAAGAGTTCGCAGCAGGAGTTTTTTAGGGCACGCCAGGACTCCATTCAACTAGTTGAATGGGGTCTCCCAGCTTGCACTTTAAAACGACGAACTGATCATCTTTTTGTGTGTGGGTTACGCCACTTTCCCTGGGACGAGTCAATTATAGCATTGAACTTCCCGTAAATTGATGCTACTGATCACTTGTTAGGTGGTGTTTTCTTAAAAAAGATGAATGAAGTTAAATCTTTTTAATCGCGTTTATATGGGGATGGCGTTTGCGTTTTTTCAGGCGGCTGCGCTTTATGCTGGAGTAATAAAAGAAATAAAGATTGTCGGAAACGCAAATGTTGCGACCGATACGATCCTTAGTGAACTTCAGTTTAAAGTCGGCAGTCAATATGATGAGTATACAGCCGATGCTATACTGAAGAGATTAAACGAAACCACGTATTTTGATGACATTACGGTTGAGATACAGAACGATGTTGTGATAATAAAGGTTGCAGAAAACCCCGTCATCAACAAAATTGCGTACGAAGGTATGAATTATGAGATGAAGGACGTGCTGAAGAAGATCATCAAGGTCAAGCCTCGGCAAATATTATTCAAACCGTCGATCCAAGAAACGCAGCAAATTATTTTGGAAGCGTACCGCAGTCAGGGCTATTTAAGCGCGCGTGTTTCCCCGAAAATTATTCGGCTGCCGAATAATCGGGTGAATGTGGCGTTTGAAGTACACGAGGGCTCGGTGACTTATGTTCGCAGAATTACTTTTATAGGGAACAAGTGCGCGACGTCGAATGAATTGCGCGGCTTGTTGTCCATAAGGGAAAAGCGCCCGTATCATATTAGTTTTTTGGGCGGCACCAAGGACAAAGTATACGACGCGCACAAATTTACCGAAGACCAGCAAATGTTGGTGCGATATTATTTGAGCCAAGGATACGCGGATTTCGAAATTGTGTCGGCGACCGCTGAGTTAAGTCCCGACAAAAAGGATTTTTTCTTGACGTATTACTTAAAGGAAGGCGACGTCTATCATGTCGGGGAAGTAACGGTTGACTTGAAAATTGCGAAGTTAAAGAAAGAATTATTTGAAGCTGCTCTTATGATAAAAAAAGGGGAAAAGTTCAACGGGGAAGGCATAACCTTTTGCAGCAATTTTATTAAAAGCCTTGCCACTGCCGCAGGATATAACTTTGCAACAGTAGAGCCCGTTTTAACAAAAAATCCCGAAACCAAAACCGTTGATATAAAATTTGTAATAAAAGATGGGCCAAAGATTTTCATAGAGAAAATAGACATCAAAGGAAATCGGGTAACCAGGGACCGCGTAATTCGCCGGGAAATTGGTTTTAGTGAGGGAGACGCCTTTGATCAATCGAACTTTAAGCCCGCAGAGGAACGCATCAAAAGCACAGGATTCTTCAAGGGCGTTCGAATTGGCGCGCAAGAAGGCACCGCTCCCGATAGCGCGATTGTAACCGTAGATGTCGAAGAAGACAAAGTCAGCTCCATCACAGGCAAATTCGGGTACTCAACTTTAGACAAATTAGCTATGCAGTTTGGTGTATCAAATCCGAACTATAGCGGCAAAGGACAAGCCCTAGATTTCTCATTTTCATATGCAAAAAGAGTGATGGAGGGAATGGTCTCCCTTGTGGATCCATATTTTATGGGCCGGCGCCTCGTTGGAGGAATTGAAGTGTCTTGCGTGCGCTCAAAAGTTTTAACGGACGTCACGCAAACGCAAGCGGGCATCACCCCCAGCCTGGCGTACCGTTTGTCGCGCCATGTTTCGCAACATTGGTCCTATAGATTGCACAGGGACAGCGTAAAATCGCTCCTGTCAAGCGAATTGGCCGCCCAGCAAACCAACCAGTCGCAAAATGAATTCACCGAATGGCTCAAAAACACAGACGAAGGGCGCAAGCACGCCGAGTTCATCGCGTCCCACAACAGCACCGGCGTCGATTGGGGCTCTGCGATCACGCACGCCCTGAGCTACGACACGCGAAATCGCAGGTTTTTGCCGTCGCAAGGCTATTACGTCAGCTGGAGCACGACGGTATCCGGGTTGGGCGGCTCTATAAGGAATATGGTCAACACATGGACAGCAAGTTGGCACCACAAAGTGTACGCGGACCTAGTCGTCGCCATCCGCCAGACCTTCATTTGCGCCGGAGGAATTGGCGGAAAACAATTGCGGCACGTGGATAGCCTGTTCCTGGGCGGGGATTCACTGCGGGGGTTTGAGCACCTAGGAGTATCCCCTGTGCGCGGCGAATGTAAGGAGCGGAGCTTGGCGGCGATTGACCATTTTTTAGACAATTACCAAGGATTAAGTTATTTTACGGATGACCAAAAGGCGTTCCTGACAACAAATAAAGATTCTGTTCGCAAGTTTTTGTCTGCAGAAAAAGTACAAAATTTTGACGAACTTGCGTTTATCAAAATTCTGGCTGCGGCAATAAAAAATAACAATATTGGAATATCGCAATATAACCAAACGAAGGCTATCGCAGGCAAGCAGCTTGGTGGAACGCGTTGTTACAAAGCGTCAATTGAGTTTACGTATCCGATCTCGGATAGGCTGGGGCTTTATGCTCGCGCGTTTACCGATTGCGGCGCAGTGTGGCGCTCGAAGCGGCTCGATGGGCAGGACAAGACGTCCGTCGTGGGCGACGACTTTTTCCTGAGGGTGGCAATTGGTGCCAGCATATCGTGGAAGTCGCCGTTTGGGATGATCACGTTCGGGTATGCTCGTCCGCTGAGAAAGCATGACACGGATTCAGAGAGTCGGTGGCTATTCGGGGTCGGAACCGCCTTTTAAGGTAGACACAAACACAAAAAGTTTATAAGTGCGTCGTTTTGGGCTATCGCTATCATTGCTTTTACTCCTCTGAATTTGTCACGCTTAAAGAAAGAAGGCAATTCAGAGGCAACCATGCTCAATATCACTAGCTCCATCGACGCCATCAAGCGCGCCATTCATACGTCAGGCACATTTCGCAACTTTGCAACAAGCGCCACGTCAGGCACCTTTCACAAATTTACAAAAAACGCCACGCCAGGCACGAAATCCGTTCCTCCGCAGCGTGCGTCCCAAAGCAAGCCCTCCGCGAAAACCCTGCAGGAAAACCATTTCGCTGCGTGTAAAATCATTGGCAAGCCCACATGGACTCCGCGCAATTACGAAGCCCTGGCTTCTTCAGGGTATTCGCAAAACGTAATCGTGTTTCGCTGCGTTAGTTTAATCGCAAAGAGCCTCTCCAATGTGCACTGGCTTTTATATGAAAAGCGCGACGGTCGCGAGTTTGAAGTCGACTCGCACGAGTTGCTGGCGCTGCTGAACTCGCCAAATGCGACGCAATCCCGCAGCGCGTTCATTGACAATGTGTTCAGCCAGCTGTTGTTGTCAGGCAATGTGTTCATACATATGACTCAAGGGCCAATCGGTCTGCGTGTGCTGCGCTCGGACCGCGTTAGTGTGCTTGTCGACTCCGATGGGCAACAAACGGGATTCGAATATAAGGTCGGGACGGCACGCTATGTTTTTCCGGTCGATGTGGCGTCGGGCGAGTCGGAGGTCTTGCATATTAAGACGTTCCATCCGCTCAACGACTGGTATGGCATGAGCCCCGTTGAGGCCGCAGCCCGGGCGATAGACCAACACAACGCGGTCGGAGAGCACAATTTGTCCATCCTGCAAAACGGAGGCCGACCGTCTGGGGCGCTGTTGGTCAAGCCGACCGCCAATGGGCACACGTTAACGCACGAACAGCGAGACGCTCTGCGCCAGGATTTGGCGGCTCTGTACGAGGGGACGGGAAACGCTGGGCGCATCATGGTGCTGGAGGGCAATTGCGATTGGAAGGAGATGGGGTTGTCGCCGAAGGATTTGGATTTTTCTACGGGGAAAAATACATCTGCCCGCGAGATATCTCAAGCTTTCGGGGTGCCTCCAATATTGGTCGGCATTACGGAGGACGCCACTTTTTCTAATTACAAAGAGGCTCGTCTCAGCTTTTGGGAAGATACGCTGGTGCCGATGTTGGACCATTTTGTGGCGGAATTAAATCGCTGGCTGGCTCCGCGCTTTTCTGCGAATTTGCGCATAGGGTACGACTCCGATGCGATTGTGGCGCTGTCGGCTAAGCGCGATTACATTTGGACGGCAGTGCAAGCGGCGTCGTTTTTGACGATCAACGAGAAGAGGGCGGCACTTGGGTACGGGCCGATCGACGGAGGGGATGTGCGCGAATAAAGGGGCATATCCACGCGCGAAAATATCGGGGCCCCATAGCAAATAATTTGAATCTTGTTGTAAGACAACGCTTCGACGAAGATAAAACTTCAAATTGTTTGTTATGGGGACTCGGTATATAGCTAAACCACTTCTGGATTGAGCAGAAAAAGCTCAGCTTAAGCTGTGCTTTGCCTTGGTCAGTTTCATTTTTCGCTGCACTATCCAGAAGTGGTCTAGCTATATAAGCCTTGCATTATCACGAATTTTCGAATCGTTGATTACGGAGATCCGGCATAACCAAAATCAGTATCATCAAAAAAGCAGTTCTACCAAAATCTTAGCTCATTACTAAAATTATACAAAATTACCCCATCCTCCATATCTAGACCTGGATCTTGACCTAGACCTAGACCTAGACCTAGACCTAGATCTGGATCTGGATCCGGATCCGGATCCGGGGCTTGTGCTGGCGGTTGTATCGCCTTAAATGGCTTACGTAAAAGTTTAAAATAACGATTCTTCACACAGCTTTCTGGGCGTCCAGGCAAGTTCTTCACTATATCTCTCCAGTTCTGCCCATATATACCAACAAGATTGCATAGACTCTTATCTTCTGCGTCGGTCCACGGCGCCTGCTGTGAGTCCTGTGGGCGAAGGTAGACGTTCCAGTACGCCCTGCACTTGCGTGCATCCCTCGTTCCAAGTTCACTAGCAACTTTCTTCCAAGCATTGGTCCCATGCACAAGTACTAATGCCTCCAACCGCTCTGCTTCATTCCGAGTTAATAGTTGTGGTGATTGCCCACGTGTTTGCCCACGTGTTTGCATACGTGATGGCCCCTGCGCATTATGGAAGTTTACACCTGGTACGGACGGAGCTACGCCTGCCCCACAGTTTTGCATACAAAAAACAGATAGCATGATCGAAAAATAAACGATATGTAACATAAAAAAATGCTCCTCGGCACTATATTTACCCATAAGCGCTATGTATACGGACATTTCTAGCTAATTGCAAGCTCGAATAACAAAAATATTTGAGTGGAACATTCGACCTATTACGAAAGCTGCGTCAATACAGCAGAAATCAACGGCCCAAAAGGGCTTTCGCAACAGGTCTATTTGCTAGAAAAGGGAAACAATATGCTTCCAGTACCTAAAAAGATATCTACGCCGGGGCCCCATAACAAACAATTTGAATCTTGTTGTAATACAACGCTTCGACGAAGATAAAACTTCAAATCGTTTATTAGTAATTTCCCCCCATTTAACTCGCCGGATTTTGCTTATGCAATCAATTGATGGCAGTGGCAAGTCCGGCTGTCGGACATCTGAGGGAGAGCATTTTCGGCTCCCAGAGACTCGTTTAGGCTTCGGCTTCAGAAATGTCTATGGTGCGAGCAATAGCGAGTACGAACGTTAGAAATCGTACTAGGTCAGTACGTGACAGACTACTTACATTGTCAGTGCTGAGCGCCCTATTTACATCCATAATGTCTATATATCTGCATAAGATCGTAATCCGATCTACAGACGGAGCAAGAACTGCATCAGGCAATAGAATATCCGGATAAAACTCTTGAAGCTCGGCAACATCCTTTTTAATACATTTATTAATCTTTAGACGCCGTGTAGCGTTATCTAGACGCGTGTTCTCAACCGATTGATTGTATTCATCTGCCTCTTGACGCGCGGCCACAGCCTCTTGATACGCGTAATCAGCCAATGAAAGCGCGGCATCAGCCGTTAGACCACAGTCATGTATAAAACTAGTCAATTTATCATCCTGCGTCGCTGAAGAAGTGAATCGTCTCACGGAGCCAGCCACACCATGCATCAGGTCACCTACTTGACGCATTTTGTCACACATTTGCTCCTTTGTTTCAGCCAATTGCGTTTTTGCAAGAGCCGTTTGATGCACTGCATCAGCCGCTTGCAGATTTGTATCCAAAACAAAAAGCGCTAAAAGACCCGAGTGGAGGCGTAGAACAGCCATTTCAAAATCCGGTGAGATTGAGACAACGTCTCCGTCTCCGTAAGATGAAGGGCAAACATCACTTTCGTGCATTACAACAGGATCCCGTTTGGCGCGCATTGTGACAGGACGCTGTTGGGTGCGCATTGCGGCAAGACGATGTCCGGCAGGACGCTGTTTGGCGCGCATTGCGGCATGACGCTGTTGGGCGTGCAAATTGAGGGCTCCCCCCATAACAAACGTAGATAACGCAAGTAAAGATTTCATATTCACAAGAAAAAACTCATCAAGATAAGTACTGATCTCTAAAAATAATAGCAATATATTACTTAAGAACCAAGTATACTCGATCATGAATAAAAGTCCCCCCTGAATATAGGCTACGCCTGTTGACCCCCCACACAGCATCATAGTTTCAGTCTCGGATTTTTTTTTAGCGCCCCTACCCAATAGCGAAAACACTGTGAATTTATAGAGATGCAATGTCGCGGGGAACCAACATTTCGGAAACAATGTTTTTGGCCTTGGGTATACACCTGCCCATAAAAACAACTGGAACTTCTATTGTCACCGAAACTTTGCGATACAACTAATTTCAAATTGTTTGTTATAGGAGCCCGGTATGACGAAGAATAGTAAAAAAGTTTTTTGTGAGTATAGACGCATGTATTTGTGCTTTTATATCGATAATCGTAATGGCGTTAAGTATTTATTAAAGAATTAGATGTATTCTGTATGTAGATAACTATACTTGAACGAATAGGACGATTATGAAAAAGCAAATATGCGCATTAGGATTTTCACTTGCCGTGTTGGGGGCTGGGCCTTCTGCTGTAAAAGGAAACTGTATGGATTCGAACATGCTTATGCTGATGATGATGATGGGGGGCGGTGGTGGAAGCATGGCGGCTATGCTACCCATGATGATGATGATGGGTGGACTAGGTGGAAACAAAACTTCAGGTGCTGCGAATGCCAAAGTTAGTAGAATTCAGAATGCAAGCTTAAGAACAATTGCGGAGGTTAATGCGGAAGGTTTTAGTGCATTGCTGAATGCCGTTAGTAGTCTGACGATGATGCTTGTGATGACTGCGATGACTAAAACAACGCAGCCTGCTGCTGGGCAGGTGCCCGTACAATATGCACAACAACCGGTACAACCGGTGGTACAATATGCACAACAACCGTATACTGCGGCAACACAATATGTACAACCGACTGTTGGGCAAACTGTTGGGCAAGTTGTACAAGCGGCTGGACAGGTAAGATCAGGTTGGTGATGTATAGCTAAACACCATGAAAATCCAGCACCGCATTTGCTTTATTCACAATGTTTCTCAAGCAAGGCGCTGCTGGTTTTTTTATGGTGTTCCGCTATCTGCCTAAAAACAATTTGAAGCTTTATCTTGATCAAACCCTTGGTCAACAACGATCTTCAAATTGTTCCATATAGGTGGCCCGGTACGCGTCCCCATAACTTGGTACGCGTCCCCATATGAGTCTGAACTTTTTTAGCGAAAAAAAATTTATTTTTGTGCGAAAGTTCAGGCTCTGCATTTTGTATAACAAATAGACCTGCCCATAAAAACAAGTTGAATTTTTACCCTCATCCAAGTCTTGCATGACAACAAGTTTCAACTTGTTTGTTATGGGGGCCCGGTATATTGGTGCTTTAGCGATAATAAAAATCGGATCTGTTAAGTAAACTCTCGACTGTTGCATTTAAAGGGATTGAAACTCAGGATGTTTCAGTTGAAGTTCAGATATCCTCTGGGCTGCCGAATTTCGTTATCGTTGGCTTGCCGGATAAATCGATCGCTGAATCGAAAGAGCGAATTCGGGCCAGTTTTTCTCACGTAGGGCTAACGCTCCCACCTCGGCGCATAATCGTAAACTTGGCGCCATCTGATTTGCAGAAAGAGGGGGCCCACTATGACCTCCCTATTGCTCTCGGCATTTTGGCCGCGCTGGATGCGTTTGATAAGGCGCAACTGCAGGAATATATCATAATTGGCGGGCTAAGCTTGGACGCCTTGATCGCTCCAGTTGTTGGAGTGCTTGCGGCTGCGCTTATGGCATCGTCGACCAATCGAGGGTTGATTTGTCCGGCTGCCAACTGCAACGAGGCGTCTTGGGCAGGATCACACTTAAATGTGCTCGCTGCGCCGGACTTGATATCGCTGGTCAATCACTTCAACGGCTCCTGTGAATTAAGGGCTCCTGCTGTGCCTGACGTACAAGCGCAGCGCTCACTTTCATGCGGGGATATGCAAGAGGTGCGCGGGCAGTCTATGTTAAAGCGCATCTTCGAAGTCGCAGCGGTTGGCAATCACAATGTGCTGATGATCGGCCCCCCAGGAGCCGGCAAATCCATGATTTCGCAACGCCTGATGGGCATATTGCCTCCTTTGACCCCTGAAGAAGCGATCGAAACCACCATGATCTACAGCTTAGCGGGCATGTTGCCGGATGAAGGCCTTATGGCCCAGCGTCCATTTCGCGCCCCTCACCACTCCGCCTCGTTGGTGGCGCTGGTTGGTGGCGGCATTCACGCAAAGCCTGGGGAAATTTCGCTTGCGCACAATGGCGTGCTTTTCCTGGATGAGCTGCCTGAGTTTGCTCGGTGCGCGCTTGAGTCGCTGCGGCAACCGCTGGAGTCAAATGTTATAACCGTATCCAGGGCGAATCAGCATATTACATATCCCGCGAAAATTCAGCTCATTGCGGCCATGAATCCATGTCGCTGTGGGTACTATGGAGTAACCCAAAAAGAATGCTCGCGGGCGCCGCGGTGTGCATCGGATTACCAGTCAAAAATATCTGGACCACTGTTGGACCGGTTTGACCTCGTTGTTTATGTGCCGCAAGTTCCCGTTGACGATCTGCTTCCACAACGTAAAAACGTCCTAATTGAAACGTCTGATACTATACAAAAGAGGGTGCTGAGTGCGATTGAGTTCAAAAAAACGCTAACCACTTCAGTCGACGATGACTTACTTCCTGAAACGCAGCAGTGTTTGCGCATTTTTGCCGAAAAGCGGGATCTATCTGCGCGCAGCTGTACTCGTCTACTGAAAGTGGCGCGCAGTATCGCGAATCTGGATTCGTCGGCAACGATCAAGGCGCATCATATCGAAGAGGCTATTCACTACAAATACATCAACCCTTATTCGCACTGTAATCGATATAATGGTGGGTCATAACAAAACAGTTAAAAGTCGTTGCGTATCAAGGCTTACACATAGGCCAATTTTCAAATCCCTTATTCCAGAATGCCCCTCCTCCTGCGATGGAAAAAAGTTCAAATTGTTTTTATGGGCAGGTATAGTGTACAATTAATAGTAGTGATATGATAGCATTTTGGGATGTGCGATGTCTTCGTTGTTAAGCCCGCAAATCGACTTTGTTTTTAAGAATATCTTTGGTGTGGAAGGCAAGGAGCCGCTGCTCATCTCGTTTTTGAACTCTTTGTTCAAAGGGAATCCAGTCGTTAAAAGCCTTACTCTGGGCAACACAGACATTTGCAAAACAAGGCACGACGGCAAATCCAAACGCTTGGATGTACACCGGGTCCCCATAACAAACAAGTTGAAACTCTTTGTCATGCAAGACCTGGATGAGGGTAAAAATTCAACTTGTTTTTATGGGCAGGTGTCAGGGCTACAATCGACGACGGAACGCAGCTGGATATCGAGATTCAATGCCACAATACGGAAGAAATTCCTCAACGAGCGTTGAATTACCTGGCGAATCTAATGCCGGAAGTCATCAACGAAGGCGAGTCTTATGTCGTGTCGAAGGCGATCGGTATATGGATCTTGGGCGAAAATATTATAAAAAAACGCAAGGCCGCGATCACAGAGTGTTACATGGCAACGTTGCCACACGATCCGGAGCCTTATTATATAGACAATATGCGACTTATTTTTAT
>JAISXM010000052.1 GCA_031270515.1 Holosporales bacterium | reverse complement strand
TGTGGGCAAAACTTCGGCAACTCAATAAAGATCAGTCGCATATTGTCTATATAATAAGGCTCCGGATCATGTGGCAACGTTGCCATGTAACACTCCGTGATCGCGGCCTTGCGTTTTTTTATAATGTTCTCGCCCAAGATCCAGATGCCGATCGCCTTTGACACGACGTAAGACTCGCCTTCGTTGATGACTTCCGGCATGAGATTCGCCAGGTAATTCAGCGCCCTCTGAGGAATTTCTTCCGTATTATGGCATTGAATCTCTATATCCAGCTGAGTTCCGTCGTCGATTGTAGCCCTCACATCCAGGCGATTGGATTTGCCATCGTGCCTTGTTTTGCAAATATCCGTGTTGCCCAGCGTAAGGCTTTTAACGACTGGATTCCCTTTGAACAAAGAGTTCAAAAACGAGATGAGCAGCGGCTCTTTGCCTTCCACACCAAAGATATTCTTAAAAACAAAGTCGATTTGCGGGCTTAACAACGAAGACATCGCACATCCCAAAAAGCTGTTATACTACTACTATTAATTGTACACAATATCTGCCCATAAAAACAATTTGAACTTTTTATCATCGCACGTGCGTCCTTATGAAAATTTTTTAATAAGAACCCTTTATCTTTAATGACTGCAGTGTCGCACATTTTTTGCGCATTACTCCAATCGGCGCATCAAAATTGTATTTTAGTGGCTATTTTTACTATGGTTAAGAAAGTGTGCGATCCTCAAGGGACCAAAAACAAAGGGTTCTTATTAAAAATTTTTCGTGAGGACGCCCTGTGGAAAGAAGCTCTCCGGATTTATTTAGCGGGACTTAGGTCGCCAGCGTCAGCGTTTTCGTCGAAAAACTCCAGTTCCGCGGGCTTTGATGGATGCTTGCTTCCGCGAAGTTTTTTACGCTTCGCGAGCGCATCCACAATCTCCATGACATACTCTTTTTGCTTTTCACCTAGCGATAAAAACTGTCCGAAAAAATTATCAATCTCATCAAAAGGCTCATTCTCATCAGAGGGATGCGCATTTTTCGTCCCAACGAAAACGGCCGATTCCTCATTTAATGCATCATTTGATGCATTGGCACTAGTATTGGCATTGGCATTGGCACTGTCCCAACGAACGTCGTCACACATCAGCAAAAAGTTCTTCAGCGGGCAGCTCAGCACCTTGCTCAGCTGCACAAATCTCGTTATGCGCAGAGAATTCGCCCCAGACTCGTACTTTTGTACTTGCTGCGCGGTTATCCCCAGCATTTGTGCTAAATTTCGCTGAGTTAACCCCAGCTGGATTCGCCTGTGCTTTATGAATGCGCCAATTCTTCTGCTAATAGGGTCGATTGGTGGCTCGTGCTCGTTCATTTCTGCTCGTTAACTACAACCTTAATATGCCTTTTCTTCCCAACCGACAAAAGCAACCCCTTGTCCGCAATTTTATCAATAGTGACCAACTGCTTCGGATCCGTAACAACCTGCCCCTCCACGCTGACGCCGCTTCCTGTAACCAAGCGCTTAAGGTCCCCCTTGCTGGCACAAAGCCCACTCAACACAAAAAGGTCATCCAAAGCTATCGGCAATTGGTCGCGATTTAGTTTAAAAGACGGCAGAGTTGCGTCATCCCCATCCGCCCCAAAAACGGCTCCTGCTGCGGCATGTATGCCATCGAGCACCTGACGCCCATGAATCAGCGCAGTCGCTTCATCCGCCAGCACAGTCTTCGCATCGTTGATTTCGCGCCCTTCGAGCAAGCTCAGCTTGTGAATCTCGTCCATAGGAAGCTCCGTGAATTTCTTCAAATAACAGATCACATCTCGGTCATCAGTGTTGCGCCAGAACTGCCAATAGTCATACGGCAGGCACATATCCTCGTTCAGCCAAACCGCGCCAGCTGCAGTCTTCCCCATCTTCATGCCCGACGCGTTCGTCACAAGCGGCGCCGTCAACCCGAACACAGGAGTGCGCGATAGTTTGCGCGTAAGGTCCACGCCACTGATGATGTTGCACCATTGGTCTGCGCCACCCATCTGAAGGACGCAACCGAACTCCTTGTTCAAATGGAAGAAGTCGTATGCTTGCATGAGCGAGTAATTAAATTCGATAAAGCTCAACGGATCGCCACCATCCAACCTAGTTTTTACGCAATCCATTGAAAGCATTTTATTTACGGTAAAGTGGCATCCGAAATCCCTAAGGAAATCCAAATACTTTATGTCCGACAACCAGTCCGCATTATTCACTAGGCACGCGCCTTTAGGGGAATGATCAAATTTCAGCAATTTAGCGAACACCTTTGATATCCCGTTTATGTTCTCTTGTATCCTCTCCAGAGACATCAACGGGCGCGCCGTTTGCTTGAACGATGGATCTCCGAGGCGACTTGTCCCCCCCCCGACGAGCACAATTGGTTTGTGCCCAAAGTGCTGGAACCAGCGCAGCAGCATTATCACAGACAGGTTGCCGACTTGCAGGCTCTTCGCCGTCGCGTCAAAGCCAATGTATCCAGAAATTTTCTGAGTTGCGCAAATGTTGTCCAATTGTTCTATATCTGTGCACTGATATATGAAGTCGCGCTCTTGCAAAACCGAGAGCAACTCTGATCTAAATTTATCCATTCCCCTTCTCTCTATAAAAATTACGCCAAAAATTACGCCTGCTTGCTGGGCAGAGTATAGCCTGCAGCAGATAAGCTTCCTACGTGAGGCATACGTACGACCTGTTATTGATAGTAGTATATTAAGGAGCTCTGTCAAACCCAATCACAATTGGCCGCACCGGCGTCCTCCGAAAAATTTTTAAGAAGAACCCATTGTTTCTGGTCCTTTGAGGATCGCACACTTTTTAACCGTAGTAAAAAATAGCCACTAAACCGGGTCCCCATAACAAACAAGTTGAAACTCGTTATCATGCCAGACCTGGATGAGGAGAAAAATGCAACTTGTTTTTATGGGCAGGGATAAAATACAATTTTGATGAGCAGATTTGAGTAATGCGCAAAAAATGTGCAACACTGAAGTCATTAAGATATACCCAATCACAATAAGAGTTAGCAGCAGGAGTTTCGGAGAACGAGCCGGGACCCCATACTAGTTGAATGGGGTCCCAGCCCGGGATTCGAAACGACGCACTGATAAACTTTTTGTGTTTGGGTATAACTACAAAAACTCATACGGATCTACGTCTACGCATACATCAACGGATGTATTCTGACTTTGGGCCCACAGTTTTATTATTGGCTGGAGAAGCCCCCCTTTCTCGGTTTTTATCAACAGCCTGTACCTATATTTGCCGCGAAGTTTTGATATTGGAGCTGGAGCTGGGCCGAGCAGCTGGGCGTTTGCTAGCGCATTTAATCCCGAAGGTGAGAATGGCTTACTTGGTCGCGCGTTCGATTGTTCATTTGGCGGCGCATTCGATTGTTCACTTTGCGACGCATTTAGTGGCTTACTTGATGGCGCGTTCGACTGAGCCTCTGTATTACCCTGCCCCACACACGCGCCTTTCGCTTGCGCCACCATATCCGCAAATGCTTGCGCGAGCCGACGAGATTCCTTTTGGACATTAATTTCGTTATCCCCAGAAACGATGACAGCAATCAACGCCTTGAACGGTGGCATATCATGAGCATTGCGATCCTTTAATTCGTATTCATAAAACGCATCCCTATCATGATTGGCCAGCGCCTGTATCAGCGGGCTATTCGGCGCATACGTCTGCAAGAAAACGGAGCCCCGCTTCTTTTCGCGTCCTGCGCGCCCGGAGACTTGGTCCAGCAGTTGGTACGTTCGCTCATTCGCCCTCAGATCGCACATGCTCAACCCATGATCCGCACTAATCACGCCAACGACGGTTAAGTTCGGAAAGTGATGCCCCTTCGCCAATATTTGCGTTCCAAGTATTATGTCGACCTCGTTTTTCATTATGGCGCCGATTGCATCCTGCCAAGCTTTTTTTGACGAAACCGTGTCGCTTGACACAATGAGGCTCCTCGCCGACGGAAACTGGCATGCGATCGCCTCAATGACCCGCTCCGTCCCAAACCCTATGGATACGCGCGTGTCTTTAAGCGTGCATTCGGGGCATTCACTAGGGAACGCCTGCCTCCTCCCGCAGTAGTGGCACACCAAGCCGCGCTGTGACTTGTGCTCCGTTAAATTGACATCGCACTCTGGGCACCGCCACTTGTATCCGCAGTTTTTGCACAGGGATAAAGGTGCATACCCGCGCTGATTTACAAAAAGCAAAATTTGTTCTTGCTTGATCAGCGCCGTATACATCGCCAGGCTGAGGGCGGAGGAAATGATGGGGCGCCCCGCCTCCTGACGCATGTCTACGATAAAGATCGAGGGCATTACGGCGTCTGCGTATCGGGACGGCAACTTTGTTATTGCAAATTTGCCAGCGCGCACGTTTTGCACGGTTTCCAACGACGGCGTCGCGGACGCAAGGATGACCGGAACCCCCTCCAGCGACGCGCGCGCAATCGCCATGTCGCGAGCGTTATAGTGCCCTTGCTCATTTTGTTTGTATGAAGCGTCGTGCTCTTCGTCGACGATAATAGTTGCGAGGTTTGTAAACGGCAGGAACAGAGCAGATCGCGCCCCAATGACGACAGCAGGCTCCCCGTTCATGACTTTTGTCCAGATCTTTAATTTTTGAGGCTTTGTCGCGCTGGAGTGCCAAACGTGCGGTTTAAAGTGAAAATATTTTTCAAATCGACTAATTAAAGCCGTGGTTAGCGAAATTTCCGGGAGCAGAACCAATATTTGAGCATGAGGATTTTGCGATAATCGTTGCTGGATAACGGAAAAATATACTTCGGTTTTTCCACTTCCGGTTACTCCATCAATTAAATCGACCGCAAAGGCGTTTCTTGCGATTAGTTGAGTGAGAGCGTCCTGTTGATTGGGGTTTAAAGTGATTTGTGTGCCACTTGGCGCGTTAGAATTGATTGGTGTGCCACTGGATTGCGCGCTCGAATTGATTGGCACGTCGAATTGCTGGCTCAAATTGATTGGTGCGTCACTGGATTGCGCATTCGAAGTGATTGGTGCGCCATTGGGTTGCTTGCTCAAATTGACGCTCTTGCCCATTACCTCTGCGGCAAATGGAACCATCATTTTGAGTGCCATCCCCAAGCTGATTAAATTGTATGCAGCAAACCATATCAGGAAGTCCATGCTTTTCGGCGGAATGACCCACGGGGATGCATACGACATGTGCTTGATGCGGGCGCCGTCGATGGAGTCGTCGGCCGTGCCGAGCTCCGTTATTACGCCGACCACTTGCCGATTTCGCAAAGGAACGACGACGAGCTGGCCTGGAACGAGCGCGGCGCATGTGGAGGCGGCATGTCGTTCAGGGGGCGCTGCCATGTCAGGAGAATCTGCCGTGTCAGGAGAATCTGCCGTGTCAAGGGGAGCTGTCGTGTCAGGGGGCTTGTACGTGAGGAGTCGGTCGAATCCTGTTGCGACGACGACTCTATAATATGGCGGGGCTTGGGACATAACGGACACCTGACCTATCATTGTGCTTGGAGAATTTACCTGAGCACAAATACCTGGACAACTTGGATAGCACAAATGCTTGGACAACCTATCTGAGCATGGATGCCTGGACAACTTATCTGAGCACGAAATTAAACCCAACGTGAAAAAAATTGGAGCGGGTGAGGAGAATCGAACTCCCGTCTTAAGCTTGGGAAGCTCCTGCTCTGCCATTGAGCTACACCCGCAGATTGCCACAAAATCCCCGCAAATTGATGCCACAGCGGGCACTTTTCGCGGTCGTCCAGCTTTGTTACTTCAAGCACTCGACATCTACAACTTTTAGCGCAAAAAGCATGGTGCTGACAATCTCATTTTTGATGTAGCGCCGCCTCGATTGTTGCAAGCGCATCGGGATTCAGTAACATACTCGTGTCTTCGCTCGCAACATTATCCCCTGCGACCAGCTTTCGCAGCAAGCGGCGCACGATTTTGCCCGACCGAGTCTTTGGCAATTCAGCGACAACGACAACCCTATCTGGGGATGCGATGGGGCCAATTTCCTTGCGAAGCTGCGCCGTCACATGCGTCGCCACGTCGTCAGAGCGTTCGCCCTTGCGCAGCACGACAAACACAACGATGCACTGCCCCTTGATGTCGTGTGGCGCCCCCACAACGCAAGTCTCGGCGATGGCGGGCAAAGAGGTCACGGCCTGCTCGAGCTCTGCCGAATTGAGCCTATGCCCAGACACGTTGAGCACGTCGTCCATGCGCCCAAGTATCCAAAAGTCACCGTCGCTGTCGGTCCTTGCGCCGTCGCCACTAACGTACACGCCGTCCTTGAAATATGCTTGCTGAAAGTATAGCGGGTCATTTAGCACACCAATGCATTGCCCGGGCCATGATCTATGTAGCTCAAGAGAGCCCCGAGCTTCTGATTCTGAAGATGCAGGACTGATGCAATTTTCCTTGGCAGATGGGTTTGTTGTGGCATGTTGCGCGATTGATCCGATATATTCAGCAATGCTGGTAGATGGGTCTGTCGCTGAAGGTTGCGCAATCGATCCTACATATTCAGATACGTTGGCAGATGGGTTCGTTGCCGAAGGTTGCGCAATAAACTTGATCGCTGGGGCGACTCCGGCAAATGGCTTTGTCGCGCATCCAGGCTTTTGAGGCTGAGACAACAGCGGACATATCAGGACTCCGCCGCTTTCCGTTTGCCACCAAGTGTCCATAATGGGACAATTGCTGTGCCCAACAAGCTCGTAAAACCACTGCCACGTAGGCAAATCGATCGGCTCCCCGACCGATCCCAGCACGCGCAACGTACTCAACGAAGCTTGGCGCACAAACTCATCTCCCAGCTTGATCAACGAACGCAGAGCAGTTGGCGCGGTATAAAAAATCGAAACCTTGTGCTCATCTATTATTCGCCAAAACCTGCCTGCATCGGGATATGTCGGAATCCCCTGGAACAGCACCAGCGTCGCCCCGTTTGCTAGCGGCCCGTAGACGCCGTAAGAATGCCCCGTTATCCAGCCTATGTCCGCCGTACAGAAATACACGTCGTCAGGTTGCAGGTCGAACACAACTCTGTGAGTTAGCGCAGTGTAAGTAATGTAGCCGCCAGAACTGTGCACGACTCCCTTTGGGCGCCCGGTTGATCCTGATGTGTATAGGACAAAGAGAGGGTCAAGGGCGGACATTTCTTCGCAGGGGCAAAAGCGCTCGTCTGCGTGTCTGTTGTGGAAGTATATTACTGGGATGTTAGTGTGCGTAGCGGCGTTGTGACCTACAGGTCCAGCGGCGCTATGATTCCCAGCACTGGGCGCGTTGTACTCCCCAGGTCCAGCGGCGCTATTCGAATCGCATGCTTGCCCTTTCTCCCCTGGCGCTTCCCGAACAAATTCATCCATTAATATAATCGAGGTCACTGTGTTTTGTTTCTGCGCCTCATTTGCTGCGAGCGCGTTATCCACATTGTCCCTCAATTTTATTGTGCGTCCCCCTCGTTGGTTATCCGTCTTCGTGATCACAACCTTCGACCCGGACTGAGCCAACCTATCCGCGAGCGCATGCGACGCAAACCCCGAAAACACCACCGCATGTATCGCCCCGATCCTGGCACACGCGAGCATCGCATAAATAATGGACGGATCCATCGGCAAATACACGGTCACGACGTCGCCCTTCTCCACGCCCAGGCTTTTTAGCGTATTGGCGAGTTTGCACACGTTCCGATGCAACTCCCTGTACGAAATGTGCACCGCGCGCCCCGGTTCATCGGGCTCGAATATGATAGCCGTCTTGTCCGCATTATTTTGCAGATGGCGGTCCACGCAGTTGTAACACACGTTAAGCGTTCCGTCCTCAAACCACCGGATTTGGGGGTTGGACGCGAAACAAGAGCGGTCCGCAACGGTTGGCGCGTTGATCCAGCTGATGCTCTGAGCTTGCTTCAACCAAAACTCATCAGAAAAAGAAGACGCATACCACTCACGATATGATTTTTCGTCGATTAGAGGGTTTTTATTAGGTTTGGTCATCGTAGAACGCTGTTCGGTCATCGTGGAACAAGATCGTAAAGTAACGGACAAGATGCATATTACAACACTTTTGCATATCGTGAGCGCTCTTTGTGAAAAAGTTCGCATATTAGCTACGTCCTTTCCAGAATCTATACCTATCCATAAACGCGATTTGATTTTGTGTTTCAGGGTAAATATTGCGTCGCATGTGTTTTTACTTTATTTATGACAATTGCTGGGCATAAATAAAAAAAGTGAATTTAACGTTTTTTTAATCTTTTTGTGATAGAATGCCATCCACACCCCCCCACCCACCCAGGGGGCGTGCAGTGGTGAGGTGTCTACCCAATCTTAATTCTGTCATTGCAAAGGTTAATAATGCAACCACTTTTGCCAATTTTATTCTTCAGTTTTTTTTGAGATGTGATGGAAAAGCATCGTTCGTCTACCTTTCCATAAAGAGGACATTTCTAAATTGCGTTGACATACGAAAGATTTCTCTTGATTAAATTGATCCCGTCGACTAGCATCTACTATGCGTACTCCTGACGTGACAAAAAAGAACAACAAAAAAGAACATGAGATCAACAAAAAATATCCTAACTATTGCGCTCTTTGCAATCACATCATGTGGTACGAGCGGATTTTGTGCAAGTGGGAACTCAAGCCGTGGCGCATATACACTTGCGGGCGATGGCTTTCCACGAAAGGTCGTCGTGATCGACGGTTTAATTATTCTCGCGACCGAATTAAAAACACGTGAAGAAGGTGGCGATTTCTGGAATGGACGATCCGTCGTTATCCCATCAAGCATATCCAAAATTAATTTCGGTTGTTTTGCTGTTTGCCGCAACCTGCGTTGCGTAATATTTGAGCCCGACTCTTTGGTGCCCAGTTTAGGGGGAGACGCTTTCCGGGAGTGTCCCTCTTTGTCATCCATCTGCATTCCATCTAGCGTTAAAAGTTTTGGCGATGGTTGCTTTCAAAATTGCGTCGACCTATGTCGCGTAACCTTTGAACATGGGTCAAAACTGACCCACCTTTCAGACCTCACTTTTTTTAATTGTTGCTCCTTGCTCTGCCTAGAGCTTCCGCCTAGAGTCCACACAATCGGCGATAGCTGCTTTAGAGGTTGCCGCTCTCTAACTTGCATAACGTTTGAGTCCGGCTCCCAGCTGACTAGTATCGGACCAAGCGCTTTTTTGGATTGTTCTTCATTGTCCTCCATTGATATTCCAAGAACAGTAGAGATCCTCTGTGCGCACAGTTTTAAGAGTTGTCGCCAATTGGAACACGTAACATTTGAAGATTCATCCAAACTAAGAACCATAGAACGCTATGCTTTTTTTGAGTGCGATTCCTTGTTGTCGATAGATCTTCCGTACAGCGTAGAGATCATTGGCCCAAACTGTTTCGTGAATTGTAAAAATCTGGCAAGCGTAACCTTTGAGTCCCCCTCCCGGCTGACTCGTATCGAACCCTATGCGTTTAATGCCTGTTCTTCCTTGTCATCTATTTGTATTCCAGGTGCCGTAGAGGAACTCTGTGATTGGTGTTGTGTTGATTGTAACCAATTAAAACACGTAACATTTGAATATCCCTCAAAACTGAGAGTCATCGCACAGTGTGTTTTTAATGGTTGCTTTTCATTGTCGTCAATCTGCATCCCATTCAGCGTGGAGACGATCGGATCCGATTGTTTTTCTCAGTGTAGTAGTCTAGCTTCTGTAACATTTGACGCTGGGTCAAAGCTAAACAGTCTCGGGAAACATGCATTTGGGAACTGTTCGTTCTTGTCATACATCTGTATCCCATCCAGCGTGGTGGTGATTGGTAAGGGCTATTTGTTCAGATGTCGCAGCCTAGCTTCTGTATCATTTGATACTGGGTCACAACTGAACATTCTCGACGAACATGCTTTTGAGGAGTGTTCTTCATTATCGTCCATATGTATCCCATCCAGCGTAAAAGTGATCTGTCGTTATTGTTTTCGCAGGTGTAGCAAACTAAATGCTGTAATGTTTGAGTCTGAGTCAAAACTGATCCATATCAGAGAGGGGGCTTTTTATGAGTGTTCTTCATTATCGTCCATATGTATCCCATCTAGCGTAGAGGAGATCGGGCCTCATTGTTTTTACGAGTGCAGTCGCGTCACTTCTGTAACATTTGAACCTGGGGCCAGACTGAGTGTTCTCGGAGACTATGCTTTTTATAAGTGTATTTTATTGGAGGGCATCTGTATCCCTCGCTGGCTGAAGGTCATAGAGGCAATGACTTTTTATGGTTGCGTTCGCCTAGGTTTTTTCATCTTTGATGATCATTCAGATGTGCGCCGTTTAGGCACAAGCGCGTTAGAAAATTGTTTCTTATTGGAGAGCGTCGGCTTCCCACCCAGCTTACAGGTGATTGGTTTTCGCTGTTTCGCCGAGTGTCACCGCCTATCTTTATCAACATTCGAACCTTATTCCAAGCTGCGATTTGTTGGAGATTCCGCTTTTAAGAATTGTTATGCATTGACCACAAGACTTCCCCCCAAGGCAAAAATACTCCGCCAGCTGTCCCATTCTTGACGTGAAGTTATAAGCTCAGCCACTTCTGGATAGTGCCGTGCTGACGGCACACGGAAAATTTTCGGTTAGGCTTGTCCCCTTGCGTAACTTGGGGAGTGGCTTGGCGAGATAGGCACTATTATGAGAACTTTTACGTCGGCGCCCTGGGTATATAGGCGACATCAATAATTTTTTTGTAGTACGAAAGATAAGACTTGTATGTTTTCAACAACGCAATGTCTTTGTTTTGGTGCGCGATCTGTACTTGTATGCAAAGGTCGTCACGCAGTTTTTCGACTTTTTCAACAAATGCATTGCGTGTTTGTTCAGACAATTGGTTCGCCTCGTTATATAAATCAATTATATGCGGGGCCAGTGTTCCGCTGTCGGAGGCTGTATTGATTCGCCCCGAATATTGGTTCGTATCCGTTTGCTCTGGTTCGTTATTTGTATTTGCTCGCCCCAAGCCGTTATTCGTATTTGTTTGTCGCGACCCATTGTTTGTACTTGCTTGTTTCGAATCGTTATCTGTATTTGTCTGCTTCGAATCATTGTTTGCATTTGTTTGTTCCGGGGTGTTATTGCTGTCCGTCTCCTGTTGCGAATGTATCACGTTTAACAACGCGTCCAAGCGCTGCACTGGGTCAAGTAGCGCATTGTAATGCTTATGCGCGCGCCCTAACCGTTCTGGATCGTCTATCCATTGCTCGCATGTTCGAAAATACTTCGACCGCAGCTCCGCCTCATTAATAGCAAACGAGGCGGGAATGTCAAAAAACGCAAATGGATCGTCCAACTCGTCTGACTTTTTTGTTATAAAGTTGTCGGGCTCTTTTGTCATAAAGTTGTCGGATCCTTTTGTCAGAAACTAGCCGGGGGCTTTTGTTATAAAGTTGCCGGGTACTTTTGTTATAAGTTTGCCCGACTTTTTAATGACTTAACTTCTTTTATGGATAGCCCCGTACAGCGACTGACTACTTCGATAGGCAGCCCTTCGGCCAACATAGCAATAGCTGTTTCCTTTGCTTTATTAGCTTCGCCTTCCGCTAATCCCTCCGCCTTGCCTTCTGCCAATCCCGCGGCCAATCCCTCTATCAATCCTTCGGCCCTTCCTTCGGCCCTTCCTTCTTCCCGTCCTTCTTCCTTTGCGCCCAAAATGGTTGATTCATGCGCATCGGCGTTCATTTCGTGGCGACAGTACGCGTCATACTCCTCCACTGAATAATTGCCAAACTTTAGAGCCGAATACGCTTTTCCCACCAACGGATAATGCTTATTTATGTATGCCAGCTCATCTGCTTCTGTCGATTCTGCATACTTAAAAAAGAAACACCACCTGTCCCTTGCCGTTTTCAGTTCGTCAAACCGTTTGTTAAATTTACTTAACTCCACAAACGAATACGATATTTCTTTTATATCATTCTTTAATGTTTCAACATTCAAAGTTTTATGATGACTAACGCATTCGGTCGTGTCAATTAAGTCAGATTTATTTACAACGGCCAATAATATTACTGGATGCACGTTTTTATACATGAGCGCGCTGTTGTTTATAATATTTTGAGACTCGTCTCCTCCTTGCTCAAGCAAACGTTTCCGCTTCGATTTAGATTTCACTTCCGGTTTTGCCACCTGCCCGATGTACGCCCTGCACGCGTAAACGCACGCGCGCCGTATAAAATACGGGTCGGCATAGCACTGCATTTCGACGATGAACTGCCTTTTTTTTGCATCCGTGCATCTTACGTCAACAATTGTCTGCCTATACGCAGCAATTTCCGGGTCCTGGTGCACTGGCAAAAAGTTGACTTCCTCAATCGGGTCATAAACCCCAGCGAACACGGCATTCAAAAAATCAATTAAAATATCCCGATTTTTGTCCGTACCAAAAATCTGCTTAAACATCCAATCATTTCGGGGATTTAAAAAACGTTCCATATTTATGTAATCCTAGTCGTACTATATCCCTGCCCATAAAAACAATTTGAATTTTTATCCTCACCGAAGCCTTATAATACAACGAGCTTCAAATTGTTTGTTATGGGTACCCGGTGTATTCCTAGCCGCCGTCACTGAGATCGCCAACCGTGTCAAGTATAGCACACTAAGATTTTTATTAGAGTTCTTTCGTAACTATTCAGAATCAATTTTTCGGTTCGTCGGTTCGGTGCTCGCGGGACCCCATTCGACTCGTCAAATGGGAACCCGGCTCGCGGGACCCCAGTTGAATGGGAACCCGGCTCGCGGGACCCCATTCAACAAGTCAAATGGGAACCCGGCTCCGAGCCTCCTGCCAAAAACCTAGTTTCTGAGGGGTTGGAAAGAAGTCTAATAATGCAGAGAAGCCTGCGAACGCACGAGGTGACGCGTGGCCTAAGTGTTTTATTTCATGCTCAATTCAGAAATGGCTCCGCCATACCTTCTCGTGTTCTCCTCGTCGACTATAGCAAAAAGCCCTGCACATATGGGGGGAACATTTGTGGGGAGAACATTTGCCAACTGACTGAAGTACGTTCCTGCCGTTGCGAAATTAGCGTCAGCACCGGGAACGTCGTCCTGTAAATGCTCACATATGTATCGAGCAATGCGCTGCCCTCGAGCTGCCGCCAGCTGCCCTCTATCTGCCGCCAGCTGCCCTTGAGCGGCCAAACGTAAGAACGTTGTTGCGTCTTCGACATTAACTTCAACGTCAACACCAAACAACAGACATATCCCATACCCGAACAGACCTGCTACGTCTCCTTGATTTGCCGCTAGGCGTAAATACATTGCCGTTCCTTTTAAATGATATTCATTGTTATCCAGCAATACCGCTCCCAATTCGTATTGATCTATTGCGCGCTCTTTAGTTTCCGCAAGACGGAAAAACTCTGCTGGATTACCAACACCAACACTGTCATTCTGCAGAAGCGTCCGATATGCCAATATACCTTCCGTGATCCCTTGCTCTGCTGCACCACGAAAATATGTTGCTGCTTCAGCTAAATTAACGTCACCACCGCGACCATCTTGCCAAAGCTTCCCCAATGCATACATAGCTTCACCATTCTCTTGATTTGCTGCCAGACGTAAGTATCCTGCCGATTCTTCGATAAGAGCTCTATCTTTGCCGGCGCGATGAAGTAACTCCGTTCCCCAGAGTAATTGAGCATCTGCGGATCCATTACCTGCCGCACGACGTATGTAATCATACGCCCTTGCAGCCCCCTCCTCATCTACGCTGGTGCTTAATATTTGCATCCCAAATTCGTATTGAGCTACTGCTAACCCGTTATCCGCCGCAAGATGTAAGTACCTTCTAGCTTCTCCGAGATTAGCTTCAACACCAACTCCATACAAAAAAAGCCTCCAACATTCGTACTGAGCCCCAATATGCCCTTGATTTGCCGCCTGACATAACCATTCTGCCGCTCTTGCTACATCAGCGGCTTCAACCGCTTGGTCGTGCAGCACAATCCTCCAAAATTCGTACTGAGCTTCAACATGTCCTTGACTTGCCGCGGCAATGAAGAGATCTATCGCTTCTGCGTAGTCAGACTCATCGGCGATGGTAAACAAAATCTTCCCATATTCGAACTGACATCCAGGATGTCCTTGAGCTGCCGCCATACTGAATAAGCTTGCCGCGTCTGCGACACTGGCTCCCCCATGGCCGTGCAAAAAAAGCGTTCCCAATACGTAGTGAGCTTCAGGATACTCTTGATCTGCCAGCTGACGTACGCACTCCAACGCAGTTGCTGTATCATCTGCAGTACCTAGGCCGCGCAGCACAATCTCCCCCAACTCATGCAGAGCTCCATCATGTCTGTGATATGTCGCGGCAACAAAGAGCCTTACCGCTTCTGTTACATCAGCTTCAACCCCCCGGCCGAGCAAAAAAAGCCTTCCAAGTTCGAACAGAGGTTCAGCATGATCTTGCTCTGCCTGTTGACGTAAGCACCCTAATGCTATTGTTACATCAGCGTCAGTAGCTAGGCCGAGCCGCACAATTTCCCCCAATTCATGCGTAGCTCCTCCATGTCCTTGACCTGCCGCGGCAACGAATAGCCTTACCAATTCTGCGTAGTCAGGCTCGTCGGCGGCTAACAAAAGCCTCCCCAATTCGTACTGACCTCCAGTATGCCCTTGAGCTGCCGCCTGACTGAATAAATTTGCCGCGTCTATGATACTAGTATCAACCCCCTGGCCTAACAAAAAAAGCATTCCCAATACGTACTGAGCGTCAGCACGCTCTTGATTGGCCACCTGACGTAAGCACTCTATCGCTATTGCATTAGCATCAGCATCTAGGCCGCGCCGCACAATAGCCCCCAATTCGTGCAGAGCTCCAACATGTCCTTGACCTGCCGCGGCAACGAATAGCCTTACCAATTCTGCGTAGTCAGGCTCGTCGGCGGCTAAC
>JAISXM010000046.1 GCA_031270515.1 Holosporales bacterium | reverse complement strand
TGCGATTGCCCGAACATCGTCATCCGCACTGATATATTTCAGAGTATCCATCGCAGTGCTAACTTCGTCTATATCCAAAAACGCTTTATCCATATAGACAGGATCCTTCAAAAACGACAACCACGCCGTCAGCATATCCTTCGCATCCGCATTCTTTGGATTAAATTTCGGCAGCTCAATAAGAATAATTCGCATGCAATCTGTCATTATCTGGTACGGATCCGGGGCATTTGGCTGATACGTCACATACGCCTCGCTTATCGCGTTACATCGATCAGTTACGTTTTCGCCAAGAATCCAAATGCCGATCTTCTTCGGTCCTTTGTACGACTCACCAGTGTGCACTTGCGTCGGCGTAAACAGGTAGCGGATGGCGCGTTCGGGAATTTCGCCGGTGTTTTGGCACTGAATCTCTACATCGATCATGGTCCCGTCATCAGTCGTCGCCTTGATATCCAATCGGCTTGCCTTATCCGTCTCAAGGATTTTCGTTATTTCGGTGTTTTCCAGCGTGATGCTCTTGACATACGGGGCGCCCTTGAATAGCGCATTCAAAAACGACACCAGCAAAGACTTTCTGTCTTCTTGACCAAATATTGTCTTAAAAATGTAATCCAGCTTTGGATCCAACAACCCAGTCATAGCACTCACCAAAATCAGCAACCCATACGTAGATTGTACCGTTTCACGCAAACAATTTGAATATCGTTGTTGGTCTGGGGGTATTGCTGCGTTGCTTACAAAACGGGCCACTGCTTACACCTTCCCAGAAAAAACGATTTGAGTTTTTATCACGATAAAAACATTGAGTCACAAAGACTTTCAAATTGTTCATTCTGGGACCCGGTGCAAACAGCGGCCCGCCACACTTCTTGCAGAAAAACGACTAGAATTACTAGAACTTGTATATTACACCCAACGAGGCCTGGAAGCCTACACCGTTCTTCAACAACAGCTTATACCCCAACGAGTCAAGCGAGAGGAATTTCCCGGGGTCAAGATTCACCAGATTGCGAGCGGCGCCGGAAATATCCCCAGTCGTGTTATAATACTTCGCATCTAGCGTTCTTTTTATACCAACGATGGCCTTCGCCTCACAGAATATTCCGAATCCTGATGCCATAGTATAGCGAACACCAACCCCCGGAGTGAAGTTACATACCACTGTGGATATTTCATCCGTCTTTGCTGCGCTAATCTTTCCCGAAGTATATCCAGCGAAGATTTTATTGAGCACGTCATCCTTACTTACGTCAGCGACCTCGAACGCTACGCCATTGGCAATAACTATACCATTAATGACACCAACACCGACATCACCGAGAGCATAAGCTTTCTGTTGGATCTTGTACTGTTGCCCTTCAATTCCCACGGTCACATATGCCACGAACGCGTCACTCACGACTCCACCGATCTCGAGGGCGCCACCGAACGACATTCTTGGCTTTGCGACGATATTAGCGCCGAATTTAGTAGCTAAGGTATTTTTGTCCTTAAGTTCCAAGCTTTGTCCATTGACATCTAGTTTTCTCTCTAAGAAGCTAAATCCACCACTGATCTGTCCACCAACATACACGCCATGGAACTCCACTCCACCGCCGATCCTTATCCCGGCGAAGCATTGCCCACCAGGGACGACTGCTATCTCTTTCGCGTCCTTCTTCTTTTGCCCGCCTTTTTCATCCCAGACATACTCTTTCAGCTTGACGTTTCCGCCTCCGCCATAGACGCCGACGTAAAACCCCGTCGCGCTTGGGGCCGCACTCGCCAACGAAGGAGCCACACACAAAGCAACTAATGCAATCTTTTTCATATTCATAATATTCTCCAAAAGAACTAACTACACTATAGTCCTGATCGGCTAGAAACACCCGACCCCGGACACCTACTATCCTTTATATAACGCGGAAGCGACGCGTTCACACAATATTAAGAAAAATATTAATTCGTTTTTGTAATGATGTGGCACATAAGCAACACTCTATCCAGTTGTCAACGATCCTAACAGACATTTTCCGTTAGATACCTCGTTCTAATATCTATGAACTTATCATCATTTTCATGTACAATAAACTGTCGAGGATATTATAGCGAGCACGAATGCCCACAAGAAACAGTCCCAACGCTGAGCTAACAGCCATTGAACCGCAACATAGTTCCAATCAGGCGGAGAATAAGGCTTCTCCCGCAAAAGAAGGTGCGTCATCTCGTTCAAAGAAGTTGCAACTGCAATTGCGGTCGCACGGCGGAGATGACCGCGTGGTGTCGCTGGTCTTAACTCGAGGGCGCAAGTCTGCAGGTAGCGAAGATGTCGGGCCTCTATCCAAGAAAGAGCGCAAGTCTGCAAGTAGTGAAATAGTTGTCTCTCCCGGAAAGAAAGAGCGTAAGTCTGCAAGTAGTGAAATAGTTGTCTCTCCATCAAAAAAAACTACGTCTGCTCATAGTGAAGATGTTGCGCCGCGCATAAATAAGAAGAGTAAGCACACGCAAGAGCTGCCGACGGAGCAGGAGCTTGGGGCTAGTGACCTAGCTTCGGCAATCCATATTCAGCATGAAACTGGGGTAAATGATACTGATTCGGTTGCGCTACATGATTCGACACAACGACATTCACATATCGATTTGACATCACAACATCCGCATCCAAACTTGACCTCCCCACACCACCTCCCCAATGCGCTCATCTCCATTCGCGGAGCCAGGACGCACAATCTGAAAAACATAAGCCTCGACATCCCTCGCAACAAATTCGTCGTTATCACCGGCGTAAGCGGCTCAGGGAAGTCGTCCCTCGCGTTTGACACAATCTACGCCGAAGGACAGCGTCGCTACATCGAAAGCCTATCGTCGTACGCGCGCCAGTTTTTGCATATGATGGACAAGCCGGACCTTGACTCAATCAGCGGACTGAGTCCGTCTATATCTATTGACCAAAAAACGACGTCTCATAACCCTCGCTCCACAGTAGGGACCGTGACGGAGATCTACGATTACATTCGCCTCCTTTTCGCAAGAGTTGGCGTTCCATATTCGCCAACCACAGGGCTCCCCATCGAAGCGCTGACGGTCGACCAAATGGCGGACGTGATATCGAAGCTGGGCGCAGGCACCAAGTTTTTTATCTTGGCCCCCGTAATCAAGGATCGCAAAGGGGAACATCGCAAAGAACTGTGCTCTTTTCAGCGACAAGGCTTCCAGCGCGTGTTCATTGACGGCGAAGTGTACCCGCTCGGCTCTGTTCCGAACTTAGATCGCGCGGAAAAGCACACTATAGCAATCGTGGTAGACCGCTTAGTTGTTCCAAGCGACGACAGCGTCATCAGCGCATGGCAAACGCGCGTGCGTACGTCGCTGGAGACCGCGTTGCCCCTTGGGGACGGGGTCGTGTGGGTAAAGCTGGTTGGAACGAGCCAGGCGCAGGACGTGATCATTTTGTCGGAAAAGTTTGCTTGCCCAGTTAGCGGGTTTTCTATTGATGAAATAGAACCTCACCTGTTTTCATTTAACAACCCAAGTGGAGCTTGCCCGCAATGTAACGGGCTCGGCATAGAGCACAAGTTCGACCCGCACCTTGTTATAGATTGGTCGCTCAGCATCAAACAAGGCGCGGTGACATGCTTAACGGACGACATATTTTCCGTGTACAAGCTGAAACACATACGTCGCTATTACCAGCAAATGTTGGAGGCAATCGCGGACAAGTTTGGTTTTTCGAAGACGACTCCTTTTGGCAAACTAAGTAAAACGGCACAAGATTTAATATTGTACGGCACAGATGGAGTTCCTGTTACTGTAAACCTTCGTGTTCAAAGAGGTTATGAAGTAAATAAGCCGTTTGAGGGCGTATTGAGCATTTTGACGAGGCGATTTATGGATGATAAGAGCGAGGTCCTACAGGAGATGATGCGTCCGTGGCAAAATGTCTGTAAGTGCTCGAGGTGTAACGGCGCTCGTTTGCGCGAAGAAGCGCTGTGTGTGAAGGTGTCAGGGCGAAACATTGCTGAAGTGACCGACTTGCCTATAGATGAGGCGCTGCAATGGTTTAGTGCGTTGAAGTTCGAAGACAAACGACAGCAAATTGCAGAGAAGATTATACAGGAGATTAGTAGTCGGTTAACGTTTTTGCAGAATGTTGGACTTGATTATTTAACCTTGTCCCGCCCTTCAAATACGCTATCCGGTGGGGAAAGCCAGCGCATTCGGTTGGCGTCCCAGATAGGGTCGTCGCTTAGTGGCGTGCTGTATGTGCTGGATGAGCCTTCCATTGGATTGCACCAGCGCGACAATGATCGGCTGCTGGAGACGATTAAGCGCTTAAGGGACGTTGGCAATAGCGTGATTGTCGTGGAGCATGATGAAGATGCGATCCGCCAAGCTGACTGGATTGTGGACATTGGCGTTGGCGCTGGCGTATGTGGAGGCAATGTCGTGGCACAAGGGGAGCTATCTGATGTGCTGAACTCGCCGCAAAGCTTGACGGCTGATTACCTCAGCGGGCGGAGGCAAATCGCGGTTCCGAAAGTGCGGCGGCCAATCGATGTGGCGAGCAAGAAAATATCTGAATCCAAGCAGCGGCGACATAGGATTTGGGGCGGGAGCTTCAACTTGGATGACTCGTGGCGCGGGCAAATCAACAGCAAGGACGAGTGGGGCAACGTTCCGTGGGTGAGGATTGCTGGGGCCAAAGGGAACAACCTCAAAAACATATCGGTTGATATTCCGTTGGGGCGCTTTGTTTGCATTACCGGAGTTTCTGGAAGTGGCAAGTCAAGTTTGCTCGAGTGCTTGTCGGACACTTTGGACAAAAAACTAATGAACAGCGCTGTCGATAAGACGTTGTGCGACGATGTTCTTGGGACGCACGCTATCGACAAAATGATTAACGTTGACCAGTCGCCAATTGGGCGAACGCCACGGTCCAACGCCGCCACGTACATTGGGTGCTTTTCGGCGATTAGGACTTGGTTTGCGACGTTGCCTGAGTCGAAGGCGAGGGGGTATACGTCGGGGCGCTTCTCATTTAACGTGAAGGGAGGGCGCTGCGAGGCGTGCCAAGGGGACGGGGTCACCAAAATCGAAATGCACTTTTTGTCTGACGTTTACGTCGAATGCGATCAGTGCCATGGGCATCGTTATAATCAAGAGACGCTATCTGTAAAATATAAGGACAAGAACATTTCCGATATATTAAACATGAGTGTACAAGACGGGCTTGCATTTTTCGAAAACCATGCCGCAATTTGGAGCAAGCTAAAGCGCCTGCAGGAGGTTGGGCTGGGGTATTTGTCGATCGGGCACCCTGCGACGTTGCTGTCTGGAGGGGAGGCTCAGCGGGTGAAGCTGGCCAAGGAGTTGTGCCGCAAAGGGACGGGGCACACGCTTTACATATTCGATGAGCCTACGACGGGGCTGCACTTTGAAGACGTGCGGAAGTTGATAGATGTTTTAAACAAATTGGTGGATCAAGGGAACAGCGTCCTCATTATTGAACACAACCTTGACGTCATAAAAGTTGCAGACTGGATTATAGATATGGGCCCGGATGGAGGGTCGCGCGGAGGGCGCGTCGTCGCGGAAGGGACGCCAGAGGACGTGGCGAAGAAGGCGGGGAGCTTTACCGGAAAGTATTTGAAGCGGTGTTTGCGTGGGAAGTGATGGCGGGGGCTTGCGTGGGAAGTGATGGCGGGCTTGCGTGGGAAGTGATGGCGGAACCATGATCGATGTCGAGATTCAGTGCCAAAACACAGGCGAAATTCCCGAACGCGCCATCCGCTACCTGTTTACGCCGACGCAAGTGCACACTGGTGAGTCGTACAAAGGGCCGAAGAAGATCGGCATTTGGATTCTTGGCGAAAACGTAACTGATCGATATAACGCGATAAGCGAGGCGTATGTGACGTATCAGCCAAATGCCCCGGATCCGTACCAGATAATGACAGATAGCATGCGAATTATTCTTATTGAGCTGCCGAAGTTTGACCCAAAGAGTGCGGATATGAAGGATATGCTGACAGCGTGGTTGTCGTTTTTGAAGGATCCTGTCTATATGGGTGATTGGGTATATACCCTCAACCTTCCTATGATAGGCGACGTTGCGCACCGGCATGCCCTTGGGCCGCACTAAGTTTGCGATACGTTACTGCTTGCCTTGCTGAGAGTTCGCGTTCCAAACCTTCCAAGCGACGTTGCGCCTCGGTATTTCCTTGATTAGCACTAAGTCTGTAATACTTGACTGCTTCTCCTTCATCTTTCGCAATTCCAATCCTGTATTCCAAGCATATCCCATAGCAGCACTGCCCCAGGGCATATCCTTGGTCAGCACTAAGTTTGTAATATTTTACTGCTTCTGCAAGATTTTGTTTAATACCAATCCCGCTTCTCAAACAGAGCCCATAGTTGCACTGCCCACCGGCATGCCCTTGGTCAGCACTAAGTCTGTAATACTGAACTGCTTCTTCAGGGTTTCGTTCAATTCCAATTCCTTGTTCCAAACAGTACCCATAGAAGTACTGCCCCATGGGATTTCCGTTCTCAGCACTAAGCTTTAAATACGTGACGGCTTGTGCATCATTATTCGGAACTCCAATCCCGCTATAAAGACACCGCCCATAGTGATATTGCGCCGATGCATATACTCCGCAGAATGGCACCGATGCCCCGTCCGCTACACGCCCGTACCTGTCTGCTTCATCAGCTACCTGCCTATAGAACTGGACTGCGTTTGGATAATCTCGCCTCAATCCAATACCTCGTTCCAAACAGCGTCCAAGGTTGAGTTTCGCACAAGGATTATCTTGCGCTGCAGCATATTGCAAAACATTCACTGCGGCCACTTTCTCTTCGTTATTAGATTTCAGTATTCCACTGATTGTAAATAGAAAAGCTAATAAATTGAGTGCGCGATCGTCGCGGAGAACATAATCTATATTGAATAGCGATCTTACATCAATTATGAGGGTTCCATTGACGAAAGAAGCGTTCCACCCTAAGTTTTCCAGCAAAAACGTTGCTGGAACGATCTTCCCATCTTTCGTATTAGCGGGCTTGTCGCTACCATACGGCAGATCTGCTGGCAAAAAGTCTAGCAGATATACGAATATTCTACCGTTCCGAATAGTAATTCCATTATGAAGAGCACGTTCAGGAGCACGACTAGAAGCACGTTCAAGAATATCTAAAGGATGGCCTTTACCAAACAATTTTAATAAGCTGGATCTCAGCTTCTCTACATCCTGCTTTATGATTGGCTCAACTGGCGCGCTAGCATGCATTACACACGGCGACATGGCACAGCAAAAAATGATAACACGGCGCATAATTCACCCGCGAAGTAATCCTCATGTTTATATATTAGCGTACAACTGCCACGGCTTTCAATATAAATCTGACATTGATGCATTTTTCGATGGATATTGAAGAACAGAGCTGCTATCACCCGTGTTATTCGGTAATTATCCCAAAGCCGCAAAAGGCAGTTATTTTATGTTCGT
>JAISXM010000096.1 GCA_031270515.1 Holosporales bacterium | reverse complement strand
ATCGCATATTTTGTGACGTGTTGGCAATAGGGGGAGCGATATGGAAGTAAATCATTAAATTTTCAAAATATTCCGCATGAAGTACATGTTTTGCACAATTCATTGGGGTTTAGCTATATCATATACGAACATGTGTTCTGGCAAACTTTTTCAGCTTCTTATACTACGTTAGAATGCTTGTTACGCACGAGGCGAGATGACCGAAGATATCCTCATATGTTCGACTTTTGTGGTAAATTTTTCATCGGTCAGGGTTCTCATAAAAAGGAATCTCCCCTCATTTATCCTTTAAGACTAGATATGTTTGGAGATACCCAGGATGCTTCCCCACGTGCATGTTTTTATTTTAATAGGAATGAAGATTCCCGCGAAAGAACAGGGTGGGATACATGCATAACCGCGCACCTAAGTTCGGCTTTTAAAGTTATAAAAGCTATCTCCCCTATATCATTATGTAAGTTTGACACTTGCGAATTAAGCTTTCCTAACTCTCTGCCGCTGATGTTCAGTATATATAAAAATCTTCCTAGTTTGCGCGGTTCGTACTGGGAGAGTCTGTATACTAGTAAAAATTACTATGGGCGATTTATTACCATAACTCCCCAAGAAAACGACGACCGCTGCGCCATCCTAATTAAAAAGGCAGATAAGGCCTTGATGAGTGCGATTCACGCAGGAAAACTATCCAGCAGAGGCGTTATCCGTTTACCTGGCGCGATTCAGGCGGGATCTTCAGGTGGTGTGTTCGCGTCGGCAAATTGCCTATGTTCTTCAATACTTTTTCCGCTCTCATTCATAGATGCAACGTTTCGTGGAAAACCCATATCCTCATTCAGGACTAAAGAAATACAAGATGTTGAGGATGAAATGTCGTGGCTTGACGGGACACCTAACGCTCGACAAATGTTAAGGTTACGGCAAAATCGTTCCTCTAAGCAATCACAACCACCCCCTGCAACCCCTGCAACAACGGAACCATCAATACCTTCGCGACCACCAACTGAAGACGACCATAGGAAATTCTCCAGAAGGAATGATTGGATCAAGTCCGCAGAGCAGCGTGATGCAGCGCGATGATCGCATAGTATAAAGGGGGATGCGCAATAAATACTTTGAGATTTATCCTTTTGCAAGTTTTTGGCGAGGTGAGTATTTAAACCGCCTTATTAATGTTTGTTATAGTAAACCCGCGTCGACTCTTGAAGTATTCGTGCATCAGGTCGGCGCACTCTGATTCGAGTATTCCTCCTATTAGTTCTACGTGGTGATTGGGTGCGCACTCTCCTGGGGAGTATGCGTGGCCCCGATCTTCCACTGCGGACGTTTGGTTGTCGTGCGAATGTGGATGTGTCGCAATCGCAGGTGCACTCTCGCCGTGGATGATCCTGCGTGGGGCAGGGGAGGGGCGCGCGCATTCGTTGAGCCAAAGTGCGCTATATGCGCCGAAAATGACTCGCTTTAGCCTCATGAGGGTTATTGCGCCTATGCACATTTGGCATGGCTCTAGAGTGACATACATGTCGCAGTCGTCAAGGCGATCGCCTTCGAATGCATAATTCCCCGGGCAATTATCACCAAAGCGATTATCACGACTACACTTGCACTGATTATTACTCAAACAATTATCATGAATACAGCTCTTTTCTATACTATGACTGCGGGCACTATTGCTGTCATCGTTCCTTATATTGTGAGCCCCCTCAATTAGCGCAAGGATCTCTGCATGGCGCATAGGGCTAGGGAGGAATGTTGCGCGATTGAACAGTTCATGTTCAGTTTTTTTACTCGACAAATGATTGTTGCCATTGAATCGTTCATTTGCAATATTTCCACACGACAAATGATTGTTGCCATGGATCATTCCGTTGTGAGCCTTTGCAATGATTTGTCCATTCCGCGCAATAACTGCCCCAACGGGGACGTAACCTGTGTGCAACGCCTGCTGCGCCAGTTCAATAGAAATTCGCATCATGTTCATGTCAAACATGTGATCGCACTCTTTATGTCGCAACAATTGGGCGAATTGCGAACATTTTGTGAATAAGGAAAATAGTGAACGTGTTGTAAGTAGGGGAACCAGGCCAACCAAGAATAAACTTGGGAAATCCGCGAATAGGCCAACCAATAGCTTTTATAATACCGGGGGAACCCGCGAATAGGCCAACCCTTTATAAACCTGGGGAAACAGCAAACAAACCAACCAACAGCTCTATAAACTCGGGGCAACCGCGAATTCGCAGTAGAAGATGGCGGGAGTGACGAGACTTGAACTCGCGACCTCCGGCGTGACAGGCCGGCGCTCTAACCAACTGAGCTACACACCCTAAACTACGAAAAACAACAACCTATAAACTAATTGTTAAATGAAAATGGAAATTAGTCAACAACGTTTTGTGAACCTACACAGAACCTACTTAGAACCTACACAGCGATTTTCCGTAGTCGGTCAGCAAAAAATAGGCATCGTTGCAACAAACACCTTGTTCCATAACAAACACCTGAAACTTCCTTCAATGCAAAATGTTGTTCGTGATAAAAGTTCAAATTGCTTTTATGGGCAAGTGTACATGTACTCTAACTTTTGTATTCACGCAAATCTACCCCAACAAACGTTTCGTCTACCACAAGTTTTTCCGCGCTCAGCCACTCAAGGAAAGCTCCGCCGCCAGTACAGACATGCGAAAAATAGTCCGTGGCCCCAAGCTGAGTCAGGGCCGCCAACGTATCACCTCCACCGGCGACACTAAACGCATCCGCGCGGCATATGCACTGGGCGACGGCTTGGGTGCCTTCGTCAAACGGTGGTTGCTCTGCAACGCCGAGCGTTCCGTTCCAGATGATGGTGCGACATTCCTTGATGATTGGCTCCCATGCGCGCACTGTGTTTGGCCCTATGTCATACGCAGCACAGTCGTCCGGGATATACTCGCCTGCGTTGGGGGCTGTGGTTTCGCCTGCAAGCTTTGCATTTTGCGTGCTCATAATACTTCCCACATTTACGATTTCTGACGGAGCACTCAAATCTTTTGCTATGACCAGGTCGGATGGCAGTAATATTTTGTTGGCGTACGTATTCATCAGCTCTCTCGCCTTGTCTACATATGCCGGTTCAAACAGCGAGCGCCCGACAGGCATTCCTAATGCGACCAAAAACGTATGTGCCATTGCGCCGCCAATCATCATTTGCTTAACCTTTGGCAATAAATTTTCTAAAATTGGCAACTTTGTGGAAACTTTGGCCCCCCCCACGATCGCCAAATCCAGTCCATGCGGGTCCTTTAGGACGCGTGAAAGTGCGTTGACCTCGGCCATGAAGTGGAACCCCGGGTACGCTGGCAAATGTTTCGCTACGCCATACACGGACGCGTGCGCGCGGTGAGAGCAGGAAAACGCCTCGTTCACGAACACGCAGCCCAATGACGCGATGCGCTGGGATAATTCGTCGCTGCACGTTTTTTCCCCAGGCCAAAATCGGCTGTTTTCCAGCAATATCAGCGCGCGTCGGGGGGCGGCTTCGATTTTCGCGGAGAGGTTTTCGTCAAATAAATCTAAGAGGACCACGTCCCTGTCCAAATATTTCTTTATGTCGCCCAAAATTGGGGCGAATGAATATTTGTCGGATGCAATATCATTGGGCGTGGGATCTTTAAAGTGAGATGTGAGTATTATGCGGTAGTCCGAAAAATACTCGATCGTTTGTTTGGCGGATAAAATCCGGGTCGGATCTTGGATGACGTTGTTTTTGACCGGAACATTGAAGTCTACCCGAATGATTATTGGACCTTTTAATGTAGTTGACATATTACACCTTGTTCTTGTGAGAATTTTTCGCGCAGTTGTTTGTGCTAGAAATTTCGCTCCATTGTTTGTGCGAGAAATCCAGCTCCCTCGTTCTTGCGAAAAATCGCGCACCGTTTAATTTGCTTGCGGGTGGATTTTACGAAAAAATTGATTCCAGGTCCATCCTTGTTCATAAAAACAATTTGAAGTTTTAGTGCGCATGCTTTTTACTTCATGCTTACGCGCAAACACGCTATGGTATTCGGCTGAGTATTTTGCTAGAATTACGCTATCTTGATGGCTATTGAAAGTTGCAGAGGAGGTGATATTAGTGGAAGTTTCAGTGAGAGACAATAACGTAGAACAAGCATTGCGCATTTTGAAGAAGAAAATGCAGCGCGAGGGCGTTTATCGAATTATGAAACTCAAGCGAGCTTATGAAAAGCCCTCTGTTCGTAAAGCCAGAGAAGCTGCAGAGTCGTTGCGGAGAGTAAGAAAGCTGTTTCGGCGTCGGTTCAATGGGGCTTAGTTCCCTCGATTTATCCTTCCCATAAAAAATAAGTGGAGCCTTTGTATAGGTAAAAACCTTGATTCGCAAAGACTTTTTAACTTGTTCTTTATGGGAATTCATATGTTTGATTCATATATTAATCTGAATTGCACTCTGCTATACATACGGCGAATATATACGGCAGTTCGTCTGAAAGAGTTAAATGCCACGTCACTTGTGATAGGGCAGGGGGGCCGCAGTGCGACATGAACGCTGAGCGCCCGTCCGCGACAGAGACGCGTGGTGCACCGTTTGAATCGTGCTCGATCTCTATGTCGCGAAACAGCAGGCGCCCGCTGGAGGCCTTGATCACCGCCTCTTTGTATGCCCAGATCTTCGCAAAGCCGAGGCAAATGTCGTTGCGGTAAAAACGTTGTTCCGCTGGCGACATAAGCCGCGCGATCGCGACGTGAGGGTGGGCCAGAAGCAAGCGCTCCACGCGTCGAATGTCTACTATGTCAGTTCCTATGCCGAGTATCATTAGCCACTTTTTGTAAAGATTTCAGCTCCGTGCTCTGTTATACCGATACTGTGCTCAAATTGGGCCGACAGCGAGTTATCGAACGTAACCACGGTCCAGCCATCATCCAAAAGCACCGTCTCCTCCAACCCGGCGTTTACCATGGGCTCTATCGTGAAGAACATCCCTTCTCGAATAATAAATCCTTCTCCTGGGGTGCCGAAGTGGTCGATCTGTGGCAAATCGTGAAAAATTTGCCCTATGCCGTGCCCGCAATAGTCCTTTACAACGGAGAAGCCATTGCTGGCGACGAATGTTTCAATGAAGTGCCCGACATTCCCCCAGTGAACGCCCGGCCCTACGAGTTCTATGGACTTCATGAGCGCGTTATACGCCACTTGTATGAGCTTGGACGCATGCGGGGTTATGGTGCCGACTGTGTACATGCGGCTTGTGTCGCCGTGCCATCCGTCTAATATGACGGTGATGTCGATGTTTAAAATATCCCCATTTCGTAAGACTTCGTTCCCTGGGATGCCGTGACAGACTACGTTGTTCAGAGATATGCAGCTTGACTTAGGGTACCCTTCGTAGCCCAACGTTGCAGGAATGGCGTTGTGCTTGATGATGAAATCGTGACACAGCCGGTCCAGCTCTCCGGTTGTGACTCCTTCGACTATTGACAGCTCTAAGTAGTTCAACACGTTGGCTGCCAAATGGCCAGCTTCTCGCATTTTTGCGAAGTGCGCTTTTTTGTGGCGTTTTATCTTTGACATTTATGCCTTTTTATGCTACAATAACCATCCCTATCCCCCACCCACCCAGGGGGTGTATACAAAGGGGATGCGCCACTAGTTTAATTTTGTCATCGCAAAGGTTAACAAAGCAACCACTTTTGCCAAATTCGTCCCTCATTTTTTTTCGCATTGTGATGATATTGCATCGCTGTTCTACTAACTCTTCTTATGATATGTTAAAAATTGCATTGAATTAATCGAGCCGGTTGGGTAATATTCTTTTAAGATTGGTATACGGATAAGATGAAAAGGATCTAACTTCCATGAAAAATATTCTAAAGATTGTGCTCTTTGCGAGCACTCAATGCTGTACAAGTGGGTTCAGCTCACTTTTATCGGGGAAACCTTCAGGGCCGCCCGCAAGCCCGTTTCTTGGCGATGGATCAGTAAAATCGTGCGTGTTCGAGCCTTCTGACTGTGATATTCCGTTTTTCGCTTGTTTTGAAGAAATAGAGGGCGAGGAACTTGAAGAAATAGAGGGCGAGGAACCAGGTCCGCAAGTTCTGATCCGTGTTACGAAAATCCCGGATTCAGGACAATACTTAGTAACGTTTTATAATGGCTCCGACCCATATAGTGTCGTTATTCACGCGTTTGATGCCCTTTCCAGTGTGCGTGGCGCCTATTTTTCAAGCATTGCGCGTAAAACAGGAAGAATATCGTTACTGCTCAGTCCCCGGGCATTTTGCAAATTTAAACGTTTGTGATATGAATTGTGCTGGTTTAGTTTAAAGATGCGGCGTAGTTCGTGGCAAGCATTGAATCACTAATGGAAAAGAT
>JAISXM010000023.1 GCA_031270515.1 Holosporales bacterium | reverse complement strand
AAATTCAAATTGTTCTTATGGGCAGGTCTGGCCCGTATCCTCTGCAATAATTTACGGTGCAAGCAAACGTTTAGAAAATTTCACAGCACCATCCAGAGGAGTTGCTTTTTCTATTGAGCTCGTCTTGTTTTTGGCGAGCGATGGAATACTCATCCAAATAAGTCTTGCTCCCGGCTTCAAACGTTTCCACCGAGAAAACAAGGCGTCGTTTCCATTTATCGGCCCACTTTTGTCGATATACCAGTGTAACCGCGAATTCTTTTTCTTTGTCAATGATTTCCAATAAACGAGGACATCCATTCAACGCAGGCCAGATTGTGAACGGCTCAGAGTAATCAAACCCGAGACTCACCATATAACGAGCATCTTCTGATCTGCGCACAACGATTTGGCCGAAATCAGCTCCAGCATGGGAATTGCTAACCCTGCCGAAATCACATTCGACTGCATTTCCAGGCTTTATCGTTAGGCTCTCAACCGTCACTGCGTCGCTAATTGTACTATCCCATGCTCGCAGTTTTACGTTCTTCAAACCTGACGCGTCAACTGTATAAGCAAACGTCGTATTATTGGCAAATACCATTAGTGCTGCGCTTGTCGTGCTTGTCGCAAATAACATATAAATGCACAGTAAAATTTTGGCGAGTATTTGCATTTTTCCCCGATTGATTTCAACAACAACGAACATTGTTATGGATTAGCATTGGTTGCCTGCAAAAACTCTGTGTGCTTAGTGGTGTTTACTAGACGATCAGCAATCTTGCTAGCTGCAATAGGCTTATATCGCTTCAGCCAATCTGAAAACATAAAAATCGCATAGTATTTTTCCCCATTTCACTAATGATAACAACTCAGCTATCTGAGCGCAATCCGAGGCGGTGGGACCAATTTGGAAGGGCGAAAGGCAAATCATTCTGTTTGGTTTTAGAACCTTATTACCCCTCCAGCAACGCTTGGCTCTAGGAATACTGTGGATGAAGCAAAGGCGTTGCTGGGCATTGATCACGCGAAGCTAGATAACGTCTAAAAATCTTTGGACCAAACTCTCAACTACTATGGTGCGTATATCTTTGCGCGGAAACGTTACAAGTACGTCGTTTGGGTGATCTTGCGACCTTACATAAGTAGAGTATTTATGCGGCAGTCGTACAATCAAACTTCTTACGTACCTATCATGCGCATTGGAGCAATCACGAATATCCTGTTGAGTTAGAGGAGCAAACACGGTGAATAGCTCATCAAACGACGGCAGTACATGCCTCACGGCTTGCTCACGCTCCGGATCTAACAAAATCATCATAAGAGACGTTGGTATGGAATACAGGAACGCCATTCTTAATAATTCTTTATCACGGTCAGGAATAATCGTTGAGTATTCGATTCCCCACATCTCACGACAGCGTTGACACGCTGTACTATAAGATAATTCATGAATATTCGCGTGGGGAAATACGTTCATATGTTCGTAAAAAGGAGTTTTGTATTGCTTCGTTTCTTGCACATCACGTTGTACGCGAGCTAGCATATCTCTACGGACGTCCAAATCGCGCTGAATACTTTCTGCTCCTGTGGAAACAAGTTCTTGCCAATCAGACGTCAATCTCTTTTGTTCACTATTTGTATATGTGTAACGGGACGAACCGCCCTTTTTGTCACGAGGATCAGTGCTGTCGGGACAACGGCCACAGAAAGTTGATTCCGGCGACATGTCTGGCCCTGTTCCAAAAAAATTACGATCTTCTACGTCTGATGTACTATCAGAATGGGACGCAACCTTTATCTCTAAACAACAGTCACAAAAAGTTGAGAACAGCGACACGTCTGGCCCTGCTCTAAAGACATTACGATCTTCGAAGTCTGATGTATTATCATCTTGGAACCCAACCTCTATCGCGTCACTTACATAAGGCTTCAGCTCGTCATCAAGGTTGTCATAAAAGATTTGCACCAAATCTAGCGGAATTGCATCGTTGCATATCTCCGAAAAGTACCAATTAAATGGGAGTGCCTCGTTCTTATCGTTTGCGACCAAAGGGTGATAGAGCTCTGTCTTTGTGTCGAAAAACGCCAGACTGGAAACGTCCATTACCGTAATCGTTCCTGTATCAATATCAACGAAAACGTTATTCGTTCGCGATATATCACATACAAAAAATTTATGTAGAAAATTTACTGTTTTCGCCAAATTTCGGTAAACAGCTTTCACTTGTTCATCAGACACTGGCTCATAGGACATTGGGAATCTCCAAAGTTTTCCAAAAAAATTAGTTCCACTTTCCCCCAGAGCCCTTGGCATGAACAATAAGCAAAAATGACTATCTTGTCTGTCTGGTCTTAATTGGTGTCCGCCAAATTCGGGAGGCAAATCAGAGCTCAAATCAAGGACATCAGACTGGCGCGCACACATCTGGTTTATTTCAGGCTGGCCGTCAACAGGGATTCCCGTATTTACGATATCTACCCATTGTGCGTACATCGGGTTCGCAAATGCCAAACACGCGGGCGGATTTTTGCCTTTCAGCTTATCAACCAAGATTTTTGATGATAGAAATTCACAGTAAAGTCCAACCTTGACTGCGAAATAGTGTATTCCTCTGTCGTCATCGCTTGCCGTGATTTCGTATATTCTACTTTTATTAGAGCGTAAGCGCCTATCCATAGGCTCGTATCCTAAAAGATGTAATCCCAGATTTTGGCAACATTCTCCCGCAAATGATGCAATCGTCGCATTCTTTACGTGTTCCGCATCGGCCATTTGCTTTTTAGTAGCAACAGCCGCGGTAACCCATTTAGTCGCTGCAACGAGTGGATTAGAATGCACAACAGGAGTTGGCTTGGGAGCATCATAGGCAAAAGGCTGAATAACCTCCGAGAAAAGGGCTATTTCATGTTTGCGGTCCGAGGGCTGACTCGATGAATGTTGTACTTGAATAGTAAGTGGGTTTAAAAAGCTAACGACAAAAAGCATCCTCAATTTATTATGCATATATACCTTCCTATAAAAACAGTTTATTTTTAATTACTATACCAAATCACAAAAAGTTTATCAGTGCGTCGTTTCGAATCCCGGGCTTGTTCTCCGAAACTCCTGCTGCTAATTCTTTTTGTGATTGGGTATATGCCTGCCCATAAAAAACTCTGACCCACAATAAACTTTAAGTTGTTTATAGCAGGGTACCTCACGTATCCTACCACAAAAACGATTTGAATATCCACTTATTTGTTATGGTCAACAGGCCAGAGGATTTAACATCGAGCATATAAACCGGGTCCCCATAACAAACAATTTGCACTTCGTTGCGGTTTAAGGTTTTTATCGTGGTCCAAGTTCAAATTGTTTTTATGGGCAGGTCTAACAGAACTGTCCGTTTGCCCTGGAGTATAGCCCGCGACTACGACACTCGCTCAATTACCGCCCCACAGTTGCGCAGTTTTTCCTCGATGCGCTCATACCCCCTGTCGATATGATACACTCGCTGAATTGTGGTCTCCCCGCACGCCGCCAGTCCCGCCAGCACCAACGACACGGACGCCCTCAAATCCGTCGCCATAACTTGCGCTCCAACAAGCTGCTTCACTCCACGCACAAGAGCCGACGCTTTGTGGATTGTGATGTCGGCACACATGCGACAAAGCTCCGGGACGTGCATGAAGCGATTTTCGAAGATCGTTTCCGTCACCATAGCAGCTCCGTCGCATAGGGCCATTAGAGCCATAAATTGTGCTTGGGCATCGGTCGGGTATCCTGGATGCGGCTCTGTCATTACGTCGACCCCTTTGGGGCGCGAACTCATTGTAATGCGTACGTCTGCAACATTTTTCGCGCTGCGTTGCACTTGCGATACGCACACGCCAGCTCTCTCCAGCGTTTGCCAAAAGGCCAGCAAATCGTCGTACACCACGCCCTTAAGCACGACATCCCCATTCGTTATGGCCCCGGCTATCGCGTATGTGGCGGCCTCTATCCTATCGGGAATCACATTGTGGTGCGCGCCATCAAGCTCCTGCACGCCATCAATCACCAGCGTATCTGTGCCGATTCCTGAAATTTTCGCCCCCATTGCGAGCAAGCAGTTTGCCACGTCACAAACTTCGGGCTCTCTGGCGGCGTTCTTGATCACCGTTGTTCCGTTCGCAAGAGTCGCAGCCATCAGCACATTTTCCGTCCCAGTCACCGTTGCAAACGGCAGCACAATCGTCGCGCCGCTTAGCCCATGCGCGGGGGCGCTTGCGTAGATGTACCCATTCTCTATGTATATGTTCGCTCCTAGCGCGCGCAGTCCGTCTATGTGCATATTCACGGGCCTCGTCCCAATTGCGCATCCGCCAGGAAGCGACACCGCCGCTCTGCCGCACCGAGCAAGCAGTGGCCCAAGCACGACAATCGACGCGCGCATTTTGCTCACGATATCGTACGGAGCTGTGGTGTCGGTTATGTCGCTGGCCCGCAGGCAGCATGATGTGCCGTCAAAGGTGATGTTTACACCGTGGTGAGTTAGCAGCTCTGCCATGCGTGTGATATCGCTAAGCTTGGGCACGTTGCTTAGGACAAGAGGCTTTGACGTTAACATCGACATTGCCATCAATGGCAACGCGGCGTTTTTGGCTCCGCTGATGGGGATTGCGCCAGACAGAGGGCGCATTCCGGTGAGAATAATTTTATCCATGCTTTGCTTTCGTGGAGAAGTATCAAGGGGAACCCAGATACATGTTAGTCTATACCTTCCCATAAAAACAATTTGATTTTTTATAGGGATCACAACAGTGATCTACAACAGACCTGTTGCGAAAGCTGCGTCAACACGGCAGGAATCAACGGCTCAAAAGGGCTTTCGCAACAGGTCTAACGAGTTTCAAATTGTTTACTATGGGGCCCCGGTATCCCTCAGGCAAAAAACTACTGTACAGGATAATCCGCTGGAAACAAATCATGCAACACCAAATTAAGCGATTCCTGATCACTCGCATTTTTGCTCAAAATATGCTTAACCGTTTTTTTTCGCTTCGTCAATTCTTGAGCATCAGTTACAGACCTGCCCTGACTATCTATGAATACCCTACTCTGTGTATAGGATAGGATCTTGTCGTATGCAATTTGTAAATCAGCTTTTTCGTCGGCACTTGCAGGCGTTGCCCCCATAGTTAATGGCTTTAGCCATAACAACATTGGACAGTTTGTTTCAAAATCTTGATTAAAAGTTGTTACATTGATTTGTCTTATCCGGGCCAGTACGTTATTCAGTCCTCTACTGAATGCACCTGTTATTGAACCCCTATGCCACGAAGATAGATTCTCCCACACATATTTGTCAACACTCAGACATCTAATGTCCTCCAACCAAGAGCAATATACTCGAATATCCTTAACTTCTCTACATATCGGGACACAATTCTGGACATCTTTTACGCGTTCATTTAACCAGTGAGTAGCCAGCTCCTGGGGGGCCCCTGGCTGGTGTATAAACGCCAGCAATACTTTGATAACATAACACGTAGCGCGAAGTGTTCCTGCAGAATGAGCGAATGCCTCCAAAACTTTTTCGTTATATAATGTCTCTACTAACATAGGCTCAGGCAGTGCGAATATCGCCCTTAATGCGAGTTTCCGCTCTCCTTCTGGTGCAGATTCGTCAGTCCCAAGTTGAACAAACAGGTCTATAGCCGCGTTGTACTTCGGATCGCCTATTGTTGATGATGTTTTCTGAAAAACCGACGCGTATTTGAAGGTAGCAATTGCTTTCTCACGTGAACTCGGTGCTATACGAAGAGTATTTTTATACAAAAGAGCGGCTTTTTGAAATTCATTCTTAGTGACGTAGCACTCTATCGCACGATTATAACAGATCAACTTTCTTTGTATATCATCCTCATCCTTAGCATTTCCTGTCTGCTCCCAAAGTACCCCATCATTCTCATAGCTATTTTTTCGATCAATTAGATCCTCACGGGATCCGTACTTTCTGATAGCACTGTACAGTACAGCTATAGCCTTTTCAATATCAAACTTTGTACCCAATCCGTTTGCAAGTAAAAAAGCATACATCTTGTATCCACGATAATCCTTGGATTCACTATCGTCTAGCAGATTAGGGTCATTGTCGTACAAAAACTCAAACAAACGCGCTGCGTATCCATATTGTATTGCATCGTTGTGTGCAAGCGCCGTATCGTAGCATAATCGCGCAGCAGATTTTACGTTTGTATAATCATTTGGACCTAGATGTGGGAAAATTTCTACGAAGCGTCTTCCCGCTTCAGCGGGGTCTATTTTTGATAAAGCATCCGCGTATGACTTAGTAGCTTGAGGATCGCCTGTCTCTGCTTGTCTTCGCAGCTTATTAAGAACATCATCGCTTGCATTCACACATCTGCAAACGCATAACGCGCTGCAAACACACATCATTAATATCTTCGGCATGTAATCTCTCCTAATTTATCTATTCTATTATACTTAGTATACATATATTCCGGAGGCAATGTCAATGTCGGTTTTATATTGCGCAACTAGTGTAAAATTCTTATTACTTTTTATGATTAAGATAAACAACTTGGTTCAGGACAAGCAACGTAAAAGTCGTTGCGACACAAGGAAGTAAACGTTTACATTGTTTTCATGGGAAGGTCTAACGCCCCCCTAAAAACTCAGCTTCGACCCAACCAACACTGCGGTCCCCTTATTCCGCAAAGGCTTACTGCTTTCGTCGTACACAGACGCCCTTTTTGCCGCGCACACATCAATATGGTCGATTTCCGCAAATATTTGCACTCCAGACACAATATTACAGTCCACCGAAAGCGCGTGTATCGTCCCCTTCGAATAATCGTAGTTCGTGACTCGGCGCTCTAACCTGTGGCGCGCGTAGCCAATATCCACGCAACCGATGGAATATTTCCCGCCGATGTTCCACACGCGCCCTGCGTTTCCCAGATGACTGCCATATCTGCTTTGCCTATCTGCGCTGAATTTTGTTGGCAAAGTATTCTGGTCGCCGTTGTTAATAAAGCCCCCAGCGATCTTAAAGTTCTTATATCTCATTGACCAAGTCGCATGATAAGACGTGTCTTTCCTTAATTTGATTTCGCGCTTTTGGGATGCGACGTGACCTGCAGAGTAAGTGTTTTCCGCATCAAACGAATCAGGAACCTCTGTCGTCAAATATGCTTGCTCTGTAACGCCAACAAACGACGCGCATACTTCACAATCATTCAAACATTGCGAAAAGTTTACTCCAACTGCGACATTGTGTTTTTTATTTAAATCGTCAGTTGGATACACGCCGTTGTCGTTGCTGTTCGAATAATTTTGCTCATTCAAATCGCCCCATCCTTGATGTTTTGGATTAGGACTATAGCCTACCCCGAACTGAAACCCAGCCAAGCGAGGGGAGTTATAGACCAACTTCGTGGCCCGCTTCGAATGTGCCACAACATGGTGCGTATGGGATAGGCCGCTTATATTGCTGAGCAACCCCCAGATAGACCCGTCCACGCCTCCTGTCCCTCCAACGAGCCACGTCGCGTCATCGGCGTACTTTCCGTCGGGACCTTTTATATTCCCTAGCTGAAGCACGCCATAGTTATTCGCGACCTCCACAAAATGGTCCAGCATTTTCACATCGCCCGGAACGACCTGCAAAGACGCCGCATACCTGTACACGAAGTCGTCGACTGTTATGCCGACGGCCTCCCAAGACAAATCGGCCCAACCTATGCTCAGGTGCAAATCACCCGACTTATTGTCGCGCGCATCATCCTGCACAACGGCTCCAATGTGCGAACAAACGGACCCACTAAACTTTAACGTTGGAGACTCTGATGTTGTAATGACCGTGGCGGGCATTTCCTTGTATGTGCTGTGCTCGTGGAATTTTGCATTTTCCGTGCTTTTTGCGGTGACCGAGGCAATATCGCGCACATCGCACTCAATAACCTGATATGGGGCTTGGTCTTCGGCGGCTTTTACGTCAATTACTTTAACTGTAGGACGCTCTTCTATTGCTGGAGCGGCTTCGACATGGATAAACTTATTGGAATAATCCTCTTCCAGTTTCTTTATGTCGCGCTCGGACACTTGTTGCGCAATGACCGCCCCCCCATGTGGAGATTCTTGTAGTTTAGTATTTTTGAATTGGTCGTCTTGCGCATTAACATTTGGCGGAGACGCGGGCTCAACTCTTTTAAGTTGAGTTGCGTCGTTAATCTGAGCGGCGTCGTTTGCAATTTTAACCTGAGCTGAGTCGTTTGCGGCTGCCACTTTCTTTACGTAAGCGGACTCCAGCAAAGCTTTCCCATTTTGATGAGGCGCCTCGCCCTTTTTTGCATCCGCAGCCTTCTTCGCCTCAGCCCCTTTCGTCGTCGCAGTCGCCACGACAGCCACCTTCGATGCCGCAGCCGCGCGCTCTTCCGCGTTTTTGCGCAATTGGGCCTTTTTGTCCTTAACAAGCTTCTGCATTAGGCGCACATCCTCAATGTCCTCGTCTGACTGGTCAACGTCCTCCTTTGGGAGGTTCCTTATGCGAAATAAAACGGACCCTGTTGGAACAACAGTAGAATCGTTGCTGGCTTTATTATTTAAGTATTTGCCCAGTAAAGTGTCATCGGACGCAGCTGTATTTACAGGGGCGGGCGCATCTCCATGAGGAGGGGGCGTCTTCGATTTTGCGCTTGGTTCAGATGACGCCCCTGACGAATCCTGTTTTTTTTTGTCTGCAGCGATGTTCGCCACTGGTTTAAGCTGAGGATCATCCGCTTTGTGTGCGTTTGCGCTAGCCGTAGCAGCAGAATCGACCGCGGTCCCTTTTGCCGCTGTATCCGCGGATGAGTCTCCGGTTAATTTAACTTCGGCTGCTGCAGGCGTTTCTCCCCCCGTATCCGGCAGATCAGACGGCGTCTTAGACGGCGTCTTAGACGCGGCACCATCCACCGCCTTGGCCGCAGTATCAGCCACCGCCTCCGCAGGCGCATTAGACCCCGTATTCGACACCGCCTCAGCCTCAGCAGGCGCATCCACCGGCGCATCCCACAGAGGGCTTACTTTTGAACGCAAAACCTCATCCTTTTGCTTACTCGCTTCCTCATACTTTTGCTTATTTGTTTTCTTTTCGCTTGTTGGCGTGACAACCATAGCCTTAGCCGTAGGTTTTTGGATTTTCACCGTTTTCAGTGGAATTTCGATATCTTGGGCTTCACCGAAAGATTCGGGAGGGCGCACTACAACGCGATTATTTTTTGAGTCGACAAATATATCTAACGACGCACCGCTTGAGGGAATACCGAGTTTGCTCGTTTGCGCAACATTATTTTGGGCGTTAGGCTTTTTTGAGCGTGCATTTGCGTTGTTTGGTGACGTTGAGCGGCTTTGTGCCGTTGAGTCAATCTGTGCAGGCTCGCTCCATAAAGGAATACACGTTACCAACACTAGTAACGGCACGAACGACACTCCAACCGGTCTTTGCCTCGATCCTTTCCTCGGCACTCTCCTCAACACGCGAACCGGTACTCCAACAATCAGACTTTGCGTCCGTAAAATCGCGCAAATTGTTCCTACGCATAAAATTTTTTTATCACGAATCACAGCACAAATACTCCGCCAAGGGCCAACAACTCCAGGTAACGGAATTGCCCTCAAATTTATTTGAATGTTTCTGCAAATACGACTACTATCCAATGTGCTCGTAAGTTGGTTAGTCCCTCTCCCCAAAAAATGATTGCGCATATTTAGAACTGTGGCAACACACCCGGAGAGTTTTTTTACGTTATGTAATCTATGCTATACACATTCTTATACCCGTTAAATTCTTCATATCCGATTCTTAACGTCTTCAAGTACTTATCCGTACGAAGTATCGGCGCTCTATTGACTGCGTTATTTATTGGGCTGTTTTGCGGCATGCCAATAATACGTTTTTTGAAAAAAAAGCAAAAACAAGGCCAACCGATCCGCACCTGTGGCCCAGAAACGCACGCATCCAAAAGCGGAACAACGACAATGGGAGGGCTGATCATCCTGGGGGCCACCATAACCAGCGCTCTATTGTGGTGCGACCTGAAGAATGAGTACGTTTGGCTGTCCATTTTTGTGTTGCTCTCATTTGGGACCATAGGCGCGTACGACGATTGGCGAAAGCTTGCCACGGGAAAGGCGGATGGGTTGAAGGCAAGGTGGAAATTTTTGTCCCAGGCGCTGTGCTCTCTGGTTGTGGTGGGCGCGGTATCCAAGCTGACACCCACTGAATTATACCTTGGCGTCACCATTCCGTTTTTCAAAAACTTAGTGGTCTACCTTGGTTGGGCATATTTCATCTGGGGCATAGTCGTGATTGCAGGCACATCGAATGCCGTAAATCTGACGGACGGACTTGACGGCTTAGCGATCATGCCGGCCATATATGTGGCGGGCAGCTTTGCTTTTATCAGCTACCTTGTGGGGCATGCAAAATTTGCGAACTATTTGTACATTCATTCTGTGCCGGGCGTTGGGGAGCTGACCGTGTTCTTGGCGGCCCTTGTTGGCGGGAGTCTAGGGTTTCTGTGGTACAACGCGCCGCCAGCCAAGATATTCATGGGTGATACCGGGTCTTTGTCCATTGGGGCAGTATTGGGGGCGGTGTCGTTGATGACGCATCACGAATTAGTGTTGAGCATTGTGGGCGGATTATTCGTGGTCGAAACGGTGTCCGTTATATTACAAGTATTGTTTTTTAAATTTGGACACGGGAAGCGAATATTTTTGATGGCCCCAATCCACCATCATTTTGAAAAAAAAGGATGGGCAGAGTCCACAATAACTATCCGCTTTTGGATATTGTCGTTTGTGCTGGCGCTTATAGGGCTATCGACTCTAAAGCTGAGGTAGATGCGCTTAACAAAGTTTGAGATTTAGTAAAACTTGAGATAAATATACGTCAAGGGCGCTTAACGTTTTTTTTACCTTTTTGTGCTATAGTAGCCATCCCTAACCCCCACCCACCCAGGGGGCGTGCAGGAAGGGGATGTGCCGCTTAGTCTAATTATGTCACCGCAAAGGTTAACAATGCAACCACTTCCGCCAATTTAGTTCCTCAACTTTTTTCGCGTTGTGATGATATTGCATCGCTCTCCCCGAAGGCTAAAAAATAATTGGCAGCAGGAGTAAAGATATGACATGAGCAGCGAGGGGTCCCATTCAACTTGTTGAATGGGGTCCCACGAAGGTTCCCATTCAACTTGTTGAATGGGGTCCCGCGAGCACCGAACCGACTACCCGAAAAATTGATTCTGAAGAGTTACGAAAGAACTCTATTGAACCCACCAACGCTTTTGCTTCATCCACGCAAGCCTAGAGGGGCTGCGGTTTTTTTCAAAAGGCGTAGCTCTAATCGTAATAGTACCTAAGAGGGCGGCCCTTAAAATGTGTTGTCAATTGTCTGAGATTGCCGGAGAACCAACTTTCTTTGAAATTAGAAGCGCTGAACGAAAAATAGACGGATGAGATATAACAACGCTCAAAAGCGTTGTTTTCGATAGAGAACAGGTCTGAGCCATTTTCAAATGTTACGGAGCTTAGGTTGCAACAATCGAAAAAGCATCCCTTCTTTATGTGATATACACTGGGTGGAAGGTTTATCATTTCCAATGAATAACAGCCACTAAAAACATTTTCTTCGAGAATTGCCAGTCTTGATATAGGTGCAAATGTTATGGTAAATAGACGGCTACACATAGAGAAACAACCAAGACCTATGAACTCAACGTTGTTTGGAATACGGATAGATTCCAATGAGTAACAACAACAAAAAGCGTTTTCCCCTATACGTCTCAGTTTTGAGCGATCTTCAAATGTTACGGAACTTAGTTCGTCGCAACTTGAGAAACACTCAGCACCAATGACCTCTACGCTGGATGGAATACAGATCGAGGACAATGAATAACAATCCTCAAAGGTGCATCTTTCGATCCGGCTAAGTTTGGACTCAGATTCAAATCTGACGATGGATAAGTTGTAACATCCAAAGAAACAACGTTCACAAAGGACCTCTACGCTGGATGGAATACAGATAGATGACAAGAACGAGCAATTCTTAAAAGGACCTGTTCCTATTTGGCGAAGCTTGGACTCAGATTCAAATGTTACGGTGGATAACTGGTCACACCCAGAGAAACAATTTTCATAGAGGGCATCTACGCCTAAAGGAATACGGATAGATGACAAGGATGAGCAATTCTCAAACGTACCTATTCCTATCAGGGTAAGCTTGGACCCAGATTCAAATTCTATGGAAGATAACTTGTCACATCCAGAAAAGCAACCTTCACGGATGATCTCTACGCAGAATGGAATACTGATATATGACAAGGACGAACAAGCTCTAAACGCGAATCCTTCGATCAGGCTAAGCTTGGACTCTGATTCAAATTTTACGGTGGGTAATTTGCTACATCCAGAGAAACAACTTTCACCGATGACCCGTACGCTGGATGGAATACAGATATCTGAATAACAAAAATATGGCGAGGCAAAACAACCACTAAAAGCGCTTTTTTCTATCCGACTCAGCTTGGAGTCAGGTTCAAATGTTACGGAGGATAAGTGACCACATCCAGAGAAACAACTTTCACAGATGACCTCTACGCTGGAAGGAATACGTATAGATGACAAGGACGGACACTCCTGAAACGCGCTTTTTCCTATACTGCTCAGTTTGGACCTAGATCCAAATGTTACGGTGGATAAGTTGATACACGATGGCAAGTTACGATTGTCTATGCGACACGCGGAGAAGCAACTTTCACAGATAATATTTACGCTGGGTGGAATATAGATACATGATAAAAAAGAACAACCACTAAACGTGCCTATTGCTATTCTGCTAAGTATTGACTTAGCTTCAAATGTTACAGTGGATAAGTTGATACACGAGTTGAAGCAATATTGCTCGAGTCTCTCTACTCTGGATGGAATGCAAAAAAAATACAAGGAAGAGCAATAACCAAAAGGGCATTGGAAGAACAGCTCGTGCAGGGAGTCGGGGTCAAAGTATACGGAAGGTACGTCGCGGCAACCAAAGAAGCAATATTCC
>JAISXM010000018.1 GCA_031270515.1 Holosporales bacterium | reverse complement strand
TGTGCTTTAGTACATCTGGAGTCGTGTGTACAATTAACGCAAAAGCAGACTTAAAAGAACTTAAATTAAAACAACTTCAAGTTTCAAAAACACAAAAAGGAAAATTTAGAAAATTATTTCCAATATTATAGCGGTTTAAAGTTGCTTTGACGACGAAAAATACGACCTTGTTAAAGAAGGGGTACGACGATTTACTGCGCGAGTTTATCCTCCTCAGTCCTGAGGTTGAGCGCACTTTGTGTGAGCGCATTGATGCGGCGTTGCTGGAGTGGTTGTCTTCGTACAGCATTTCCGTGTATCTGTACGGAGTCGCACTTGCTTCGCTCAGTAAGTCCTGCGATAAAGGCGATCGTCTAGCGGAACGTGTCGGAGACGTTTTTGTAAAGGAATTGATTAAATCTACACCTGTGTTGGGTAATATTTTTAAGATTTTTTTAGATGAATCAGAACATAAGATGCTCTTGTTTAAAGGAAAAAGTCACGAAAATAAAAAGGATGCAGGTGGTTTGCTGTGTGAGCATGGGACAGTGCGCGAGGACGGTGCATACGAAAATGGTGCAGGCCGCGAGCAAGGTACAACACGCGACCAAGAAAAATGTCATACGAAACAAAAAAATTATGACAAACACCACAGAAGCAAAAGTGAACGTGAAATATTAAAACTCAGCTCCTTTGATAGGAATTGGATTAAAATTGAAAACGAAGTAAATCAAATGCACGTGATTACGTTTCGCACAACTGATAACTTATTTACGGCCAATCGTTCCCGCCACAGCTCTTCGTCTGAACCTGCGGCGGCCGCGATAGGGACGGGCCCGGTTTGTGCGCCGATTACGCTATCTCCGGTGTTGAGTAAAAAATACCTTATGCTGAATGATGCGTACAACAATGTTGCCGCCGCAACGGTGAGCGCCCCAACCGCGCGAAAATTGGTAGCTGACACAAACATCCCACCGGAGGCTCCACCTTGTAAGTCCAATGTTTCCCGTGAAATGGCCCACTTTGAGCCCAAAAGCACGCGTCATTGTGAGTTTGATGCGTATTCGGATGCGTCGGAGTGCACGCTTAGCGCATTAACGTCCGAAAGCGTGAACGTGTGCAAGAATATCGAGGAATTATCGCAGGAACCGAGCGATGACGTGCTGTTGGCGCTGTGCTGCTTGTCCCTTTATTATCAGATGGAGCCCAGCGTATCGCAGCGCGTCAGCCAAATCAGGCACAATGTTAATAAGCAGCTGATTGCAAAACCACTAAAGAAGTGAGACCCAAACCCAATAAGTTTATCCGTTCGTCGTTTTATAAATCCTGTGTTTTCTGAGGGGGGACTCTGTCCATGGGGAGGCGAAAATCCCGCGAATTTGCGTTTTTTCGTTTTTTTGTGTAATATCCATTGAGTGTGCCTGGTACAATTATACAGGGGGCCACACAAACAATTTGAAGTTCGTTGTATTACAACGCTTAGACTAGGATAAAAATTCAAATTATTTGTTATGGGGACCCGGTATAGTTCACATTATTGGTAAAGCTTAAAATTTGGTGGATTTGAAGTATGAATAAGATTCGTGCATTTGCAGCGTTTTTTCAAAGAAACTTTGTGACAGTTTCTATTGCGACATTTTTTATAGGGAGCTTAAGTGCAGGATTGATCCGTAAGACTCACTCGTTTAAGCACAAACAAGGCGCTCATGTATATACACTGAGTTCGAGCAGTAAATTAGAGAAACAGCGAAATCGTGTATCCTAACAATTCGATCCCCTGGTCCCCATAACAAACAATTTTAAATTCGTTGTATTGCAGTGTATAGACTAGGATAAAAGTTCAAATTGTTTTTATGGGCAGGTAGATACCAGGTCATGACTAATTTTTCTGTAACAACAGCAGCATTAGACAAAATAAATGAGTTCATGCAAGAGCGGCAACCCACGCCAATTGGGGTGCGGGTTTTCGTGTACCAAGACGTCACCGGAATCAACCACAGCATGAGTTTTGCGGACGCCGTTAGCATCACGGATGAGGTGTTTGACGTAGCGGGAGTTACGTTTATAACGGATGCGAATTCGTCTGCGTTTTTGAACAATGTTGTGCTGGATTTCGTCACAGTCGGGGTAAGCAGCGGATTCGTTTTTCAAGGGGGATGCGCGGCGCGAAGTTGCCTGACTTGTAATGGGGCGTGCCGGCGCCAATAGGGATACGCATGTACATATTGATTGGTGAAGAGTCTGATCTATTGGCATCGTTTGTTGCTTGTTTAACGAATATTGGCGCAGCATTCCACCGCGTCCCTGTAAATTACCACCCTGATGGCGAAGTCAAGTTTGACGAATTGCCTCCATTTGCGGATGAAGACGTCACATTGATTCAGCTTCCACTGCGGGCGGACGCCTATGTTCATGCGCTGGGGATGTCGCGCGAGCTCCGGCGGCGGCGGCACGAGGGCGCGATGCGCACGTTGTGCTTCCCGTATATGCCTTACGCGCGCAGTTTCCAGCTGCAAGATGTGTTGCTTTCGGCCGATTCTGCGCAAGCGAGTGTTGGGGAGCCAGATGTGTTGCTTTCGGCCGATTCTGCGCAAGCGAATGTTGGTGCGCCGCGCATAAAATTCGTTGCAGTTGATGTACACAACTCCTTTGATGAGCGAGTTTGCAACCTATACCCTGTGCAATTGTTTGTGTCCCAAATTCGCCAAGTCGTCCGCGGAGACTGTTTTGTATTGGCGCCGGACAAAGGAGCTTGTTGGAGAGCCAAGCAGATCGCAGACGCGCTCGGTGTATCCTTAGTTACAGCATGTAAAAAACGTCAAAATGATTTTTGTGAATCGACTTTGTCCACATGCCCATTGGGCGAAACCTGTATTATAGTGGACGATATTGTTGCGTCGGGGAGCACAGTTCGTGCGGCCATTAAGGCTGCGCGAAATATTGGCGCAACGCGCATTGTGCTCGTGATTACGCATACGCTGCAGGAGGATGCCGGGCCGATTCTGAGCGAAGTGGATGCGTGGATTACGACAAATACGTTTGTTCGCAAATTTGCACATACCGTTGATATTGCGCCATTTATTATAGAACGACTCAATTGAATGGGTACCCGCGAGAAACGAAACAACGAACTGATAAAGTTTTTGTGAATGGGTCTACTATAACATTGATAGTAAGCTCGTAAGAGACGTATCAATATCCCCAACTACAAACGACACATCATACACGCCAACTCCGCTAGGCATACCCTCTTGATCAAACGCCGTACAAATCACCATTTTCGTCCCGATTTTCAGGCTCACAATAATGTAATCCAAATATTGCTGGACTTTCGTGATGTAGCAATGTCCAAAAATGATTGTTTGTATAGGAAGGTCAATAGGCAGTGGCCCCCCCGTCTTGATATTCCTCATGATGATGACTTTCGACACCTCTTTCCCGGCGGCGAGTCTGCATTCTAACGTGGCCAAATGCATGCCGCACGGGATGACCACAACGAGTTCCGAGTGCTTTAGGCTCGATGAGGTGAACAATTGATTCCCGACATCGGGCCCTGTTTCGCGCTCGGACTCTGCGTACCATCCGTATAGCTGAATGGACATAAGCGGTGGGAACATCAAATCCATGATAATCGTCCATTCGCATAATCGCGCGCCCGTGTCTTCACCTTGCTCGCCGTGGTGCATTGCGGAAATGACGGCAATGGTTAAGTTGTCTGATCCGGGAACCTCTAGAAGATCGTACTCTGGGCTTGTGTACATGTGAGTGTCGTTTTTAGCGATCTAATACTTAAATATTGCACGAAAAGTTTAACAAATAGTTAACAATCACGTCATTACGCCTTTCCATTTGTTTCTATGGATGCCCATATTAATTTGTTGGAAATGGATACGGCGCTTGCACTGCCCCAGCAGACGGTGGCGCATACTGTGCGACATTTGGCGCCATTGGCGTGGCTGGAGGCGAAGTCCGTATCACAACCCAAGTGCCCTGCGGAAGCTCCACAGCTTTAGGTGTCGCTCCAACCAAGGATGGTTTCTCCAATATCAAATACTGTCGCCCTGGGGGGAGCCATATTACTCCTTGATTGCTCGTTGTTACGTCCGCGGATACGTTGCCCCCTGCAGGATTTCCGGCGAATGCGGCGGGGTTTTGCTGACCGTATTGAGCGAGTTGTTGTTCTTGTTGTGGAAATGGCTCAGGCTGACCCACATATGGAGGATACGCGTTTGCTGCAGGATATGGCATTTGCCCCTCATTTAGCGCGTTTGCGTTTGCGTTTGCGTTTGCGTTTGCGTTTTCTCCTTCGGGCTTGCCATCAGGCGGATTTTCTTCATTTTTGCCCCCATTCTTATCTTCATTTTTATCCCCTTTTTTGTTCCCTGGTTTCTTATTCTTATCATTTCCTTTTTTGTCATTTCCTTTTTTGCCCCCTTTATTCATTCCTGCATTTGGGTTGGGGTTGGGCCGCGCTACGTGAAAGAACTCTGCAGGATATGGCGGATACATTTGTGGCGCAACATCGGCGGGAGCAATATTTTGTTGATCGCCCCCCATCTCTGCTGCGGCGGGAGCGCCCGACATATTGTTTGGATACGGTTGATAGCCAGGTTGCATGCCCATATTTTGGTATGACGGTTGCTGATAGCCAGGTTGCACGCCCATGCTTTGGTACGACTGTTGCGGATAGCCAGGTTGCATGCCTACGTTATTCTGGTACGACGGTTGCTGATTTCCGTAATATGCTTGCTGGTTAACAGGAGTCGCCGGCGCGCCATTGTATCCTGGTTGCGAAATATTATTGCCTCCAACCACTTGATTTGCACTGGACTGATCTGTTTGCGGAGTATTTGCTGAATTAAGCTTGTCAATAAGTCCGCTGGCCAAACCGCTCAATCCTTCAGTATTTGTGCTTCCTGAAGGGGGGACGCGTGCTTGAGACGCGTATTGGTTTTGTCCCGGAGCGTACTGTTGCTGCGGCGCTTGCTGATACCCCTGCTGATACTGTGGGGGCGGCGCTTGCTGATACTGTGGTTGCTGGTATCCCTGTTGATATTGTGGCTGGTATCCCTGATATTGTGGCTGGTACCCCTGCTGATACTGTTGCTGCTGTAACATCATCGTAGACGGATCCATTGCGTGCACTGTGGGTGCCGCCAATATCACTGTAATTAACTTCACAAACGTAAGAATTAAATACTTATTCTGGGCCGCATAACTTCGCGCTAAGGGCGGCTCTGGTTCTGTTGAGAACAACTCTTGCGCAGAAGGAGACCCTTCTGTTTTATTGCATTTCGAATTTATAAAATTCATATTGGAACAGTTGTTGTCCTGTATATATCTCGATTATTGCAAACGAGTGTATAACAAATCGTTAATATATACCGTGGGGACAATAATAAACATAGAAGAAGTCTATTGTAAAATAAAAAATTGGGCTTTAGGTATACCCCCAATAGGGCTGCCGTGTAGCAGAAAGCTTAGCTTTTTGTCGACAAGGTTGTCGTTTTTTAGTTACTGCTCAGTCCCCGGGCATTTTGCAAATTTAAACGTTTGTGATATGAATGATGCTGGTTTGGTTTAAATATACGGCGTAGTTCGTGGCAAGCATTGAATCACTAGTGGAACAGATCGCTGACTTTAAGGAACAGATCGCTGCTTATGAGAAACAGACCGTTGCTTATGAGAAACAGACCGTTGCCCGTCTCGAAAAGGTTGCGTTGTTAGAGCAGGAAAACCTGAAACTACGTGCAATGCTCGACAAAAACTCCAGTAATTCGTCTACCGGGTCCCCATAACAAACAATTTGAAATTCGTTGTATTA
>JAISXM010000094.1 GCA_031270515.1 Holosporales bacterium | reverse complement strand
TTAGCTCGGATAAGAAGCTGCGGGAGGCGGCGCTTTTGAGGCAAAGGGAGATAAATGATCGACATAGCGAGATGACTGTGGCGATACAGCGGGGAATGGCCATAGGAGAGGCCCGGGGAAAAGCCCTAGGAGAGGCCATAGGAGAGGCCCGGGGAGAGGCCCGGGGAGAGGCCCGGGGAGAGGCCCGAGGAGAGGCAAACAGCAAGACAAAAATTGCCATTTCTATGCTAGAGAAAGGATTGTCTTTGGATATTGTTAGTGAATGCACAGGGATGTCAGTCCATGAAATTAATACTATTCAGAAAAATAGCAAGTTGAACGCTGAAGTGTGACACGGGCGCCCTCCGAAAAATTTTTAATAAGAACCCATTGTTTCTGGTCCCTTGAGAATCGCACACGTTCTTAACCATAGTAAAAAATAGCCACTAAAATGGGTCCCCATAACAAACAAGTTGAAACTCGTTGTCATGCCAGACCTGGATGAGGAGAAAAATGCAAATTGTTTTTATGGGCAGGTATAAAATACAATTTTGAGGAGCAGATTTGGGCCATGCGCAAAAAATGTGCGACACTGAAATCATTAGAGATAAAGGGTTCTTATTAAAAATTTTTCATGAGGACACCCTGAGGACATTTCTAAACTGCGTTGACATCAAAAAGATAATAGACCTGTTGCGAAAACGGCTTCAACACAGCAGGAATCAACAGCCCAAAACGGCTTCCGCAACAGGTCTAATATATACTTATGTATATGTGAATCGCTGAGTGTATACTCTTTTCGCTCGTCTCGCCCCAGTATAATCTTTTATTGCGACTCCAAGTAATATTAGCACGAATATTGAATGCACAATCATTCCACGGGCTGTTAAAAGACCAGCAGTCATGCTTATTGTCGGACAAGGTTGTTGTTGTGACTTTAATGTACTAGTTCCTTGTTTATCCATATCATCTTGCGTTTCTCTTGTTATTTTCGTGCGTGTTCGAGCTTTATTTTCAACTTGTATTTTGCCTTGCAAAACATTATCGCAGCCAGCTTGATTCAATGCCATGAATAGACCTGCCATAGACGCAATAAATCCTAGAAATAGAAGTAGGCATAAGCTAGCTCTGTTCGTGCTTCTTATGCGCGTAGAGAAAGCGTATCCAACTTTATATTTCCTTTTCGCTGCGTAATACAATAAAACGTTGCCTATGCAACCCATTACGATGAAATGATGCACAACATATACAATGCTCAATATAGTGTCGTATCTATTGAAATTAGGAACAACGTAGCTCAGAAAAGTATCAAATAGTAATTGTAATATGCAATCTAATGCATAGAAGGCTGAATACGCTAGGTACATTTTGTGATATACCATCCACACTCCAGCTCCGAATAGGGCTGCCCAGTTCCACGATAGAGCAAAGCCGCCTTTTTTTCTTATTCGTTGGAACTGTCTTGCGTAATAATATTCGTCAGCACAGAACATCTTTTTTAATAGCGACGAGTTTCCGTAAGGGCGGCCTGCAATCTTTACCATGCCATTCATTTCTGAAATTGGATGATCGATGCACTCGTTCACTTGTTTGTTTTCCTTCCGCATGTACTTTATCGTGGTTGATTGCGTGGCTTTGTAATTATAGGATATCAATGCGTGCAGATTATTTCAAGTAAAAAGATAATATTGTCAACGCAATTTAACAATATCCTATTGTGCAATTTAGGATGTGCAAGTTAGAAATGTCCTCTTTTTAGTAGGGAATTAACAATCTCCGCCGATGAGGTTGTTGATCGCAAGTTGATCGACACCGGGTCCCCCCATAACAAACGATTTGAATCTTTGTCACAACATTACAACGACACTAAAATTGTTTATTATGGGTACTCGGGTTATATTGTGCTAGGCTGACGTCGTCATAGTCGAATTTTTGTTTATTTCTGATGTACCCATATGACATATCAACAATAGGACACTCCGGGATGGTCGCGCGCGCGGCGTACAAAATCGCAGTCAAAGCGGGGCTTCCTGACCCTGAGCTTGCGTACATGTGCGGTTTGTACCACGATGTGGGGAAGCTTTATTTGTCCCGCGATAAAAAATATCGGCACCCGTTGTTGGGGCACAAAATTATGAACGAAAGCGGAAGGCCTGCGGTCGCAAAGACTTGCTTGACGCATCCGTTTCCTTGCATAGATGAGGAGTATATAACGTTTTACTGTCATGGCGACATTGTTGAGTCAAATAATATTCGACGCTTGCTGGAGGCGCAGGAGTTCGACATATATGACCAGCTGATACAACTTTGCGACAAAGTCAGCAGGGTGGATTCGTATGTGACAGTGGAGCACAAGTTTGATTTGTACGCGAAGAAATATCAGGTTTTTGATGCGTTTATTGAGCGTTCACATATGGCGTTTTACGATATAAAGAAAATGTTTGATTCGCTGATTGGAGACGACGTATATAGTTTTTTGGGAGTGAGCGAGTAGGGGTGACAGTAAATATTGGTACTGTGCAACAAATGTTGGAACTATGCAATAAATATGCGGATGACACAAGAAATATATAGAATCACGCAAGAAGTAGTGGTAGTATAAAAGACATGGAACTGCGTAAGGTGCGCAAGGCTATATTTAAAATGACGGAAAGGAGTTCAATTTGATTAACGAAGACGACAATTCCATCGAAGAAATACTAAACTCCATAAAGAAATTCGTACTTATGGAGGAGAGCAACCCTTCCGCGGGCGCATCAATCGACGACAAAGATTCGTCCGAGCCGCGCTATCACAAGCGGCCAATGGACGACGCAGAGGCGCGAGCCAATGTCGTGACGCTATCCCCTATCGTGGAGAGCTCTATCAAAAGGGGGATCGATGATGGCGATGTCATCGATATGCCTAATTTTATTCGCAATGCGACACGTCACAATGCTCCTGCATTTGTCGAGGCTGAAGGCGAAGGCGCAGGTGCATCCAGGAGTGATGCTGATGAAATGCACTTGAATCCCGGGCTGTTGGATCCTAAACATTTGGAGTCCATGTTGCTGAGCGAGACATTGCATCCCACTGTGGAAAATAAATTTTACGAGCATTCTGTTCCAGGGCGCGCTCCTATATTCGAACATGAACATTCTGTCCCGGGGCGTGCTACTATATCCGAACACGAACATTCTGTGCCAGGGCGCGTTCCTCTGTCCGAACATGATAATTCAGTGCCAGGGCGCTCCGTATTAGAAGCGGCCCCTATATCGCCAAAAACGAACGTGACGTACTTTGACATTGCCCGTGCTTCGTCAAAAAAGAACGCTACGTCTTTTGACGCGAACTCTACATCATCGAAAAATGAAGCTACGCCTTTTGACGCGTCCCTTACATCCCCCCCAAATAACAATACTGCAGAGCTCTACGTAAACACTGTGGCTGATGTTGAGGCGCATGACGCCGGCAAAGACTCTTCGAAAAAGGACACCCAGTCTATATTGAAAAATTTCGCGAACGCAGTCCATGAGCTGTCTCGCACAAGGGAGACGCTGCCAAAGGTCGGTGGACTGGACCAAGTTGTCGTTGACGCAATCAAGGCATCAGTGGATCAGTGGGTGAAAGACAACATCAAAGGCATAGTCGAAGATCTCGTAAAAGAAGAGCTTCGAAATATAACCAGCGCGATTTTGCCCAGCTCACCAAAAGACAACAAATAAAGCTGCTATCATCGACTTTCGATCATACATTCCCTAAAATGAGTCAGTGGAGTTGATGCGAGTACAATATGCCTTTTACCTTGAACATACACAGCTGGAAAGTTGACGCCCAACAAGTCGATGACGTCGTGTCGCTGGCCTTCTTCTCGTCTTTGGGATGCCATGAGATCTTACAGAATCATGAGCCGATATTTACAACGGTATCCCCGAATTTACTAAAATACCGGTGTAAAGATGGCGAACCCAAAGAGGTGCAGCTTCCTGAAGGAGGCTTCCTTAAGTTTGATAGCGCTCAATGCGATGTGTGGATCAAGTAACGCAACACGTTGCATTCACGTTACTATAAGAGCTACGTTCCTTATTACTACAATAATTATTCTACGACATCATATAACATGTCCCGACATCATGGCGAACTACACGTCCTCCTGCCGACCTACTTCTGTCGGAACGTAATGCGCCCCTTCGTCAGATCGTACGGCGTCATCTCTACTTTGACTTTGTCCCCCGCTAATATCCGGATGCGATTTTTGCGAACTCGTCCTGACGTGTGGGCAATAATGACGCAATCATTCTCTAGTTTCACTTTAAACATCGCGTTTGGCAATAATTCTAAAACCACTCCGTCAAACTCTATTAATTCCTCTTTTGGCATGCTCAAGATCTAAAATCACCTACTCTTTCGAATGGTACAATAATAATCAATATGGAATCAATACGTGTGTTTTGGTTAGTCCAAGTATTCCTTCTCTTTCCGCTCATGGCGCTCCTGCGCCTCTATGCTCAGTGTCGCGATCGGGCGCGCGTCCAATCGCTTTAACGAGATCGGCTCCCCTGTCTCTTCGCAGTAGCCGTACGTGCCGTCGGATATGCGCTGCAGGGCCTCGTCTATTTTGTGGATCAGCTTTCTCTCGCGGTCTCTCGTCCTTAGCTCCAGGGACTGACTCACTGCGTTGCATGCTACGTCAATTGAATCCGCCGCAGATAATGTCCCGGGGAGATGCTCTATTGTTTCGTGCATTTCGGCCAATAGTTGCTTCTTCCAGTTTAATAGCTTTTTCTTAAAGTAAGCTAACTGCATCAAGTTCATGAACGGCTCGTCATCCGACAGGCGGTAGCTGTCTGGAACGTCATCCGGGATCTCAGGCGCTGAAGCGTTTTCTGGAAGTTGTTTCTCATTTAATGCTTTTCTCATATTCGCCTCCATTTTTGACTGCGCACACATGTGTGTATAAACCTGCCCATAAAAACAATTTGAATTTTTATCCTCACTTAAGCCTTATAATACAACGAGCTTCAAATTGTTTGATATGGGTACCCGGTATAAACACCAGCGGGGGAACCGTGTATTAAGTATCACACCGAACTTTGTTATTTGTCTAGATATTGTTTCATTTTACCCACAACACCATGCCCATCATTTGATGAGAAACTCGCAAAGAAAGGCGACACAAGCATCATAGTGCATTAATCGTTAAAAATTCGTTAACGTAGACCCAAACACAAAAATATTATCAGTTCGTCGTTTCGGTGCTCCGCGGGACCCCATTCAACTAGTTGAATGGGAAGGAGCTCGCGGGACCCCATTCAACTAGTTGAATGGGAAGGAGCTCGCGGGCTCCCATTCAATGGGTTGAATGGGAAACCCAAGCTTGAGCAGTACGTTTTACCGAGGCCCCATAATAAACAATTTGAAATTTTATCACGAGCCAAGCCTTGATCCGCAACGACTTTAAAATTGTTTCCATTGGGCAGGCAAACTGTTTACTATAGGCAGGTATAATTAACGAGCTACTTTTTCAATCGAGCTACTTCATTTCGATTAAGCATTCTCATTACGTCGTATAACATTTGAAGCTGTTGTGGATTGAACTGATCGTGATTCTCTACCATATTTTGTAATATGACTAGTTGAATATCATGCAAACGCGTCACTCCGAAATACAGTTTTATTTGATTAAGTTGTTTGTTTAATACTTGCATTCGTATTATTGCTGGATTACCCTCTATTATCTCTCGTACGAGATTGCGGAGTGTTTCGACTGCGGCAATAAACAAATCTCGCGTAAACGCTTCCGGATCTCCTCCCTTGGGATAACACTTTCGGACCACGTCGAGAGTCAGATCTGGCGCAATAATACCACGTCTATCCACCATCTCGTGCGGTGGCCTGTCTCTTCTTTTGAGAGCAACTTTGTTTTTTAATCTCTGAAATCCACTTTTTGTCTCGCCAAGTCGTTCTATTCCGTTCGATATGCGTGTGTGTAGGGCACGGAATTTTTCTACATCACTTGCTGGGCACGTTGCGCGTAATGAAATTGCTATGACAGTAACGCTATAAAAAAACTCTGTTCTACCCTTTGTTTTAGAATATATCCGTTCAATTTTTTCTTTGCGCACCGTTAATCTCTTTCGATCTGCTTTAGATAGATTAGGATTATTAAGTTGTTCTAATATTTCCAAGTATTCGCCGACATCTCTGAGTATATTGTCTATATTAAAAGGCATTGTATCCACGCTCACACGTCTAAAATTCGTACCTTCGCGTACGCAGAAATCTCTCTTGACTGCACCAAACAGATCCGTGACGTCCGTTGTCGTACGGCTGTATGCATCAGTGCATCCATAGCAAATCCCTATGCATAGTAAAAATGGAAGTGTTTTTTTCATGTAATTCTCCTGTTGTTCATATCGCGTTATTATTCATCTTCGCATATATTTATGAATAAATACTTAATCGAGGAGAGTCTTTTTCTTACTAACCAATAGAGCCAGGTAAAGCAGCTCAAGCACATGCAAAAAGTCGTCCAAAACTTTTTGTGTTTAGGTATCGTTAAAGTTCTTGTAGAATCGTATAGAAGCAGACTTTATCCGCGTAGTTAGCTATGTTAACCATGCCCAAGGCGGCGCTTTTATCAACGGGGCTCCATCTTTTTGTTGCGCTGGCTTTGTTGTTGCAAGCAAAGCACAATCCACATCGCGCGGACTCTACTCCGCGGGCGAGCCCGGTTATTGTCGACTTTGTCGTACTTGGAGCGAAGAGCGCGGCTCCGGTCATCGGCCCTCAGGCTGTGCGTGATGCAGCAAATGCGAAGGATGACGCGACTCCAAACGGCGCGGCACCAACATTGCGGAAGCCGCCAAAACCTAGGGTGCCTAAGCCGAATGCTGCGCCAAAAGTGCCCGAATCCAATGATTCTGGGCAGAAGGTGGGGCCTAAGGTGGAGCCTAAGGTGGAGCCTAAGGCTCTTGAGCATCAAGCTGAAGATAAGGCTGTGCCTAAGGTGGAGCCGCAACCTAATACTGATATTGAGCCCAATACTGAACCTAAGGCTCTTCAACAAACTAGTGCGCCTCAACCAGCGAATGCGCCTACTCCTGCTGAGGATAACGCATCGCACAGCCCCAATAACTCTCCAGGTGCAGCTCCGGCTCCCAATCGTCCCGCGGCAGCAGCCCCGGCTCCCCAAAAAAGTGCAACACAAAATGCTCCGCAAAAGCCTGCTACGCCTGCTCAGCAAAAGCCTGCTACACCTGCTCCGCAAAAACCTGCGCCTGCAAAGTCCGCCACGTCGAATGCTAAGCAAAAACCTGCACATGCGAAGTCCGCTGCGCCGCGAAAACCTGCGCCCGCAAAGCCGTCTAACGCGACCACGCCCTCTGTGCGCGCCAAAACCGCAGCCGCCAATAAAAAGCCATCAAAAGGCGCCCCAAAGCCATCCCCGACTCACGGTGTTGTCGCAGGAAAAGTCGATTTGGGCAAAAAAGGCACAGCAGCCAAGTCGGTCAGCGATTTTCTTGGGAAGGCGTCTGGTGGAGGCAACAGCAAAGCCGCGCCAGCAGAAACAATCGGCAATGAGCTCACCGGGACGGAAATGGATTTGCTCAACCAGCACATGAAGCGCTTTTGGAACATGCCGAGCGGGCACGAAAAGGCGTACGACATAATAGTTGAGATTGAACTGTTCATAAAGTCTGATGGCAGCGTTGATAAGGCGATTTTGGTAGATCGCAAGCGGTCCGACTCAGATCCAGAGTTCCGCATCGCCGCAGAAAGTGCACTGCGCGCGGTTTTGGATCCTGAATGCAGCCCTCTGCCGCTACCTATGGATAGGTATGAGACGTGGAAGCATATGATTTTTGTGTTTGACCCGAGAGAGATGTGCAGGTAGCGCAATATTTATACCCAGATAAATATATATGCCATCGCCCTACAATCTGCTCCATCCGCGCTCTTCTCTTTTATTTGTTTTTTTACTGCAATCCGATATAAACGGAAAATTCTTAACGATTTTTTAATCTTTTTGTGATATAATAACCATCCCTAGCCCCCACCCACCCAGGGGGCGTGCGGAAGAGGAGGGCATTCCCAACTCCAATTCTGTCATTGCAAAGGTTAACAATGCAACCACTTTTGCCAATTTACATTCTCAGTTTTTTTCGTATTGTGATGATATTGCACCGGTTCCTGATGTATCGGGACCCGTAACAAACGATTTGAACGTTGTTGTAATACAAGGCTTAGACTAGAATAAAAAATAATCGAAAACCAACCTCGTAGATCTGGCTATTCCCAACAACCGGACATTTCTAACTTGCGCGACCATCAGCAAAAAAGATGACAAATCCCCTCAATATCGGATACACTAAACTAGTGGATTGGGTACATACAAAATACAACACATCATGAACAAATGGACAACATTTATAATATTAATTGCACTTTTTTCCTTCTACGGAAGGAACACCTGTCAATCTGCGGCAACAACACAGTGGAGCTGCGCATTCGGTAACGTGGAGGCTATATATGGAGTGCAAATTGATGAAATTGTGAGTCATAATTCCGAACGCATACTTCGGTACAATCCTGACCCGAATTCGGCTGCCACCCCCATACTCTTGGCATGTGACGATGACCATCTGACTGACCCAGCGAGAGTATTTGGCTTGCGCGCTGATAACATCATTCAATTAAAGTTATGCGATATTGTAAAGCGAGTGGCACTTAAGTGTCAAACCGCATCATGGTACGCCACGCTTTTGTTGTTCAGAGGCGTGCTGGAATACTATATGCTGCTGGGAATGCTCAACAAGGTGGTAGTGATAAACAATTTTATTGCGCAACAACTAAATGAGTCCACGTTTGTTTCTGTCAACGAGGATGTAAAAGACAGCGCGACACGTAGGTACGGCGAAATATTTGTAATGATGCAGCAATCTAGCTTGTCCATGCGCAATATACTGGATCACCCTGGCGACGTAGGAATAGATCGTTCATTTAATGGAAACGTTAAGGTCGCACTTAATGACGTTGCAAAAGTTGCGTCTTTACTCAACAGCTTTCGCCCTTACGACACAGCAATGCAGATACAGAATTACGGTATTGACGCGTTTTATGGCCGCAATGTTCGAGGTATGTCTAGCAATTTTTTCGACCCACGCCCTCCAACGAATAAACGTATAATACAGATCATGATAGACAATTATATTAACAAAATGGACCTCATTTCAACACAGTTAGGCGTTTTCAAAGGAGAAACACGCCTAGAAGATTTATACGCAATAGAAAGAGGGGCATTCGATGGCACGTATAAAAATTCATGCGTAACTAGAGCTGCGTGCAATCAACCATTTCAAACTCATCCCGGAGCAATTCAGTCCCGGGAATTTATACAGTTATCGTGTCTTTCAAGAATGCCCTACCGTATATACAACTTTCCACAAGGTACTTTACCTGGTTTAGTGAAAAGCATACGCAGCAATGACTCGCTTTTTGACGATTTATCAACTCCAACAGCATACGCTGGTAGAAATAATGCGGTATTGGTACACATTAATGGCAGTTTTCAACCTACTGCCACTGGCTCATTGGAATCAGCTGCAGACAAATACTTGCAAAGTCCATTTTTTCCATTTGTATTCTTTGCACTCACAGTTCAAGGTAAATATTCCCATTTTCAATCATTCGGACTAAAGCCAGCTCCAAAGCCAGCTCCAAAGCCAGCTCCAAAACCAGCTCCAAAGCCAGCTCCAAAGCCAGCCCCAAAGCCAGCCCCATCCCATGCTGGATGGCAAGTCCCATACAATGATATTTGGCTACAAAATCAATGGCGTATTTTACAAGGATTCCGTTGAATGGGGGGCCCCTTGCGCTTCGAAAGGACGAACTGATAAACTTTTCGTGCTTGTGTATAATGTCGTATAACTCGGGTCCCCATAACAAACAATTTGAAATTCGTTGTATTACAAGGTTTAGGCTAGGATAAAAATTCAAATTGTTTTTATGGGCAGGGAGACTCGGGTCCCCATAACAAACAATTTGAAATTCGTTGTATTACAAAGCTTCGACTAAGATAAAAATTCAAATTGTTTTTATGGGCATGTATAACGAAACAGCAACTAGAGGTTTAAATGCCCTATTTCGACGCCTTCCCCGTTTTTGTGCTTGCCGTCTCGCTATTTTTGCTGCTCGCGTGCTTATTTGCCGTTGCTGCGACCAAAAAAATCGCCGCCGTGCTATGGTGTGCAAGTGCATCTGGTGCGAGCGTGTTGGCCGTAACGTTTTTTTCTTTTTGGAATAACGAAACGCAAGGCAACATGTTTGCAGTATGCATTATGGTGTTTATGCTTTGTTATTCGCTTATGGGGGCAAGCTTGTGCATTTCCAAAAAAGCCAAACATGACCACTTTGCAGGTGACAAATGACACGCGACATATTGCTCACTCTGCTAAGTTTTTCCCCATCGCTCATGGGCGCACTCATTTGCACTATAAAGGAGCTGCCCACGTTCCAAGTCAAAGCCGTGCAAATCGCGTCATGGCTTCTGTCACTTGTCTTCATATTAAGGCGCCTCCCATACATTAGCGGCGACTTTGCGCGCGAAGTTTTTTACGGCGTATATGCGTTTGGATTTATTTCGATGATTCATTCTCTAAATTTGCGCCCAAAGCCCACGTATTCTACACTTTGGTTTATTCAATTCGCAGTATTAGCAACATACCTCATTTGTATTAGCGGAGATACGTATTCAACAGGATGTGGCTTTTTTATTTACAGCATTCTTGTGTGGTTTGTCATATCAAAAGACACAAACACGCGTGCATCACAAACCTTTCAACTTCAGGTGTTTGCTGATTTATGCATAACGTTTGGCTCGTTTATCTTTTTGATGCGCGCCCACACATTGGATGACCTGCAGAGCGTACCCACGCGCGACGACTGGTGCTTGCTTGGCGGAGGGCTTGTCCTTGTCGGAATATTACTTAAATCGATTCCTGGGCATAAATGCGCTGCGTCGGTGGCACACGTCGTGGTGTACCAAGGGATATTCGCAAACACGTGGTTCCTTTTTACACGCATACTCCCGTATTATGTCGAACACAGCTATTATCGGCCCACCTTGATAATCGCTAGTGGCGTTGGCTTAGTTGTCCTTAATATAGCAAGCACACTTACGCGCAACATATATACTATTGTGCAGTTATTAAACTGGGGCGTTGGATGCTTGGTGATATTCCTTGGATGCTTGTTTGGCGCAGAGTTAAGCCAACACACAATCCTTGCGTACTTATTCATTCACGGGAGCGTATGTTTAGTTGTCGAAAACATTGTAAACGTTATGTCGGGGGAGTTCGACATAACAAAAATGGGAGGGATATTAAAGCTTACCCCTGTTACATTTGCTTTGTGTGGCGTGGCGTTTATTGTTTCTGTAGTTACATTAATTCTCAGCCTTGTTTGTGTGCCTATAATAAATATTTGGATACATTACGATAGTGCATACGCGATAGTTCTGCACATATTCTTCGCAATCACATATGTGTTTAGCTTTGTTCGCCTTATTCGCATTGTATTCTTGGGGCGCAACCACTCCACAGAGCAAGTGTTCGCCCACGTGAAAGAGTTAAGTTTGAAGTTGCACCTTCCTGTGTTTTTGGCTCTTGTTTGTGGAACCGTTCGTGGAATTGTCCACATATCCATGGACTCTTTGCGGATGAAGCAATCTTACGTGACGGTCACATTGTCTCAGGAAAAAATTATTTTCGGGCTAGGATTATGCGCTGCCACTGCATTGGGCGCGCTTTTGTGTGTAGAATGTATGCGGTATTTATTTGGCAGAGCGGCACGCGTGTCAGCGGCACGCTCGTCAGCGGCACGTGCGTCAGCGACACGCGTGTCATTTTTGCAAAACCGGAACCGCGCGGACCGGGCTGCACTTGAGCCGCCGTCTACACATTTGTACAAATTACAGCTATACATTGCAGTACGTAAAGTTGAGTGGCTGTACAGAAATATAGCCACGTACCTAATTGAGAGATTATATTCCGATGATACGGAACGTTTAATTCTGTTTACTTTAGGAGTAGTGATTGCATCCATGCTGGCAATAAACATAACGAGTTGATTGAATGTTTTTATCGTATTACAGCAATATACATTTATTATCCATACTGATATTTTCGCCGTTGATGGGCGCGCTGTTTCTTACGTATGCAAAAAATCACCGGAACATACAAAATTGCGCGTTGTGGATAAACGTGTTTACCGTAACGGTTGCGTTGTTAGTGGCGCTTATTGTTGACAACGCCAGGGATGGCTTCCACTTGGTAGAACAAATTTCGTGGATTGAGTACTGTAACATTCATTACCACATAGGGGTGGACAGTCTTTCAGTCGTAATGATCCTAATAATTACCAGTATTTTCCCCGTCCTTACAGTGATCTCATTTGGCGCATCCCCATATAACTACAGGATGCGCATGATCATACTAACTTTATTGGAAACGAGTTTGTTGCTTATGGTTTGCGCCGTTGACGTAATTTTATTATTTATGGCATTCATATCTGTATTCGTGTGTTTATCTTTGCTACTTAATCAATCTGTTAATAAGCCTGTAAACATGAGGTTGTTCGCGTTGCAGTTCACTTTAGGCGGCGTCCTGTTATTTATCGTATTGCTTACTGTATCTTACGCCGCAACATCTTTTTCGTACGAAATAATAAGGCACGAGCTCAAAAACGCGCCGTTTAGCAGCTCCTTGTCAAACAACTTCGTGCGAGCTTTTCTTATGTGCTCGTTGTTGATCTTGGGATGGCCACTCGTGCATCGCCCCGTGCGTGAGGCGCCACACAACCGCACCGAAAACGAGCAATATGACGTGATGTGCCAGCTTGCGTGTGTTGCTTTTCGACTAATTATTTGTACGTTTTTTGTGTACAGGTTCTTTCCGTTAACAGTACAACGACATACGCGCGTTTATATTCTGTGGGGATTGATGGCGGCGTTGTGCGCATCTTTGGCGAAGTTTTGTGTTCGAGCATATACGCGCGTATCCACGGAAAGCGAGCCGTTTGCTGGCTCGACTACGAACTTGGACCAAACGGGGGCGGGAGCTGCGGCGTTGCTGTCGACAAGTGCCCGCAATTTTAGGCAACATAACGGCGCAGGAGCCCACCTGAGTAGTTGTGGAAGGGAGTGTACGTCTTGCCACGGACATGGGGGAGGCACGTCGCATTTACAAGAGCAAGTACTTTTGTTTTTTATATTAATTGATACATCGTTATCTGCGTATCCAACTAGTGTATTTCTTGTTGCAAATTACTGTTTAAGTTTTGCGTGTATGTATGTTGTCCCTATGGTGTTTCAGCAGGCGACTCAGCAGAAGTGGCTGGCGTTTGCGCGGTCGGGGCTGTTCCTGCTGAGTGCGGGGTTCCCTTGCTGGGGGTACCTATGTTCGTTGCAAAAAATCATGGCCAGGCGACTGTTGCTATTCGGTGGACTGTACTTAGCTTGCGTATTTGTGTTTATGGCGGTCGTTGCTCGTTTGACCGTGCAGGGGGGGGCGGCGGATTTTTGGGCCATCACAAAGGAAGGAAAGCGCGCACATCTCGCCTCGGTCAGCGCATTTGCTGGCGTGATGTGCGTGTTGCTGGCGATAAGTCTGTATTATCGGGCACCAGCGTAGTTTATTGCTACGATCATTATAAAAACTCTGACCCACAAATAACTTCCAACCGTTTATTTTGGGGGGATCTGTATCTAAATCCAAAAAACTTGTCGAGAGTAGACGGCTCATATTACTATGGCCGCCCCTCCACAAAACCGGACGTGCCCTATTAAGGCATCCGGCTTCCAATAGCGTATCCTGTGAATCACACACTTATTATCGAGCGTGT
>JAISXM010000080.1 GCA_031270515.1 Holosporales bacterium | reverse complement strand
TAGTTGTCTCATATGTTATGAACCTGCACAGAATAATATTGATTATGTACTAGTATATTGCTATCATCTTATTTAGGGGGGCGATTTGTCTTGTGGGAGTTATTTTATGAAGATGAAATTTTTATTCGCGTTCGCCACGCTTGTTGCAGCGGGAGATGTCAGTTTTAGTGCAGGACCGATGAAGTTTGGCTTTGATATACCGCGACGTATATCAGGCGACGAGCTTGTCGTCGTGTCAATCTCCGGTGCGAAAGTTCTCGAGTGTAACATTCCACAAGATTATAACGCAATCGAGATCACATTTACTTCAAGGAAGAGAGCAGATATGCCTAGAAGGCCCGCCTCCGGTCCAGCTACGGAACGAACTGATCGAGCAGGCAGGCCTAGAGTGTCCTTCCCCGGCCTAGATGCGGAGCGAACTGATCGAGCAGACAGGCCTAGAGTATCCTTTCCCGATCTAGATACGGAACAAACTGATAGTGCAGACAGGCCTTGAAGGTCCATGGTCTCCTATGAGAGATCAACTGATGAAGCAAGCTAGCCTCTAGCGTCCATGATCCCCTGTCTATCTGCGACACCAGCTATGGCAAACGCGCCCACGGCCCCCGATGTGGAATCTACTTCTAGAAGAGCAGAGGCGCGTCGCCCAGTACCCAATCCATATTTGATAGCTTTTATAGAAGGCAAGCTTCTCGCTGCTTACTCCACTATGCCGGAAGCATATACTCAACGCATCTCCTCTGTATTTGGGATTAGATTCAGGTGCGGGGAGACCAACTTCTATAGCAAGCAGATTTAAAGCGGCCTTGCCTCGTGCATCTGAAATAGAGCGTATAGACATCTTCCGTATATGTTGGGAAGCAGAATCAAGTTTTTACGAGGAAACTATACCCTGTGTACTTTAGATAATACTTCGGTTAAGCCGTGTTTTACTTAATTGGCTCCAACGTTCATGTTCGACCTGTTGCGAAAATTGCATTAATACAGCAGAAATCAACGGCCCAAAAGGGCTTTCGCAGCACCGGGTCCCCATAACAAACAATTTAAAATTCGTTGCATTACAAGGTTTAGACTAGGATAGAAATCAAATTGTTTTTATGTGAAGGTATACAGGTCTAAGATGCTCAGAATTTGTTTTTTTAATTTTATACTCGAATACAATTGACTTTTTTGCGACACATTGCTACTCTTCCTAAGAATCAATTTTTTTCCATAATGGAGTTATTTTATGAAGATGAAATTTTTATTAGCATTAGCCACGCTTGTTGCGGCGGAATCCCTCAATTCGAGCATCCCCTCAAATGCGCTAAAGATCGATATCCCAGCAGGTTTTATAGGAGGCCGATTTAAAGTTGTCTCACTAGATGGTTCGAGTGCATGTATAAACATCTCACAAAGTCCTTGCGCACGCACGATTACAATGCACCTACCAGAGGTCAGAACGAGCCCCGAGCGCGCACGGTTCCCCAGGAGAGATGACATTCCAACGTATGGAGAAGGCGAACCTCAAGTGTGCGCGGTCCCCGGCATGTCATTTGCGGCGATGCCAGCTTCCACAACAAGCGTACTTCCAGCGTATACGGCCTGTCTACCTATACCTCTAATTTCTGAAGAAGATCTCAGTAGCGTGGACTCCAGTCTACCTGCGGCGATGCCAGCTACAACAAGCGAACCTCAAGCGCGCGTGGTCCCCGGCATGTCATTTGCGGCGATGCCAGCGTTCAGAACAAGCGAACTTCCAGCGTGTACGGTTCTCGACATACCAACGTCTGAAGAAGACGAGCCTCAAGCGTATACGGGCTGTATCCCTCTAATTTCTGAAGACGATCTAACGTTCGAGGCCCCCAGTCTACCTGCGGCGATGCCAGCGTTCAGAACAAGCGAACCTCAAGTGTGCGCGGTCCCCAGTCTACCTGCGGCGATGCCAGCTACAACAAGCGAACCTCAAGCGCGCGTGGTCTCCGATGCGAGATTTACTCCCAGGATACCATATAAGGAGCGTCTCCCAGTATGCACTCCAGCTGTGAGAGAATTTCTAAGAAACGAGATTTTAACTCAATTCTCCAGTTTGGAAGAATCAGATATTCAAATCATCATCGACATATATGCGAAATCAGATATGGATGCGATTGAACTAGATACTAGAGTATGCAAGCTTCGCCGTGCCTTCCGTAATATGGATAGCAGGGCGCTTTCTAACATATGCGATCTATACGTGCAAGCAGATCTTTTAGGTCCTGCAGAAGACGCGACACCCTGTATACCGGAAGTAAAATTAGATCTTTGCGAAGACGCGACATCCTGTATCCCGGAATAATACTTCGGTCAACACGCATTTTCCTTAATCGATTTCGCGTTCACGTTTTATTAACCATTATCCCCTATAATACTATAAGAAGAATATTATTATAGGGTTATGGTTATGTCACAACTTTTTACACATTACATATTTGGAGCCGCGTGCATATTTGCCGCAGTGTCGGCCCAAGGGGCGGTGAGCTCCGTTGAGTCAGGATATCCGTTGCGTGCTAACCACGAGGACACAACAACGTTTGTTACGCGAGCTGGATCTTATCCTATAAACACAGGCAGTTTGCTTGGCTTTGACGACCCTGGGGCGATCGGCAACCTCATAAGATGTTGCTCTGCCGACATCCCAGGGGGATTGTCGCACGTAGGTGTCGCCGTTGTAGGGTACCCTTCGGAAATTATGCAAATCATTTGCGAGTCAGCCACCTCTGGAGGACTAAAGACTCGCAGGTCCAGGTACATCAAAGCGCAAATGAACGTCATGCGCCACGCGTATCCGTACCTAAGAGATATCAATCAAACAAACTTCTCTAGCTGTGCTGATATAATTAGTACGTTTAATGAAACGTTGAACGTCTTTTGCTTAGAATCGACGGGCACGCCTGCTCAGGTTAAGCGCGGCTTGATGCCCAGGGTGCAAATTACCCCGCTGCAGGACGTTATTACCGAATATAAAGGGGATGTTTGCGTGCGCGCGTTATATACCCCAATTAAATTAGAGAGTTTTCATCCGGTGATTGTGAGCGAATTAGGGGTTAGTTATGAGAAAAAATTGGGGCAATTATTAAAATCGCGAAAAGATAAAAACCAAAGCGCAGATTCGAGCTCTTGGTTTTGCAGCGAGCTTGTCGCGTATTTGTATCAAACGCAGGGGCTCCTTCCTGATACTTTTGCCGCAAATAACGTGATCCCAAAGGAGTTTTCAAGCTATAACGCCGTAGACTATCTGTCGGGGCATGCGTATGCGAATTCGTGGTTAAAATATTACGAAAGGTAAGGTTGTTTAGGTTATATACCTATTAAAATTTCTTGTATTACAAGGCTTAAGCTAGGGTAATATTCAAATTGTTTTTATGGGCAGGCCCACAAAGCATATATAAAGCATATATAAGCATATATAAGTCCAACGACAACAAGGTTATCTTGACACAAGGTTATCTTGACACAAGATCACCTTGACACAAGATTATCTTGACACAAGATTATCTTGATTTTTGTATGAGTATTTTGCATACTGTTAGCAGAGTCGAGGTGTGGCTGCTAACGAGACAGAAACGAGCCGCGCCGTTGTATATTATAAGGAGGAAAAATTATGGCAAAAGTTATAGGAATCGACCTAGGAACGACAAACTCTTGTGTTTCTGTTATGGAGGGAGGTACTCCGAAAGTAATAGAAAACGCAGAAGGAATGAGGACAACGCCATCCGTAGTGGCCTTCCTGTCTTCAGGGGAACGCGTTATCGGAAGCCCCGCCAAACGCCAAGCGGTCACGAACCCTGAGGGGACGTTGTTCGCGATTAAACGGCTTATTGGGCGTCGCTTTGATGACCCAATGACGCAGCGCGATATTGGGCTAGTCCCGTATAAAATTTGTGCAAACGCGGCCGGGGATGCGTGGGTGAATGTGCGCAGTACAGACTATAGTCCAAGCCAAGTTAGCGCGTTTATCTTGCAGAAAATGAAAGAAACCGCCGAAGCCCATCTTGGCGAAAAAGTCACCGAAGCAGTAATTACTGTGCCGGCATACTTTAATGACTCTCAGCGTCAGGCGACCAAAGATGCAGGAAAGATTGCGGGCCTTAATGTGTTGCGCATCATAAACGAGCCAACCGCGGCTGCGCTTGCGTATGGAATGGAGAAAAAGAAAAATGGCACAGTTGTCGTGTACGACTTGGGCGGAGGGACGTTTGACGTCTCTGTGCTGGAAATATCTGATGGAGTGTTTGAGGTTAAATCCACAAATGGAGACACTTTCCTTGGAGGCGAAGACTTTGATGCGAGAATTATTGACTACATAACTGATTCGTTCATGAAAGAAAATCGGATTGACCTGCGAAAAGACAAAATGGCGCTTCAGCGTTTGAAAGACGCGGCCGAAAAAGCAAAAATCGAGCTGTCATCGTCCATGCAGACGGAAATCAATTTGCCTTTCATTACGGCGGATGCAAGTGGCCCGCGACATCTTCAAATGACGCTCACGCGCGCCAAATTTGAGGCACTCGTTGACGACCTGATTCAAAAAACCATCGAGCCGTGTCGCGCAGCCATGAAAGACGCAGGAATTACCGCATCTGAAGTGTCTGAGGTTATCATGGTCGGCGGAATGACCCGCATGCCAAAAGTGCTGGAGACCGTGAAATCGTTCTTCAATAAAGAGCCGCACAGAGGCGTGAATCCGGATGAAGTAGTCGCCATTGGCGCGGCAGTTCAAGGGGCAGTGTTAAAAGGCGACGTGACTGACGTGCTGCTGCTGGATGTGACGCCATTGTCTTTGGGAATTGAGACGCTTGGCGGTATATTTACGCGACTGATAGAGCGGAACACGACGATCCCTACGCGCAAGAGCCAGGTGTTTTCAACGGCGTCGGATGGGCAAACTGCAGTGACTATTTGCGTGTATCAAGGCGAACGGGAAATTGCCGCACAGAACAAGCTGCTGGGACAGTTTAATCTGGAGGATATTCCGCCAGCCCCCAGGGGAGTGCCGCAAATTGAGGTCAGCTTCGATATTGACGCAAACGGAATCGTGCAAGTCTCCGCGAAAGACAAGGCAACAGGAAAAGAGCAGCAAATAAGGATTCAGTCGTCTGGCGGATTGTCTGATGAGGAAATTAAACGAATGGTAAAGGATGCAGAGTTAAATGCAACCGCCGACAAAGAACGAAAAGAATTAGTCGAAGCGAAAAATCATGCGGATTCGTTGATTGCCGGAACAGAGAAGTCTTTGCGCGAACACGGGGATAAAATATCGGAAGATGAGAAAGCTGCGATTGAGCGCGATATAACAGCTTTGAAAGATGCTGTGCAGACAGATAACAAAGCGAATATTGATACAGCTTTGGAGACCTTGTCGAACTCTTCGTTGAAGCTTGGAGAAGCGATATACAAACAGTCCCAGGCGCAACAAAACACCGCGGATGCATCGCAAGGTGGTGGAGCAAGTGGAGCAGCAGGTGAGACAGTAGAAGGTGAGTATACTCAAAAATAATGGTATACCCACAGAGGCTCATGGCAAACGTTCAAAAAAAATCGGAAAGGTCGCACTAATGTTGCGGCCTAATTCCGATGATAACGAACGATTTTTTGAAAATTTGGTGGATCTCTTCTTCAATCGCAAAAGATTTTTTTTGCAGCTCGGCTATTTTTGTCTTTCCGTCCTCATTTAGCTCGATCGCAATGAATTCTCCGCGTCCCAAGCTGTGCGTGCGGATTGAGTGGACATTCCCCCCGGCGCGCGCCACTACAGCGCGAACACACACCTCTACCGCAGGGCCTAGGCTCCGGTCCAACAGCACCGCCAATGCGGACGCCCCTATTTTGATCGAAACACAAATCAAGTACACCGCAATTACGCCTCCGATCACAATATCAATCCAGTGGGCCGCGTACGATACAAGCAGCCCAATCAGCACACCAACGTTGACAACGACGTCCGATTTGTAGTGCGCGGCGTCGGCTCGGATCGCAAGCGAATGCACCTTATTTGCGACTCGCGTTTGGATCAACACGAGGATAAGCGAGCCCACGATGGATACCCCCAGCACCGCAATCGCAATCGGACTATACACCAACTCCGTAGCACTGTTCGACGCGCAAAAGATGTCCCCCACGATGACCCCGCCTATGCCCAGCAACAACATAGATTGAAACAACGCAGCAAGCGCTTCAATTTTGCCGTACCCAAAGGGGAACTTCGCATTTGCCGCCTGGATCGACTTCAGCAAAAATAATGCGTTTAACGACGACACGATCCAATCTTTTACTGCATCCAATATGGACGCCTTTACTGCGATTGAATTGGTCGCAACGTACGCAACGGAACGACACACAACCAAAAGTAGCGTGATTACAAACACGCTATACGCGGCAAATTTTATTTGACGGCGATCTTCTTCTTTCGAGCTTTCGAATGCGTCGATTTGGCTACTACAACAAGACATATATTTTTCTCTCACTATATTTCATATTTTTTTTTTTAATTTTCTATCCGAGTTTAAACTTTACACTACAAGCTTCAAATTATTTATTCCCAACCCTATCTCGCATCATGCCTGCGACAAAATAAACGCGAGCGCCCCATAGCGCAGAACGCTTATATTTATTAGACTTCGTTTGACATATTCGCTTGGCAGGCCGGTATAAACAAGCAAGTGTATGTAGAGTACAACTTTTTAGGGGCTGCGGTCCACTATTGCATTTATACATTTTTTAGCGCAGAGTCTGTTGTAGGCTGGGTTGTACGTGAACGCAAAGCGCGCGGCAGATGTTGTAGGCTGGGTTGTGCATGAACGCAGAGCGCACGACAAATATGCGGCCCATACATGCTGTTTTTATAAAACGCGTCAACTTCGCACACACCACTTGATTCTCCCCGCAAATTACGACATAATGATACGAATGGGAAACATTACAGGATTATACATTAAATGATTTTTTATAGGCTTTTATTTGCGTCATGCGCAGTCGTGTTGGTAGAAACTGGCTGCGATGATTCCAGCAAGAAACAAAATCCAGGAGCTTTATCCGGGAATGAACCAGCCGCTAGCGCCAGCCCCGCAGGCTCGCAGGTAGAAAGCGCCGCCGCTGCTCCACGTCCAGCCGAACCAGCCGCGGACGCCGGGAATGCGACTCCGAAAGCTCCTGAGGCGACAACAACGCCGGAGGCGAAGGACACGGCCGCAGTATTCCCCGATGGCTCGCGCGTGACCAAGTTCGACGTGATGAAACGAATCGAGTTGCTGCCTGAACGCGTCAGGTCGATGCCGTTTACTCAGCTGTACAATATGATCTTGTTCGTTATGGTCCAAGAGCGAGTGGCGTACATGTCCGCAGCGAAGGAAGGATTTGAGAAAGATTCTAGCGTGTCAGGCCACGTAGAACAGATCAAAGCTAACGTTCAACGGCAAATGTTTATCGATGCAGCAATCAAAGACCGAATAACGCCAGACGCGATCCAAAAGCAATATGATCAGCTGCTGAAAACGTTCAAAGTGGAGAAAGAATACGGGTTGCGCCATATCCTTGTGAAAGAAAGAGAGGAAGCGGACCGTATTATTGAAGAGCTGAAAAACGGGAAATCGTTTGATGAGCTTCAACGCCAACACACGATTGAACAGATCAACAGAACTGATGCAAATGCTGGGTTCATTGGCTATTTCAGATCGTCGATGTTGCCGCCGGATTTGCGTGAGCATATCGAAAAAACGTCCGTTGGCTCGTTCGTTCCTGTGCCTATGTTTACGCCAGAAAATGGATATAGTGTGCTTTTCTTAGCGGACAAAAAGGATTCTGCTCCGGCCCCGCTGAACAAAGTGGAAGCTCGTGTAAAGTCGTTGCTGTCGCGGCGGTTGGCTCTGTATAAAATGGCGGAAATACAGCAAACACATAAGGTTGTGCGTTATGCGCCAAATGGAAGCGTGCTCCCTGAGAAAAGCGTTGACGAGAAACTTGAGGATATAAAAGCAAAGCAGAACCCCGGTTGGAAACCATCCGCAGATGATGTAAAGAACGAGTCCGAAATGAATAATTTGAAGGATACGTTCGTTGTCGCCAAAGTAGGAGACCGCAGCATAGTATTCGCAGAATTGACAGCGTTTATAAAGGAGAATGCGACCCTGTTTAGGGGCATGCCTCCGTATGACGTGTATCTGTATGCGCTGGATGAGTTCTTGAACCGCATTGTGGTCGACATAGATGCGGGCAAAGCTGGGGCAAGCCAGTGGCCGGATGTTGTGAGCAAACAAAAGGAAGCTGTGTCTGCTTATTTAGCGAGAGAGCACCTGATACGTTTGTCTGAAAAGGATATTACAGAAGCTCAGATTCGGGCCAGCTATGATAAAGCAGCGGAAAGGATTGACAAGAATGAGATGGAAATTAGCTTGCGCGTGATTCCAGCTTCGTCTGAGGATAAAGGAAAGCAGATAATTGCTCAACTGAAGAGCGCTCAATTTGACAAAGTGCTGGCGGAAAATTGCACAGACAAACAATTGTTGGAGAAAAAAGGAAGCCTTGGGTATTTAACGAAAGAGGATTTGAGTCGTCTCGGATTGTATGAGTCGGTGAAAAAAGCTCCGAAAGCGACGGTACTGCCGCTTCCAATGCGTGTAAATGGCCAGTGGTTGGTTGTGCGAGTCGAGGATAAGCGCCAGCAGCAGCTTCCTCCATACGCAGAAGCCAAGGAGTACTTGAAGAAGCAGTTGATACAGGAAAACACTGTAAACGTGACAACACGATTGGCGAAGGAGTTTGGCGTAGTTGCGTATGGGATAGACGGGCAGGAGCTTGATTTTGAACATTTGCGTGATTCACTAGGGGAAGCGGCGGCAGGGAAATAATATACCTAGGAACCAGAAAACAATTTGAGGTTACGGTCGTACGAGGCTTTGCTCGTGGCCAAACTTCAAGTTGTTTTTTGGTAGGTATATACAACAATGCGTCCTTAGCTCAGCTGGATAGAGCGGCGGCCTTCTAAGCCGTAGGTCAGAGGTTCGATCCCTCTAGGACGCACCAGATCAGATTTACATAAATTCTAAGTAAAAATTAGTCTTTAAATTCACAATGTTCTCGCTATTGGGTCTACTGGTAAACTCGCCAGCTAGCTAATACGGATATAGCTAAACTATAGCTAAACACAAAAAGTTTATCAGTTCGTCGTTTCGGAGTCCAAGCTGGGACCCCATTCAACTAGTTGAATGGGTGCCCGGGCTTGCTCTCCAAAACTCCTGCTGTTAATTTTTGTGATAGGGTGTAGTTCTGGACGGAGCAAAAAAAGCGCAGTCTAAGCTGCGCTTTGCCTTGGTCCGTTTCACTTTTCGCGGCACTATCCAGAAGTGGTTTCGCTATACAATCCCCCAATTGATCAACCGGCTAATACGGCTGCTGAACGACCATCTGCTGAGGAGGCGGCGGCGGCGGAGCATACTGCGGAGCGTATCCCTGCGGGAATGGCTGCGGTTGCTCAAACTGCTGAGGCACGACCGCCGGCTGTCCCGGATATTGCGGCATAGGGGCCATCTGCGGTTGCATTGGCACTGGCTGTCCAGGGACAAACTGCGCGCCCTGAGGTGGCATCGGCTGAATTTGCTGATTCGGGAAATCTATCTGTCCCGGAGGAGGCATCTGTCCAGGCGGAGGCATCTGTCCCGGAGGAGGCATCTGCCCCGGCGCGAGCTGCTGCCCCTGCCCCTGCCCCTGCGCTATTATCGGCTTGCGAGCCTTATGCGCAGGACGCTTCTTCGCATGTTTCGATGATTTGCGTTGCACCGCACTGCTCTTCGACTGCTTCCTCTTACACACAGGGCACGAAACCTCCCTCGCAGGCTGCCCCGCCGCACTCAACTGCGCGATCCGGACCTCAATCTCCCTCTTATCCTGTTGTAACTGCGCAAGCGTACGCAGCTTATTCCGGTGGGCCTGGTACTGTTCTCTCGCTTCAGGATTTTCCATTGCGGCACGCATTGCCTCAACTTGCGTTTGCGCGATTGCTTTGGCGCGCAACGGGACGTCGTGCTCAAGATCTATCCGCTCTTGCACACATCCAACCAGCGCTGCTCCAACTAGCGCGAAGAAATAATTGTGAATCTTTAACATTAAGTTTTCCTTCCTATATTGTTCGCCAACCGCGTAAGTCGCGTGTCGCCCCTTGCAACTATACTAATGCTAGATCAAGTTGTTGATCTTTACAAGATGTAGAACGAGTGTATAACGATAAGGTATACCGGGGGAGCATAATAAACAATTTGAGGATGGTTGTCGCACAAGGTTTTTGTGGAGAGAAAGGTTCCAATCGTTTTTATGAAAATGTATAAATATGAGGTCATTCACAAGGAGTCAGAAAAAAAGACTCACCCTGATAACGCCCCAACAACTCGCAAACGGCACCATCCACGGCGTTAGCAAACCCCTCCGCCACACGCATCTTAAGTGTGTGCACGCGTCCAAGCTCTCGCGTAAGCTGAACGACATTAATCGCAATATTTTTATGCTGATCAAGCAACATGCGCGCCTTCAATGGAAGGTGCAATGAGTCGAGCTTCAGTATCGACGACTCACTCGGCATCGTCCCAACTTTGTACTCGACAAGGCGCACTGTGCCGTCATCGAAAAAATCCACCCGATCCGCCCTCGCGTGTATTTTATACTCCCCCCCTAGCAGCGCCATTTTTAACCGATATTCCGGCTCAATTTTACGCAAATGCGCGCGATCCATCGTTAAGTCGCTGTAAATTTGCTCGAACGCCGGAGTCAGCCGCGGCAACCAAAAAGGGGACTGTCGCGCAAAATCCATCAACGCCACATGCTGAAAAAAGAAATCCCCATTGAAATAATCGCGCAAAAGCTGCCGTGCCGCATGGGCTAGGTTGAGGTTGGGTGCGGCGGAATTTTCCGGCGGTCTGGGGGAGAGCTTTAGGATGCGCTTTGTGAAAAATTGGTATGGGTCGTCTTTGAGCAGTTGCAAATCATAGACGGATAGCTCTTTGGGTTTGAGGTGCGGCGGAACATTTATTACTGCTGACGAGCGCGGCTTTGGGCAGATGCGTTGCGGTGCATGCGGCGGGGGGGAGGCGCTTACGTTTGTTTGTGTAGCGGGAGCGCCTACGTTTGTTTGTGGAGCGGGAGCGCTTACGTTTGTTTGCGGAATGGATGCGCTTACGTTTGCCTGCGGAATGTTTTGCAAGAAACGATGTAAATTTTTTTCTGAGCTACATGTAATATGCAAGTGGCTTTCTTTATTACTATTAAATGTATCAACTATTTTATTATCACTATTAAACGCGCCAGCTACTTCATTATCACTATTAAACGCGCCAACTATTCGTTTGAAAATTTCTTCTTCAAGTGGAACATCATACATCTCGTAAAAATTTGGAGCTATCATAGAGGGGATCTGAGTATCTGACATCCATGAGCGTTCATTCATTCCCGGCAAAAAAACGACATCGCAATTGTGGTGCAGGGCATTACGAACGCTCACAAATTTTACTATTGGCGGCGCAATGTTTATGTTTGTGTCTTGGGTATATGGTTCTTCTGTTGCTATTGGCGTTAACTCTAATAATACAATGTACCTTTGCACTAATATTTCAATCAGCTTAATGTATTCATCTTTGTCAATATTTTTATAGCATATTTTAATATTTTTTAAAAAATCATGCACTATATCGACCTCGTTCGTTATATCTAGTGCATTAGGATTCGATGCATATATATTTTCGATAACTTGTTCATGACGCGCAATATGTATAGACAGCGAGTTCTCCGCACTATCCAAATTATCCGTAAGTGTGGCTGCCGTTTTTATAGCAACAGCATCCGCGCCATCTGCAACAGTATCCGCGGGAGTTGCATGAGCGGCCGTTTCCACAATGAGCGCGCCAAGTCGCGTGTTCGCCAATCTCTCCCGCAGTACGGTGCTTGCCCCTTGTAGCTCATCCTTTTCCTCCAGGCGATGCAGCGTTTTTTGATAAGACATACGCGGGGCGAAATCGGATTGCGGGGCGCAATTGGGTTGTGGGGCAAAATCGGCTTGCGGCACGTTAATTTGCACTCCAAGGGCAGCTAACTCTGCTTTTATTTGCTGCTGTATGTAAATATCGTCCGTTATTACCAATTGATATTTTTTTTGTTGATGCGCACTGTGCTGCTGGTGTTCTTTTATTTTGTTCGCAATCCAGCGCGCCTCCTCAGTTGCAGATTGAAATTGGGTATACTCGAGAGATTTATTTTGTTCGTTGCTCTGCTTTACATTTCCCTCGTTGTTCTTATTTTTTACATTTTGTGCGTTGCTCTTATTTGCATTTCCCTCGAGTTCACAGCGATTACAACGCTTGAAAACTTCGCGCATACACGCCAATAACGGCGATTCTAATTGTGGGAACAAATCAAGGAATATAAATAATGTGTTGTTCTGTTGCTCTACGTAGTGCATTATGTCGGATGGGATGCTAATTATTTTCGTGAGTGAGCCTAAATCTAAGCTCTCAATATATGGCCACATGGGGTAGCCATATTTTTTGCAAAAATCCATCGCGTATAACAAATATTTTGAGCACTCAATCGGGTCATTATTGTTTCCATATGTTTTAAACGTTGTTTTAATCGTCGAATATATGGATAAATATTGTTGAAGATCATACTGATTCGCGTCTACATGCACATTTGCTTCTTCTGCAGACTCGTGCACATATTCTTCCTCTGCAGACTCGTGCACATATTCTTCCTCTGCAGGCTCGTATAAATTTTCCTTCACTAGAGATGCAAATTCGTGCACATGCATCGTCTGCAACCGCGGTCGGACTCCTTCCGTCCGTTGTGTCTGCTCCGTTGTCGCCAACGTGCATTCTAATATCCGCAGCGCATCAGCTTTGCCAATAAAAATTTCGTCTGGAATTACGAAGACGACACCATCATTCTCAAGCAACATCCGCAAGTCGCCAACAGTGCGCGCATCAAAACAACCGATATTTTTACAATAACGCGTCATAAATTACGCACTCTGTTCATTTTTATTCATAATAAATTACGCACTTCGTTTATTTTTGTTCATAATTATTTACTGAAGTTTTGTGCGCAAACCCGAGCCATCCCAACGACTTTCACGCATATGCAGGGAACACTTTACCAACATAAAGCTAAAAACTCAACTATTTTGCCTTTATCACTCTCTCATTTTTTTGTTAATATTAACCTAGGTATGACGGTTTGCTCTTAATGGCGAAACCAAAAATTAGAGAGAATAATATGTATAAGTTTTTGTTTGCTGGTGTTGCGTCATGGCTTATATGCCTGCAGTATGCACCGGCTACAGACAGCGGGTCAACAACCGATTCTGCTACCGAATCCTCTGGTGGCGCCGCAGAGAAGAAGTCTGGTGGTGGAGATTTAAACCCAGGAGTAGAGTCGCTCGTCGAGAATATAATTCGCGAGGCGCATAAGGCGATTTACCCGGGCAACTTGAAAGACTTGACGGTTTACAAGACAATCATCGAAAGGACGATCGCCGGCAGCAAAGATTTGCAGATGGCCCGCAGCAATGTTGCAAAGGTGCAGCTGGGCAAAGGGACCGCGAGGGGGAGCTTGCTTCCTGACGTGACGGTTGGCTCTTCGATGGGAGCGGAGTTTTCGAGGAATGACGCTCTCAATGAAAAAAGAACGTTTGATGGAAAGAGAATCCCACCTCAGCCAGGAATAGAGGATGATGACAGTCCATCGAAGTCAAAAAAGACACAACTGAGTGGCCCGAGCTTAAGTGTTAGGGTGGCACAAAACGTGTTCAATGGTGGCGCCTCTTTTGCTGCGTTAAAACAAGCGACCTTCGAATCCAAGGCGGCGTTTGCGAAATATAAGAGCTCCGAAGGGGAATCTCTTACAAAGATGATCAAGTTGGCGTTCGACGTTATACATAGTCGTTTACTCCTTCATTACAGACAAATAAACCTCGCTGTATTTAAGGAGATTTTGAAGTGCGAGTTCGAAAAGTTAAACGTGGGAGAAGTTGATCGGTCTGAAGTTGCAGTTGCAGAAGGAAAGTATGCCGCGTGTGAAGCCAACATACAGCTGCTACAGGCTCAGCTGTCGGCGTATGAAGGGGACCTTTTGCGCTTTACTGGGCTCAAGGGAGAGGATTTGCCGCTAGAATTTCCTGACTTCAGTCAATTTTTTCCAAAGAATTTAAATGAGCTGAAAAACATAGCTGAACGGGAGAACAGCGGTTTGCTTGCTGGGCACTTTTTGCTGCAGTCATGTAAGGCCGCAATAAAACAAGCGCGTGCAGGGCACGCTCCTGTGGTCGATGTGACGTTGTCTGGCTCGACCGGTTCATCATTTGCGAGGCAAAAAGGAGCACGCGATATGAACGATATGCCTGAGGGCTATAGTTATGCCAGGAACCATGCGCGCTCATGTAGTGTTGGGATTGAACTCAAGGTGCCAATCGACATCAAGGGTACCGTTAGCGGAAAAATAAGCGAAACGCGCCAGAACTTAATTCGGCAAACTGTCGAAAACCAAAAGGCGCACAGCGACCTGATGTCCGAGCTGGAGACGTTGCATGAAAGCCTGATGCGCTTTACGGAAGCGGCCAATGCACATAAGCGGCAGGTCAAAGCGTATGAACTGCAGGTGCAAGCGGTGATGCAGGAGATGGCGGTTGGGGCGAAGGTTTATACGCAGGCCCTTACGGCGCAAGGCAACGCGCTGGATGCGTATAAAGACTACGTGCAAGTTTTGTGCCAATTAGCGGAAACAAGGCTTCGCATACTTGCAGCGATTGGGCGCTTGAATGCGCAGACGCTGGATGTGGCGGCGCTGGATTTCAGGGAAGGGGTGCCGTACGATTTTATGCCGGAAACGAAAGATGTGAGCTTTAAGGACATGAATCGTGAGTACGATGAACATTGCTGGGCTCAGAAGGGACGAAAGGCCGCGGCGCAGAAAGAGGAGCCGGCAGTTGTGCCGACGAAGGTGGATGTGGATGAGCAGGGGATTTCGACGACGATTTATCCGGTTAGGGTCGATATGAAGCCGATCCTCGGATAACTTTTTCCCCAAACACAAAAAGTTTATCAGTTCGTCGTTTCGGGGGGGGCCCATTCAACTCGTTGAATGGGTCCCGGCCTGCTATCCTATACTCCTGCTGCTAATTCTTATTGTGGTTGGGTCTATACCTGCCCATAAAAACAATTTGAATTTTTATCCTCACCTAAGCCTTGTATTGCAACGAACTTCAACTTGTTTGTTATGGGGCCCCGGTATATAGGAGCGTAAATTGCAAAAAATCGTTGAAGTAAATAACCTTTGCGTTAGGTTTGGGGACTTTTGGGCCGTAAAAGGGGATTGATAATAAGTAAGTTAAGCGTCGTTGGAATACAATGCGTAGACTAGGACGAAATTTAAATTGTTTTTGTGAAGATGTATAAGCGACGTCATATAGTCACAGTATCAAGAAAACTGTGTAAGTAAATTGGCAAAAGTGGTTGCATTGTTAACCTTTGCCGTGACAGAATTAAAGTTGGGTAGAGCGATCCCATTGCACGCCC
>JAISXM010000049.1 GCA_031270515.1 Holosporales bacterium | reverse complement strand
TGCAGCTAGGACCGTTATACTTGAATTTTTTGATCCTCAAGAAGGGAAGGCTCCGACCATAGAACAATTAAAACAGATGTCTCCTCTTGCGCGCAGCACACTGGCAATGTTCTATTTTTTGTACAATTGTGAGTATGCAGGGACCATACTTTTTGCGCTTCATATTTGTGGTAAGAAAATAAGCTTTGGGTTAGATTTAAAAGGTCGTCTCGTAAAATATCCTGAGTATGCAGTTGCTTTGCGGAAATGTATGAAAGGTGCGTTGCCACATTTATTTCCAGGATCGTGGAGCGATTCAAGGGGGTCATCTTCTCAGTGTGATTATATTAGGGAGTTCATTTCTGATTCTAATTTTCTAATGCCAACTTCGTGGCGGATATTCTTTTTCTGGTATTCAAACCTGCAGCATCTATTTTTAGTCAAAGGCGGTCAGGCTTGCTGCAATCTGTTCGACATTTTCCTATCTTGCGAGGGAAAAAATAATATGAATAGACTATTTGAGTCAATCTTTGGCGGGACGTCTGATTTGTGTGACGACACAAGTGTAAAATGTACTTACTGGAGAGAACTAGATGACGGAGATGACGCTTCTTGCGACAAGAAAGAACTTGTTCGAGCTATAGATTTATTTGGATGTACACCTTTACGTTCTATACATTTGGGGAGCTATCCGAATCTTCGACGTGTTACCGTGCACGGGCAGAATGGTTTGGATGAGAGAGTTCCATCTAGGGTTGAGGTGGTGTCTTTAGTTAGTCCGAGTTTTCGTGGTCTTGGGGGCCATGATGCTTCAGTGGATGGCTTTTTTGCGCGTGCAATATTTGACCAGTTTTATAGGGAAAATATAGTGTCCTTTGATATTGACAATATATCAGGTGATAGCGATGCCGACTATGCTACACATAGGCTTGATCATTATGGATATATAGAAGACCATTTAGACTTGCGCGGAATTGGTGTAAATAGGCATGATCTCACATTGCGAAGTCGGTTTGATTCGTTTGATATGAATAAATGTATTGGTGCTGTTTCTTTCGTAGAGCCGCTGGCGGTATTTCGAACGACTGAGTTTTGGAAAGACTTTAGCTTGTCTAGTGGATATGGCGCATTTAAGTGTGGTGAAATGGCGTCTGTATCCGCGGGTTATAATTCCTCCCGCGAAGCTGTGCTACGCAAAGTGAAGAACTCCAAACCTTTTTTATCATTCTATCAACAATACGAAGGGGAAAATTCCTGCCTAGCGTCTGTTCTTCCAATTTTTGTAGAGCAGAGTGTCATAGACTCTGATACCCCATTTGGATTTAGCCATAATTTAGTTTGTATTGAGGACAAGCCGTTGTGGGATATTGCGCTTGTATTGGCTCGACAGTATTTTGCAAAGGAAGAATTGAGGAGTACAAATCCTAATGTTCAGTCATTTATTGAGTCATGTGGAATATCTGTAAATAGGATCCCTGATTCTAAAAACACGAATACAAGAGCATATTTATTAGCTCGACAAATATACAAGAGCCCATTTGTTCGAGACATGCTTGACGATGCGGGACTTTTGCTTGATGAATACGTTAAGGCGCGCAGATACGTAGAAAAAGGCAAATTCGATAGCTCAAATCCATGGGGGTTGAGTCAACGCACATTCGACGAATTGTTAGAAGAAGTTAATAAAGATAAACCTGATGTGGTGTTCCCGGAATTATATCGTCAGGTTTTAGAGCGAACTGCGCCTAGAATGAAGACTGTAAATGTGTGGCGTCAACACAGGTATGTATATGAGGCCTTGGAGGCACAAACCCTTTATGAACTTGGCGATTCTTATTTTAGAGTAGATGGCTATTTTCAAGTAAAATACTCAAATGAATATTTTACCGTAGACGTTGGCGAGTTGTTGGATGCTGCAAATAGGCGCAATCCTGCGTAATGGGCACCGAAACGACGCCCTTCTATTAGATCTGTTGCGGAAGCGGCGTCAATACAGCAGAAATCAACGATCCAAAAGGGCTTACGCTATTGGGTATATTTTTTTGTGATGGGGCACAGTCGATTTTGATTATCAAAACCCATCATAAAAATCACCAATCTTCGTTGCACACGTTTTATTAATACTTTTACGTCTATAATCATAGTAGGTTCCTATTTAAGTGGGACAAGAATGGCAAACCTCATTTTTGATGTACCGTGCTTAAAGCAAATAAAAGAATACGCAACGAACGCTCTGCGTTGTTGTCCGGCCAAGATTCAGGGGGCCTTGGCTGATACTCAAATTATAATCGAGAATTTTGCTCCAGTTGAAGTTTTGGAGGAACTTAGAGTAAAAAACAAAAACGAGCTACTTGGATTGTACAAAATGCACAGCGATAGCAACGTTAAAATTTTGATTTTATACCGCGGACCTTTGGTGCTATACGCTAGGTCATCGCAGGAAGCCATATCAAACGTGGTCGCGCGCGTCACTGTGTACGAAATTTCGCACAGGGCAAATTGCGTATCCTTGCGGAAGCAATGGCTGGACAAGATTCGACGACTTTAAACGCGAGACAAAGAGGGGGGCGCGGATTTTTTAGGTGGAGGTGCTGAACACAGATTTGACAAATTTCACAAATACGACATACTGAGCTATGCGGTTGGTTTTTATCTGCCTTGTATCCCGGGGGCTCGTGACAAACAATTTGAATATCGTTGTAATGCAAAGTTTACACGAGGATGAGAGTTCAAGTCGTTTTCATGGGAATATATCCTGGGGGCTCGTGACAAACGAATTGAACGTCGTTCGAAGATATACCGGGAACCCATAACAAACAATTTGAAGCTCGTTGTATTATAAGGCTTCGGTGAGGATAAAAATTCAAATTGTTTTTATGGGCAGGTATAATGTTGGGACGAACATAAAATGTCTGATTCTTTTTGTGTGTGATGGGGTAATACGGTTGGTAAATCAGAATTCGTTTTATAGGAAGGTATAGCGTGCCGACAACAACGCCACCGAAAGAGATAATTCGCTTAGAGCATGTGGGTTTGCAGTACTCCGACGACAGGTTTGTCTTCTACGACATAAACCGAAGCGTGCAAGCGGGAGAGTTTTATTTCCTTACCGGAAAAAGCGGGGTCGGAAAGACCTCGTTTCTCAAAATGTTATATAAAGCCGTGCAGCCCTCCCTTGGGCATGTGTACGTGTTTGGCTATAACCTAAACGCGCTCAGCCGCTCGGATTTGCCTGTGTTCCGCCAGCACATTGGCTTAATATTTCAGGATTGTCGCTTAATTCCGACGCTGTCCATTGTTGACAATGTCGCCTTGTCTATTCACATAGGTGGCAGCCAATATCGGCGCTCGTGTTCCTATGCGAAGGAATTATTAGATTGGGTCGGCCTGGGGGAGTACTTAAATTCGTACCCAGACACACTTTCCGACGGGCAAAAGCAGCGCATAGCAATCGCTCGGGCGGTGGTAAAGCGTCCCGCCCTCCTCCTCGCAGACGAACCAACCGGGAATTTGGATGACGACAACGCTTTTCGCTTGATGGCGTTGTTCGAAGAGTTGCACAAAATGGGGACGACGGTGATCTTGGCAACTCACAACACGGAGCTGGTAAAAGGGTTTTCGTACCCCAAGCTAGTATTAAAAGAAGGCAACTTGCTGGTTTGCGATAACGGGTTTAGCAAATCTCAACAACAAGACGCAGAACGGCAAATCCGACAATGAAGCAAACGTAGCTTTGGGCGTCGTTTTTTTGCGTCAGTCGTTTATTATGGGTGATCGGTTAATCGAAAACTATAACTGGGGCCCATAACAAACAGTCGGGATAATAGAGAACTATAACTCTAACACTAAATTATTTACGTCATCGAGATTTTGAATAGATACGAACGTCTTGTCTTGAATACAGCGCTTTGATATTCCAGACAAGACGGTTCCGTTTCCGATCTCAAAAAAGCGCTCGACTCCCATGTCGCCCATCGTATGGACGCAATCCTCCCAAAGAACCGGCGATATGACTTGCTTGGGCATAAGCCGGCGTACGTCGTCCTTGCTGGTCATTGGCTGGGCGGTGACGTTCGAAATAACGGGGATTTGCGGATTTTCAAGCGCGACAGCCGCAAACTCCGCAAGCAGGCGGTCTGCGGCGGGCTGCATCCATTTGCTGTGAAACGGCCCGCTCACAGATAATTGCACGGCGCGCTTGGCTCCGCTCGCTAATGCTGCATTCCCGACCGCGTCGACGTCTGCCTTTAGACCCGTAATAACGATTTGCCCCGGACAATTACAGTTCGCGATGGCGCAACGTTGTTCGTCGTCGTCACAATGCTCGCGGATAATGCGACCAATCGCGTCCGCATCCAGCCCCAATATCGCGCACATCCCCCCAAGCGCTGCGCCACTTGCATCCTTTGGCGACGCCTCATCCATGGCGCGACCTCTGACCTGAAGCAACTTGAGCGCCGTCTCGAAAGATACGCACCCGGACGCAACCAACGCGGCGTACTCGCCCACGGAATGCCCGGCCACGCACGCAAGCCTCGCCCCAGCGGCAAACCGCCCGCGCTCTTTGCTGGCTGCCAGGATTTGTGGCCCCTTAATGTGCGCAATTGCGTCCAGAATCATCACGCTCGCCGTCAAAATCGCAGGCTGCGAATATTGCGTTTGATTTAGGGTTTCCGCTGGGCCGTTGAACATTATGTCAGCAATGTCGTACCCTAGGATGGCGCTGGCCTCGTCCGCAATGGCGCGCGAAAAACCTTCGTAGATGGTCTTTGCCATTCCGACGGCTTGTGCCCCTTGCCCGGGAAAGATTAGCGCTGTGTTCTTCTCTATATTTCTCTCTGTGTTTTCCATATTACCTTTTTATACACAAACACAAAAAGTTTATCAGTTCGTCGTTTCGAAGCGCAAGCTTGAGCAGTACGTTTGACCGGGTCCCCATAAAAACAATTTGTTTTTATGGGTGGTCCGTACAGCTCGGCGACGGGTGCCCATTCAACAAGTTGAATGGGGTCCCGGCTTGTCGCTCCAAAACTCCTGCTGCTAATTCTTTTTGTGTGTGGGTATACCGAAATAACGACGCTGCTTTATAAACTTTTTATTACATATTCTAGCTTTGAGCCGTATACTTTCCAAAATCCGAAAACTCCGCATCATCCTCAAGGCACTCCTCGATCCTCAGCAGCTGATTATACTTCGCCAGCCGCTCCCCTCTCGATGTCGACCCCGTCTTGATTTGCCCCGCACCAACCGCCACCGACAAATCCGATATGAACGCGTCATTCGTCTCCCCCGATCTGTGCGATATAATCGTGCGCAAACCGTTCGCCTGCGCCATGCGGATCACGTCAAGTGTTTCAGTTAACGTCCCAATTTGATTCAACTTAATCAAAATCGCGTTCGCCGACTTCTCCTCCAGCCCCCTCTGCAGGCGTGTCGAATTCGTCACAAACAAATCGTCCCCAACAATTTGAGTCCCCTGCAGGCGCTGAGTCATTTTGCGCCATCCGTCCCAATCATCTTCGGCCAGCCCGTCTTCGATTGAAACGATGGGGTATTGTTTGATTAATTTCTCGTAATAGCTAATCATATCGTCCGACGAGTACACGTTGTTTTCAATTTTGTACATCACCCCGTCAAACAGCTCGCTTGCGGCAACATCCATCGCCAGCGTAATATCGCGCCCCGCATGGTAACCCGCGAACTCAATCGCTCGCAACAATATGTCCAGCGCTTCAGACGCCGAGCTCAAGTTCGGCGCAACTCCGCCTTCATCGCCGACGTTTGTGTTGTGCCCCATTCTCTTCAGCAATAACTTCAGCGCGTAAAACACCTCTGCGCACATGCGAGTCGCCTCGGAAAAAGTGTGCGCCCCAGTTGGCACAAGCATGAATTCCTGCACATCGATGTTATTGTCCGCATGAGCGCCGCCATTAAGCACATTAACCAAAGGCATGGGCAGCATGTACCCGTCCCCAAGGTAGTAAAACAGCGGGATCCCTTTGGCTTTGGCAACGGCCCGCGCACACGCCAAGCTCACGGCCAAAATCGCATTGGCACCGAGCACCCTCTTGTTTGCGGATCCGTCGATTTCGCACAGGATGGAGTCGATCTTGCGCTGGTCTTCCGCATCTTGCCCAATGAGCGCCGGCGCAATTTTTTGGTCAATGTCCTGAATCGCCCCAGCTACCCCTTTGCCAAGGTAGCGCGTAGCCTCTGTGTCGCGCCGCTCCACCGCCTCGTAGGATCCTGTGGACGCGCCGGATGGGACAGATGCTCGGCCGTACTCTCCTTCAGAGAGGAAAACGTCCGTTTCAATAGTGGGGATTCCGCGGGAATCTAGGATTTCTCTGGATTTTATCCGTTCGATTTTATACATTCGCAGTAAAGGAAACAAAACAAACTCAAGGGCATTATGCTATGTAAATTGGTAGATGACCAGTGTTATGCGCGATTTTTATGACAAACAATTTGGGGATTGTTGTTTTAAAACAATCCTCAAATGGTATTTCATGGCAAAGCGCCCTCCGAGCAATAATTCAGGTGTTATTTGTAATACTTATCACACATATGCTTCCATGCGTGCATCCACGCCTGATACACGGCATAGCTCGGAATACATATACAGAGCTTCTTATCGCTCTGCCGCCGATGTGCTATCATCAAATCTGGCGGACATGTTGTCGGCAATACGTCCGGCAAATTCTCCCCCCATGACAGCTGCGCAGCACGGTGTATATCTTCCCGCTCCACTCTTGGCATCAATGAGCACAATTTCGTATCGAATTCATTACACCATTCCGCCTGCCGTTCAGGCGACCATGTCGATGGCACAGTGGAAAAATTCCCTTCTTGTTGCGCTAGTTGCGGATATTCATTCCGTAGGAAAGCGTTCCATACTTTATTACATGTTTCAGGCGGTATCTTTTCTACAGGTACATAGTCAAGGTGCTTGTCGCAGGGGAGGAAT
>JAISXM010000041.1 GCA_031270515.1 Holosporales bacterium | reverse complement strand
CAAATCTTGTCACCGTAGCAATCGGAGGCATAAGTACTATAAGCACAACCTACGCTTTCCTTTATTGCACCTCACTAACATCCATATCTTTGCCAGCGCTAACCACCATATCAGGAGGCGGCTGCTTTGCGTTATGCACCTCCCTAACATCCGTATCATTGCCAACGCTAACCACCATATCAGGAGGCGGCTGCTTTTATCGCTGCACCTCCCTAACATCCATATCATTATCAGCGCTAACAAGCATAACAGAAGAAGTCTGCTTTTTTGAGTGCACCTCACTAATATCTATATCCTTTCCAGCGCTAACCACCATATCAGGAGTCGACTGCTTTAATCGCTGCACCTTATTAACATCCATATCATTGCCAGCGCTAACCACCATATCAGGATCTAGCTGCTTTGGTGCCTGCTCCTCCCTAACATCCATATCCTTGCCAGCGCTAACCACCATATCAGGAGGCAGCTGCTTTTGGGGCTGCACATCACTAATATCCATATCCTTGCCAGCGCTAACCACCATAGGAGGCAGCTGCTTAGGGAACTGCACCTCCTTAACATCCATATCATTGCCTGCGGTAGTCACTTTAAAAAGTACCCTCTTCAGTGGTTGCAGTGTGCTGGCATCGGTTACTTTTTCGGATCAACTTGCAGCGGTAAATAATAATACATTCCAATTTCGTCCTGATACATTAGTGAACCTATGCCTTGTCGGGCAAACGAACTCGGCGGGGGAGGCTGTGAACGGGATTGTGAGCTCATGCAACAAATTAAACGCTGTAGAGTACAAAATGCCCGCGCTAACGAGTTTTACATTCTCCATAGGCGACAGCATCCTGGCCAAAGTCACGGGCGCAGCGCTGCTGACCTACATCAACGCCGTCCTGAGCATTCCGCTGGCGAGCGTGCCGTTTGTGGCGGGCCTACCGGCACCCCAGCGCGTATTTGACCTTGGCACGGCCATCTCAACGCCGGCAGGGCTAACGCACGTTGACGACGGATTGTTTGGTATCATCAAAATCAGCAGCGTGTCGCTCACTTGGAACGGATCCGCCTGGGTATAACTCCGCAACGGGTTTCAACCTCAATCTCCTCGATAAACATAGTTATTACGTAACTTCATCCTAGAGTCGTGGGGAGTGAGTTCCTTTGTGCGGAAAGCATTCTCCAAAGCCTGGTCCATTTCGTCAAATATGTAATTGTTGCTATCGAGGTTTCCGTCAGTATTTATGGTAATAAATATCTCACAATCTTCGTAAGTGTACCGCGCATTCCAGAAATAACCGCGAAAGAATGGGAGGCTTCTCTTTACATTAAGCAGCATAGGTCCAATATGTGCACCTGTATTAGCGCTTGATTTGCTGGGGCCCAATTTACATAACGTAACAGGGGGCATTACTTTTAATATTCTAGGGGCTGAACTTGGGTATGCAGTCAAGCATATATTTTCTTCTGTATTCACCCCCGAAGGATCTCCCCTCACCAAACATACATCTGGGCATGGAGTATACTTTATATCTCCAAGCATATCGAATCTTTCAGGATAAAAAATGGTATGTGTTATTTCCCCTTCTGTTCTCCCTAATTCCTTAAAATAGGATCCGTCCTCCCCTACGATCCAATCGACGCACGGTATGTCTTCTCGCCTCGTGCGTAACAAATGTGTGAATGTGGTCTCATCTGTTGAAAGATTCTTCCAGAGTCCATGTTCATACACGAGATCACACAGCGTATTCGCAATTTGAATGATCGGCGTAAATGCAACATATTGGCGACTGCTTCGTATAGTAAGCGATCCTATGTCGCAAAATCGATCAGCCATTTGTATTTCAGCATCTAAGTTGCCGATCACGTCTCTTTCATCTTCAGGAAAAGACCTTAAGTATTCAGAACTAAAGATCTTCGCCATCTCCACTGCCATGTGTTCGGCCCCTACATCATCAAATGAATTTTGCTGAAAATCATCTGCCACTCTTCTAACACATGCTGGCGGGGCGTCCGCAGGTGCGCAGCGTATTTCTTCCTCGTCTACGTTTGATAGCATAGAATCGAAAATCGATTGCACACCCGCGTCATGAAATGCATCAACGACTTCGGTGTAAATTATTGTAAAGGGCGCTTCTTGTGCTGTAGCGAGGGGCTCTGAGGATGCAGAGAGCGCTTCTGGTGCTGTAGATAGTAGCTCTGGTGTCGTTGTGTGCGCTTCTGGTATTTCAGTGCGTTGTTCTGACATAAATATTTGTTTCACCAACGTAGGAAAAGCGACATACGAATCTGTTGCGTTGACGCTTACAGTGCTAGAGCGAAGTATTATATCAGTAGAAACGGCACGAACGCGTCGACGTTGCTTCTGTGCTTCAGGCGTATCGAACTTCTTCGCAAATTTACTAAGCACGATCAGTGCGGCATAGTGGCTTTCGTCGCACATTGCGGTTAGTTTATTTGCCGCGTCTCTGGGGCTTTCACTTCCGAAGATGAAGTCGTATTTATGGGAGAATCCTGCTTCATCTAGCCGATATTCATTAATGATTTTTGTATGATGGTATTGAAAGTAATCATCATACTTAAACGCGTGTAAATTAAATATTAAAACAATCGGGACGAGCCAAGTTACCAAACGCATTGCAACCATAATATTTTCCATGGGGACCATTCTTCCAAATATCCCGGATTATATCGCAATACACGATAACAAGCAACTGTTATGTTACAACTGCCGCCGTAATAATACTCAATGTCTTCGCGATTAGGTCTGTAGACCTGCCCATAAAAACAATTTGAATTTTTCTCCTCACCTAAACCTTATAATACAACGAGTTTCAAATTGTTTGTTCTGGGTACTCGGTATATATCCGTGCCGATTTTTATGTTAGCGTTACATATGAATTGGGTTTGGTCGTAAAAAACATGTCTGAAAAACTTGTAAAAGCAAGAATGATGGCCGTTATTGGCGCTCTTGTCGTCGCTGTTGGGCTTGGGATAAAGGGTCTTTTTCCCATTTTTATGTACAGTCCAGTAATAAATTTACTCATATTGCTTACGTTTATTGCTGGCATGGTTGGTCCGTTTATGCACGTTCGGCAAATATCTTCGGATAAAAGATTTTGGCAAAGCATAAAGTCGCACATCTCGTCTTCGACCGCGCAGGTTTTGCGCAATGACGTGTACTCTAATTTGCTCAGCCCCATTGTGACGACTGCGGATGGCACGTTAAAGTCCTCGTTTTCACCGGATGAGACGCAGCACATGCTGTTCAGTTTAGAGCGCAAGCTTGGTGAGCGTCACACCGTCAGCAGGTACACCATTGGTGTGCTGGTGTTGCTGGGGTTGCTGGGCACGTTTTGGGGGCTCACCCAGACGATCGGGTCCATTACCGGGTCGCTCAGTCGGCTGTCCATGGACGGGAGCGTATCAACGGACTTGTTCCGGCAGCTCAAGGCAACGATACAGTCGCCGCTTGCTGGGATGGGGGTGGCGTTTAGTTCCTCTATTTTTGGGCTAATTGGTTCAATGATTCTCGGGTTCTTGGATTTGCAACAAGGAAAAGTCGAGAAAGATTTTTACGACATGATCGAAAGTGATTTACTTGCGTTTGCGAAGTCAAAACCTGTTAATTTCGCGAATAACGGCCCTGCGTATATTTTAGCTTTATTAGAACAGACGGCAGAAGCTTTAAGTACGTTTGAGGGGCGTTTGAATCAAATTGAAGATAGCCGAGCCAAGGCAAATAATACGTGGCAAAACATGGCAAGGACATTGTCTGAGCTGACGGCCAATTTCACGGCACACCAGGGCGATATTGGCGTGTTGTGTGCGTCGATTTCGGAGTTGGTCCACAATGTAAAAGAGACGAACGTAAATTTGCAAAACTACAGCGATGGGCAGGTCGTGCGCAATAAGCTGGAGCAGGCGAAGCTGGATCAGCTGCTGGATGAGCAGGCGCTGGGGCGTCAGCAGCTGGGGAAGGAACTTGCTAGCGAAATCAGGATGGTGGCGCGCATGATATCGATGCTGAGCGAGCCGGCTGAAGAGGAAGAGGTTGCGAATGTTGTTCGTGAAGCCGCAAGTTCATAAATAATGCGTCGCAATGATTTGACAAGTTCTAAGCAAACGCATATTCGGATTTACGTTTGCACATTTTCCACGGGCAAAGAGGTGCCCGCGTCCCCTGAGCAATCGCACTACCTTATTCACGTGATGAGGGTAAGTAATTTTGATCGGATTTACATATTTAACGAACATATGGGCGAATATGAGGCAACTATTCGCGTGGACAAGAGCTCTGCATATTTGCGTCCCGCAAATTGTGTGCGCCTGCCACCAACCCCAGCTTCCGAAGGGGGGCCACGTGCGCCGAGTGATGCGTGCGTTGAAGGCGCTCGCGAACGTTGGCTTGCGTTTTGCCCAATTAAGCCGCATTTGACACACTTTGTAGTTGAAAAGGCGACGGAGCTTGGCGTTAGTCACATACTGTTGCTTTCGTCGCAGCGCACACAGCATAGCGCGAATGTTGCGAAACTGAGGAAAGTTGCAATCGAAGCCGCAGAGCAGTGTAATCGGCTGACGGTGCCTGTCGTTGTTCATGATTCGGTGCGCCTGGAGGATTTTGCGAGGGAGCATCCTGGGGATCATGGTTCGACTCGGCTGGATGATTGTGCGCTTCCTGGGGAGAATGGTTCGACTCGGCTGGATGATGCGAGAGCGCTTCTTGGGGATAATGGTTCTACTCGGCTGGAGGATGCGAGGGCGCGTCCTTGGGGGCACATCCGCTGGTTTGCTGCGCTTGAGCGGTGTGAGTCGGCGCCGCTCTTGTCATTCAAAGGCGATGATTCTGTCGGTGTGATTATCGGACCCGAGGGCGGGTTTACTCCTGAGGAGCGCGATTTGCTTGCCCGGCACGCGACTCCGGTTTCGCTTGGGGAAAATATACTGCGCAGCGAAACTGCCGCGATTTGTGCGCTTAGTCGCCTGTTGTAGGGCTGTAGCTTAGTCGCCTGTTATAGGGCTGTATTTGATATTTGCAATACAGCGAAAAGGTTAATGGATATTTTTGTGTTTTGATCAACACTATTTTCATCGTACACTCTGTGTGCAGGATATCTATACCCACTCACAAAAAGAGTTCGCAGCAGGAGTTTCGAAGGCCAAGCGCCGAGCTGTACTAGACGTACTGCTCAAGCTTTGGCTTCGAAACGACGAACTGATAAACTTTTTGTGAGTGGGTACAACAAGAAAACAAACGGTGACACATGTCTCTTCGCATAGTAAGCGATGTCTGTGCTTCAGAAGGTGAAGCGCAGTTCGAAGTCTCGGTACGTCCGCGGACCCTGGAGGAATTTACTGGGCAAACGCAAGTGTTGGCGAATTTGTCTGTATTCATTACAGCTGCTCGTCAACGGGGAGAGGCGTTGGACCACACGCTTTTGTTTGGTCCGCCTGGTCTGGGGAAGACCACACTCGCACAGGTAATCGCGAACGAGCTTGGTGTGGAGTTTCGAGCAACGTCGGGTCCAATACTTGCAAAAGCCGGAGATCTTGCTGCAATTTTGACGAACCTCTCCCCGCGCAGCGTGTTCTTTATCGATGAGATCCACAGGTTGAACCCATCCGTGGAAGAGACGCTGTATTCCGCCATGGAGGACTTTAAAATCGACATTATGATTGGCGAAGGTCCCGCAGCAAAGTCTCTGCGCTTGGATTTGCCTCCATTCACTCTTGTCGGCGCAACGACTCGCGCGGGGCTGCTGGCGCAACCGCTGCGGGAGCGATTTGGCATACCCTTGGGGCTGCAGTTTTATGATACCGCGGATTTGGCCCGCATTGTAAAAAGGGCGGCGCGCATCCTGAATGTAAACATAGAAGATGACGGCGCCAACGAGATCGCCAAAAGGGCGCGCGGCACGCCAAGGATCGCCGGCCGATTGCTGCGGAGGGTGCGCGACTTCGCTAGCGTCTGGAGCAAGAGGGAGCGGGCCACTGTGACATACGACATCGCGCAAAAGGCGCTGGAGCAGCTGTCTGTGGATGCGCTGGGTTTGGATGCGCAGGATGTGAAATATCTGCGAATATTGGCCGAGTACTACAAGGGCGGCCCGGCGGGGATAGAGACGCTCGCGGCGGCTATGGCAGAGGACAGAGACACTGTGGAGGACGTGATTGAGCCGTATCTGCTGCAGCAGGGGTTTATACAGAGAACGGCACGTGGGCGCGTTCTGACGGGGGTCGCGTACCAGCATTTGCATATGGAGCAGAAAGGGGATGGTGGGGCGCAAGATAATACGGAATGGGAATAACTACCACTATAGGCAATCACAACTCGTTTCCTGATAGCTTTTCTAGCATTAGCGATGTGTTGAGTATAATTAAATGCGGGAACGCAGGTGTCATTGGCTATAGTTCTGTGCAAGCGGAAACAGCTCGTAAAAATTCGCCGTAGTTTGCTCACATATCACGTCAGAAGGAACCCCGCGCAGGTTCGCTATGCCCTCAGCGACGAGTCGCACATATGCGGGCTCGTTGCGCTTGCCGCGGTGGGGGGATGGCGCGAGGTATGGAGCGTCCGTCTCAACCAGCAGCCGATCCAGAGGCACAAACCTCGCAATGTCATGCACAAGTGGTGCGTTCCGGAATGTCACAATCCCCGACAGAGAGATGCAGTACCCCAGGTCCAGGACTTTGCGAGCGATATCAAGCCCTTCGCAAAAGCAATGAAACACTCCGCGGACGTCTGGAAAGCGGGACGCGATCTCTATTGTGTCAGCGATTGCGTTGCGTGTGTGTATGTAGACCGGCTTTCTGTGAGTCTGAGCAATGGAGAGCTGGGATTCGAACGCTTTTTGCTGGCATGTTTTGACGTCAATGTCTGGATGTTCCCTGTAGTCTAGGCCTATTTCTCCTATGCCTATGACTCTGTCGTCGGTTATGTGCGCGAACGTTTCTTCTAATGTGCGTTCGTCAAGCGTTGAGACGTTGTCGGGATGGACGCCGATTGTCATGTAGCAGCGGTCCGCATATTGTTCGCATATCGCCCGCAGGCGCGCATAGTCGTTAATTTGGGTGCCGATGGTTACGATTTTGCTGACGTTGTTGAGCTTGGCGCGCTCAATGACTGCGTTCAGGTCGTCGAATGAATCCAAGTGACAGTGAGAGTCGATTACAGGATGTGCGGGATGTGCGGGATGTGCGGAATAATCCGAATTAGGGGAATCCATTTTTGAGTATTCGTGTGTGTTAGTCATAATATGCCAATCATAATGTGTCGATAATAACGTGCTCGTAATAATATATTGTTTTAGACTTTATTCAATCGTTTGTCCTGTGGGTTAAGTATACACCGGGTCTCCATATCAACCAACTAGCCCTGATCTTCTTCTTGCGATGGGTTCTGACCTTCCGGCCACAGGTCTCGATCTTCTGTAATCCACATGTTCTGACAGCCGTTCTGACCTAGCAGATCTTCATCTGATGATTGGTCCGAATAGTCTTTAGGCAAGTTGTCTTGGTGGACTGCAGACAAGTTGTACTGACCGTATGCAGGCAAGTTGTACTGACCGTATGGACCGTATGGACCGTATGCAGACATGTTGTACGAATGGACCACAGGTTGCACTGTCCTCGCGTTTGCAAAAAAACTGTCCGTAAGGTATTCTGGCTGTCCCAGACTTTGCCCTTGGTATGGGATCACGGTTGGGAATAGACCTTCTTCCGTAAGGTATTCTGACTGTCCCAGCCTTTGCCCTTGATATGGGATCACGGTTGGGAATAGACCTTCTGCATTTGTGTCGTTTTGCACTGAATAGTGTCTGCCATTTATAACAATATCATCGCTCGCATTAGCAGTCGCGCTTGCAAATGTAAGCAGTAATAATGTCTGCTTAGCGGCTCTTCGAATATGAGAATGAGTTTTTTTGTAATATTTTTTGTTCGTTTGCATAATATTTATATCCTTCGCTTTTTGTTAGGGTCGAGTAGCCAGTATCGTCTGTTTTGCGATAAAAGTCAAGTCCGCCTGATAGTATGTCAACGCAATTTAGAAATGGCCGCCTTCTCATAGATTGACACTGCGAATACGTCCAAAGTATTTGTCGCCGGGGAACGATGCTATATAATCACAGTACAAAAAAAGTTAACAAAGTAAAATGGCAGAAGTGGTTGCATTGTTAACTTTTGCCGTGACAGAATTAAAGTTGGGTAGGCACCTCACCACTGCACGCCCCCTGGGTGGGTGGGGGTTGTGGATGGTATTCTATCACAAAAAGATTAAAAAATCGTTAACGTGCGCAATTAAACTTAAATTGTTCTAAACTTGTTATTATACGCCTGTTTTCGTAAAGTTCGGCAAAATCCTCGATAATATAATGTAAAACGCAAAACAAAACATCATCAACACCGCCATAGCACACGCCAACGGCCAATCGCGATTATTAAAAAATTCGCACCATATCGTCTGCCCAATCGTCATAGTTCTTGCGCCTCCCATCAACTCCGGGATGACGAACTCCCCCAAAGACGGAACAAACACCAGCGAGCACCCCGCCAAAACCCCCGGCGTCGATATTGGAAAAGTGATGCTCCAAAATGACTGCCATTTGCTGGCGCCGAGGTCAAATGACGCCTCAATATATGTGCGGTCAATTTTCTCAAGCGCGGCATAAATCGGCAAAATCATAAACGGCAAATAACAGTAAACCATCCCTATGCACACCGCGTAATTGTTGTCTAATAAATGCAACGGCTCACTAATTATCCCAAGGTTTAGCAAGAGTGTATTAATCACGCCATGCGTATTCAACAGGCTCATCCATGCATACACGCGCACCAAGAACGACGTCGCAAACGGCAGCACAATAAGTAACACCAGTACTATGTGAAGCCGCTTTGGGGCGCGGCTGATCCCGTATGCCATGGCGTAGCCGATTATCAAGCAAGCGACGGTACAGGCCGCCGCAAGGAGAAATGACGTAAGGACGACGGAAAAGTAAAAGGAGTCAGAAATCAGCGCAACATAATTTCCAACGTAAATTGATATGTTGAAAAAAAACGAGTCGATTTGCTGTGTCAATGAGGTAAACGGCGGCAACCCAAGGCGACAGTGGGAGAAGCTGATTTTCAACATCAACAGCGACGGCACTAAAATGAACAACAGCCCCCAGGCGAGCGGGATGTTTACCATCATCGACTGAAAGTGCATTTTTGATTGCACCCGTTGAGCAGTTATTTTTAATGAGTTGAGCCTTAAACGGTGTTTCATATTTGCCCCTGCATTACGTAATACTTATCCATATTTTTCGTAGCATTTATCTTTTTACTCAATGGTACTATCCCTAATTCGCACAGTATACCCTGCCTTGCTAATGGTTCGCTATATACCCAATCACAAAAAGAGTTAGCAGCAGGAGTTTCGGAGCGCAATCCGGGACCCCATTCAACTAGTTGAATGGGCACCCGACCGGGACCCCATTCAACTAGTTGAATGGGCACCCGACGCAGAGCTGTACTGTAGTACTGCTCAAGATGAGCACCGAAACGACGAACTGATAAACTTTTTGTGTTTGGGTATGTCATGTCATTAACAGAATGCCATTCTCCGCCCTCCAAAATAAATACACCTCATCATCCCACGTCACATTGCGCTCTGACAGTCGCAGTAAATTCGGCAGCGATGATTGCACGCGCACGCCAGAAGGAAGTTCCACATAATACACAGAAATATCCCCCAAATACGCGATCTCTTTGACGACCCCCTTTGTGCAATTGCGAGTCCCAGCAGGGGGAGTCTGAGACATCATGACCTTCTCTGGCCGAATCGCGACCGACACATTCGACCCCACTGGAGTCGCCCCAGCATGAGTCGCATGTATGAGGCAATTCGCGCCCGGGGAGTCAATAAGGACATGGTCAAACTCATCCTCGATAACGACTCCATCAAATATATTCATGCTGCCAATAAACTCCGCGACAAAACGCGAATTTGGGAATTCGTATACATTGTGCGGGGATCCAACTTGACGAATGCGCCCTTCCTCCATGATCGCCATGCGAGTCGACATAGTCATAGCTTCTTCTTGGTCGTGTGTCACCAATATGAACGTAATCCCGACGCGTTCCTGGATGTTGACCAGTTCAAATTGCGTTTGCTCGCGAAGGCGCTTGTCCAACGCGGTGAGCGGCTCATCCAACAGCAGCAGCTTCGGGCGCTTTACCAGGCTGCGCGCCAGGGCGACTCGTTGCTTTTGGCCGCCGGACAACTCCTCGGGCTTGCGATCTGCATACGAAGAGAGCTGAATCAAATCCAACGACTCCATTACCTTTTCGTGAATAACATTTTTAGGCAGAGACTCTTGCTTTAACCCATATGCAATGTTTTGGTACACCGTCATATGCGGAAACAGCGCGTACGATTGGAACATCATGTTCACTGGGCGCTCATATGGCGGCAGGTCTGTTATATCAACGCCGTCAATGATGACGCGCCCGGACGTAGGCGTTTCGAACCCCGCTAACACCCTAAGCAGAGAACTCTTGCCACAGCCTGACCCTCCCAAAAGCGAAAACAGCTCGCCTTTGTATATAGACAGCGACACATTGCGCACAGCCTCAATGAATGCATACTTTTTGCTAATGGACTCAATCTGTATGTATGGCTCGGCGTTTGGGTCTTGCCATGGTTCGATGTCGCGCTTCATAGAAGGAAGAGGCATGCCAACTCCTTTGCCATTTGTGTATATGTAGATGGTACAACAATTGGGTGCGAAATGTGTTAGCAATTTGATGGTAACTCTTCAGAATCAATTTTTCGGTTCGTCGGTTCGGTGCTCGCGGGGCCCCATTCAACAAGTTGAATGGGAACCCTCGCGGGACCCCATTTGACTCGTCAAATGGGAACCCGGCTCCGCGCCTCCTGCCGAAAAACTCAACTCTGACGGTTTCAAAGGTAGTCTAATAAGTTTAAGCGCCTTCCGCTCTAGTTTGAGCTTATGGTTTGCTCACCGCGTCTGAGCTCATGGTGCTGCTCACGCTTGAGCTTCCCGCTCTGTTCACCGCGCCTGAGCTTCTGCTTCTTCTCATCGTGCCTGATCTTGCTTTTGCTCGCGCTTGAACTGCTGCGTCAATCCGCGTTTGGGCTTGTTGAGCTTGAGCCTTTATCTGTTGATCACAGAAACCTGTCTGAACGACTTGTAATTCTCCGTTCATCAAGTCTTGTTGGAATTGAGTATCGATATTCCCAGGAACGTATATGTATCTAGTATCCCAGTACAGTTGGGCTATTCGCGATTTTAGATCATATGAAACATCGTTTAAGGCAGGGGGAAATGTGTCATCCTGCGATGACCAACGGACTAATACCGAATGGTTTAGCGGATAAGCCTGACCTAAATGTATTTGCTCTGCAAACTCGTTGAAACCTTGACAATCTATCAAATCGCTCAAGGGAATTTCAAGTACAAAAAACGCTTCATTAATTTTGGGGGATTTGTAGAAGTTCCACGATATATTAGAGTTGAACCATCGTGCTTGAGCTGAGGGTTCAAATGTCAGCTCGGGGATTCCATACACAGCGCTGTCCTCTATCTGTAAGACGCTGGACGGTATGATCAAATGTCTTATATTAGTATCTCCTAGCGCATTCTTGCCAATTGAGACAATGTGCGAGGGTAAGCTTATATTACTTAGCCTGCTGTATCTAAAACAAGACTCTTGTAAAGCTAATACTGAATCAGGTATGGAAATCGATGCCAATTTAGTACATAATGCGAACATCCACTCAGGTACAGAGATCATGTTGATTGGTAAGTTTACAGTTGTAAGGAGTTCACAGCACCGGACTACATTCCGCCCAAAATTCACATCTAGGCATTGGCTCAGGTCAACTGCTTCTACCCTTGAGCAAAAAAAAGCACGATCCTCTATTCTTTTAACACTTTTAGGTATACAAATGCTTGGTATGGATGCATTGGAAAAACAACCATCTCCAATGCGACGTAGACGACTTCCTTGTTTGAAAGTGAATCCCCTGGGGAAGCTGCGCCCCTGAAACGCGCGATCTTCGAGTTGTTCGATATTCGCAGCAACGGTATACTCCGAGTCGTCGGGTGGGGGATTTTCGCCCGCATTTGCAGCAACGCTTGCAAATATGGACAATAGAAATGTCTGACGAATGGCCTTTAGAATATTAGAATTCAGATCTTTTTTGTTGGCTTTCATAATATTTACTCCTACTTGTTTATTATTACTCTCTATCATTATAATTACATACTTTGTAGTTAGACATCAAGCATTACTTCATCGTGACAATCAAGTATTATTTCATCCTCCTTTGCCATTTGTGTATATGTAGATGGTACAACAATTGGGTGCGAAATGTGTTAGCAATTTGATGGTAACTCTTCAGAATCAATTTTTCGGTTCGTCGGTTCGGCGCCCGCGGGAACCCTCGCGGGACCCCATTTGACTCGTCAAATGGGAACCCAGCTCCGGGACCCCATTTGACTCGTCAAATGGGAACCCGGCTCCGCGCCTCCTGCCGAAAAACTCAACTCTGACGGGTTCAAAGGAAGTCTAATAAGTTTAAGCGCCTTCCGCTCTAGTTTTAGCTTATGGTTTGCTCACCGCGTCTGAGCTCATGGTGCTGCTCACGCTTGAGCTTCCCGCTCTGTTCACCGCGCCTGAGCTTCTGCTTCTTCTCAGCGTGCCTGATCTTGCTTTTGCTCGCGCTTGAACTGCTGCGTCAATCCGCGTTTGGGCTCGTTGAGCTTGAGCCTTTATCTGTTGATCACAGAAACCTGTCTGAACGACTTGTAATTTTCCGTTCATCAAGTCTCGTTGGAATTGAGTATCGTTATTCCCAGGAACGTATATGTATCGAGGATAGCCTAGTTGGGCCATTCGCGCCATTTGCGATTTTAGATCATCTGGAATATCGTCTAAGACAGGAATGCAATCGTTTGACCAACGGGCATCCTGCACTGACCAACGGACTAATACCGAATGGGTTAGCGGGTCCTGACCTAAATTTATTTGCGCTGCAAACTCGTTGAAACCTTGACGATCCATCAAATCGCGCAAGGGAATTTCACTTACAAAAAACGCTCCATTAATTTTGGGGTATATGACGGCGTATCTCCACAATATATTAGAATTGAACCATCGTGCTTCAGCTGAGGGTTTAAATGTCAGCTCGCGTCCTATCAGAATGAAATTGGATTTCATCATCAAAGCGCCATCATCTATCCGTAAGACGCTGGACGGTATGATCAAACGTTCTATATCAGTCCACTCTAGCGCCTCACTGCCAATTGAGACAAGGTGCGGGGGTAACGTTATCTCACGTAGCCCGCTCTCGTAGAAGCAGCCCATTTGTAAAGCTAATACTGAATCAGGTATGGAAATCGATACCAAATTACCACAGCGTGCAAACATCCCCTCAGGTACAGATATCATGTTGCTTGGTAATTTTACAGTTGCAAGACGGCTGTACATGAAAACACGCCTGCCAAAACTCACATCTCGGCATTGTTCCAGGTCAACTGCTTCTACCCTTGAGCAAAAAAAAGCACGATCCTCTATTCTTTTAACACTTTTAGGTATACAAATGCTTGGTATGGATGCCCCGCAAAAACAACAATCTCCAATGCTAATTAGATGACTTCCTGGTTCGAAAGTGAATCCCCTGGGAAAGCTGCGCCTATGAAACGCGAGACCTTCGAGTCGTTTTATATCCGCAGCAACGGTATACTCCGAGTCGTCGGGTGGGGGATTTTCGCCCGCATTCGCAGCAACGCTTGCAAATATGGACAATAGAAATGTCTGACGAATGGCCCTTAGAATATTAGAATTCAACTCTTTTTTTTTGTTTTTCATAGTGTTTACTCCTACTTGTCTATTATTACTCTCTATTGTTATAATTACACACTTTGCAGTTAGATGTCAAGTGTTACTTCGTCGTGGTAATAAAAATGTGCATGCGCCTCCTTAAGAAATAACCCGGCGTATACGGTGAAGAAAGCAATATGTTGCTGGTTCTTCATGTGTTTTAGCTATAATTTTTTTGTGCGTGGGTATCCTACTTATAGTCGATACTCATAGCATCACGCACCGCCTCCATCATCTCCACCGCCTTCGCCCTCGCCCGCCGAGTGCCATCCGCCAGAACATCGCGAATCTGCTCAGGAGACAGCGCAGCCCGCCGTTCTCGAATAGGCCCAAGAAGCGCATTCAAATCCTTGAACAATATATCCTTCAACAATACATCCCCCATCCCGCCATTCTGATACCTCAATTTGAGGTCAAACACCTCTTCCTCATCCGCATGAAATATATCCAAATACGTGAAAACCACATTGCCTTCCACGCGCCCCTTGTCGCTAACGTGAATGTGCGATGGGTCCGTGTACATGCTCATCACCTTCTCTTTGACCACAGCAGGCTCATCCGACAAGAAAATCGCGTTCCCCAACGACTTGCTCGCCTTGTTTCGTCCATCGATCCCCGGAAGGCGCCCATTTACCCCTATGTGCGCTTGGCACTCTTTCAAAATATCCGTGTTGTAAATGCGGTTGAAGCGGCGCACGATCTCGTTCGTTTGCTCGATCATAGGCAGCTGATCTTCCCCAACCGGAATAATTTCCGCCCCAAACGCAGCAATGTCCGCGGCTTGGCTTATCGGGTAGCACAAAAAGCCAACCGGAATGGAGTCCGTCATCCCTTTTTGCGCAAGCTCCGCTTTGACGGTTGGATTCCGTTCCAAACGGGACAACGTCACCAAGTTCATGAAAAATATTGTTAATTCCGCAATCTCTGGGATCTGGGACTGAATGTATATTGTCGCAATATTTGGGTCAATTCCGACAGCCAAGTAATCGCACGCGACCTCATGCACGCACCGCTTCACGAGCTCGGGGTTTTCGAAGTTGTCCGTCAGCGCCTGAACATCCGCAATCATTATGAACGAGTCGTATTCCGATTGCATTTTGACGCGATTCTGCAAAGACCCAACGTAGTGTCCAAGGTGCAACTTGCCGCTGGGGCGGTCCCCGGTTAAAAGAATTTGCTTCATAGTGTTACTCCAGTGTTAAATATTTACAAATAAAAGTCCCCGTGATAAATACCATTTCGTCACTGCATTCGCATATCGAGGGACTGCTTCCGAATCGTAACACATTTTACGACCTTAATATCGCGAGCGTTTAGCTTCCGTAAAACGTGCTTCTTTATTTTTCTCAACATATCATTTCCAACAATAACAACGCTTTGAAACGCATCATCATCAACGCATTCTTCCAAGTAATTAAGATCCCCAATAACAGGAATATCATTTATGTATTTACCGAAATCCAATGGATGAGGCGTTATTATTGCAACAGGAGCAAAGTCGGCGTATTGCGCGGAATCAAGGTCGCGAAGATATTCTTCCACATCGGATAGGAATCCAACGAGCAGCACGCGCACACCTTCAGTATACATCTCCGCGCGTTCTGTAAACAGATTCGCGTTTTGGGCAGACACATCCGCGTCGTTTGCCGACACATCCGCTCCTACGGCAAACAAATCAGCACGTTCTGTAAACCTATCCGCCTTTTCGGTAAACCGACCCGCGCCTTCAGTAAACCGACCTGCTTTTTCAGTAAACCGACTAGCTCCATTTAACTTTTTAATAACACCAGACCATAAATATTTCGAGAACACTATACTTAAATAACGCACTGGCATTCTCAAACGCGCATAAAACGCGCCCACCGCCTGCGCGAGAGCAAACTTGCAGGACTGAAATATATATCGACAAAAGAAACACGACAGCCCCTCCAGCAAAAAGGCCAAGGCGTACGTAAATCCCGACAAGCTTTCGAATGCGCTCAACATTGGCACCAGCGCCAAATAAGCGCCCCACCCGACCGCCAGCGGGAGTGCAACCCGGATCGCAAAATGGGGCAGAGAATCCCACGTTGGCAGTTGGTAGGACCGAAATATCGCCAGCCCCGCTTCAGACACAAGGGTCAGCACGAACATGTTTTTCAGCAAAAACGCCGACGAATGATTGTCGAAGTCCGCCTCCAAGCAAAACGCAGCGACCGGAATCGCGAAAAAAACGCAAAACAAATCGGTCAAGAACAATACATCTTGCGCGACCACGTGGTTTTCAGCCGGCGCAACCTTGCGGGCAAGAGCGCGATGTGCGACCACGTGGTTTTCAGCCGGCGCCTCATTGCGGGCAAGAGCGCGACTTGTGCGATTCGCAAAGAAAAACTTACACGAGCTCGCAAAAAATACTTTAGACGCGCGCCTCACAAGCGCGCACCATTGACGGAACAAATCAGACGCAAACATCCTGGCTATCCATAACGCACGTTATCATGTTAAACCTTCCCGAACTAACAGCTTTAACCTTTGCCCCCCGCCTACGCCTTATACCCACGCACAAAAAGTTTATCAGTTCGTCGTTTCGAATTCCGGGCTTGAGCAGTACGTTTGACCGGGTCCCCATAAAAACAATTTGTTTTTATGGGTGGTCCGTACAGCTCTGCGCCCGGGTGCCCATTCAACTAGTTGAATGGGGTCCTGCGCCCGTTATCCGAAACTCCTGCTGCTAATTCTTTTTGTGATTGGGTATAGTGGCTCTTTGCCTTCCACACCGAAGATATTCTTGAAAACAAAGTCGATTTGCGGGCTTAACAACGAAGACATCGCACATCCCAAAATGCTGTCATACCACTACTATTAATTGTACACTACACCTGCCCATAAAAACAATTTGAACTTTTTTCCTCCCTAAGCCTTGTAAGATAACGAAGTTCAACTTGTTTGTTATGGGGACCCATTTTAGTGGCTATTTTTTACTACGGTTAAAAAGTGTGCGATTCGCAAAGAACTAGAAACAAAGGGTTCTTATTAAAAATTTTTCGGAGGACGCCCTGACTCTGGAACGCTACACTAACTACTACAGAGTTCATGAATCAGCGTGATTGCCGTCATATTGTATAGTCAGCGCCTCAACCTGCGCCGCATCAATCTTCGCAAACACAACCGCTTCCGCGCGCAGCACATGCCCCTGCTTTAAACGATAAAACGAAACCGCTTTAGCAATGGGCGTATGCGTTATGTCTTCCCAATCCAGATTCAACATATCCGCGATCTTCTTTGCAGTATGAGGAATAAACGGCGCGCAGGCAATTGCAAATACGCGCATCAAATGCACGCAATGCGACAAAATCTCGCCGCCGGCCTGCGTGTCCTTCTTCAGGACGCTCCATGGTTCATTCTCTGTGATGTATTCATTCCCCGTAACCCACAAAGAACGCAAGGCCGCCGTTGCTTGACGAAACTTCCTGGCACTCAGCAGGGTCGATATCTCCTGGACGATTTTCTCACACTTTGCTTGCAGCTCTTTCGGCCCAGGCGACACACTAGCAGGCAGCTTCATGTCAAAATATTTTTGAAGAAGAACCCAAGTTCTGTTGATAAAGTTCCCCAAAATATCAGCCAAATCTTTATTCACAGTTAACGCAAACGACTCAAATGTAAAGTCAGAATCCGAAGACTCTGGGCAATTCGCCAATAAATAATAACGCCAATAATCCGCCGGAAATAGCTCCAATGCTTTATCAGTAAACACCCCGCGTTTTTGACTAGTCGAAAACTTCCCTTTGTCGTACGTAAGCCAATTAAACCCCTTAATATCGTCCACTTTTTTGAACGGCAACTTCGTCCCCAGCAGCATGGCGGGCCAAAATATTGTGTGGAACGGAATGTTGTCCTTCGCCATGAATTCGACATAAAAAACGTCATCCACATTGTCGGGGAGCCACCAACGCTTCCATGCGTCCTTATCTCCAGAGGCAATTGCCCAATCCATCGTTATGCTGACGTAGCCATTGGGGGCGTCGAACCACACGTAAAAAACCTTATCCTCCGCATCAGACGCCTGGTAGCGCTTTGGCACTTTTATGCCCCACTTCAAATCCCTGGTAATGCAGCGCGACTGCAGGCCTTCGCTTATCCACTTTTGCGCAATGCCACGCACGATATCCTGCCAATTTTGGCGCTGCTCTATCCAAGCAATCACGTCGGGGGCCAATTTTGGAATATTGAGGAAAAAGTGTTGCGTCTGCTTTAGGACTAAATCCTTGCTTTTGCTGATCACAGAATAAGGATTCAGCAAATCCTCAGGGTCGAGCAGCGTACCACAGCCATCGCACTGGTCCCCCCGGGCCTTCTCGTAGCCACAGTGCGGACATGTGCCCTCTACGTAGCGATCTGGCAAGAAGCGAGCATCAACGGGCGAATAATACTGGTTGATGAACTTCTCTTCGATAAAGCCGTTGTTGTACAAGTGCTCGAATATCATAGTCGTCAGCTCATGGTTTGAAGGCGAAGACGTTCTGCCAAAATAATCGAACTGTATTCCGAAGCCATCATATGTGCGCGTTTGCACGTCGTACATTTTTGCGCAATATTCCTCCACAGGCATGGCGGCTTCTTGCGCAGCCAGTTCTGCTGGGGTGCCGTGCTCATCAGTCCCGCAAACGTACAAAACCTCGTGGCCCTCTTGGCGAAGGTAGCGCGCGTATACGTCACCGGGCAACATTGAGCCAATTAGGTTGCCAATGTGTTTTACTCCATTTATATACGGGAGCGCACTGGTGACTAGGTATCGTTGCGACATGGTTGGCCTCTTAACAACAGAATATGAAAAATACAAATAACTATGAAAATACGAATAAAGAACACGAAATTGCAAAAAACTATCTGCCACATCGAGTCTAACAATGTTTAGACACTAACGTCAAAGCTTTGTGCGCTAAATTAGCGTTTGTACTTTAGGACGTCGGAATCGGGTTAGCAGTCGGAACAAAAGGAGTAACAGGATTCGCAGTCGGAACAAAAGGAGGGACAGGATTAGCAGTCGGGACGAAAGGAGGAACAGGGGTCGAAGTAGAATTAGTTGTAGGAACAGGAGGAATCGCCGTCCCGACACCACCAATCGCAGCTTCCACTCTTGCACAATTCTGTATCATCGCATCTACGCAACTGATCTTTTGAATCAGGCTCAAGTACTCCTTATTTTCCTGTCGAGTATGCTCGCTCAGGTAATTAAGCATCACGGATCCATGCACAAAATCATCAACCGACTTCGAAGACAGAGCCAACAAAATAGACTGCTGCTGCTTATTATCGGCGGACGGGATTGTTTGTGAAAAGATGGCCCTGTGCCTGGCTAATTCTATGAGCCAATCCTGCTTCTGCCTCTCCAAAGTCATGCGCTCTCGTCTAACATTCAGGAGTCGCGACGCAACGTTGCTATCAAGATACTCTGCGCTGGGGGGATTTTGCTGGGCGTTTCCTGCGTTTATCGACGGACTTACCATCATTGCGTTGTGCTGGGCGAGCGTTGCATTTGCTTTTTGCGAAGAGGGCGTTGCATTTGCGTTGTGCGACACTGGCGTTACATTTGTTTTTTGTGAAAGGGGGGCGGCATTTGCTTTATTGCTAATCCTAACGTGCGCGGCCGAATATGCAGATTTTTTTACCTGCATACTCCCCCGGCCGTTGTTCGTCCCTTTATTCAAGGACGCGCCCTTAACACGCTTGCGTGGGGCGCTTCGCTTTGCGCGCTTATGTCTATTGTATGGCGGATGCTCTACAATTGGCTGCATCGCAAAAGCTGCGGCGTCGCACAATAGAGATATTCCTATAGAAAGAAACACCTTACTTATCGCGGTTTTGTACATGCACTCTGTCGCCTTATTACAACCACAATTCACTTTCCCATAATAGACCTAGTTTCCCACAACAAACAATTTGATTTTTTTATCAAGTTATATACTCAATCACAAAAAGTTTATCAGTTACGGCTCCCCGGCCACGGCTCCCCGCCCCCTGCCCTAGCTTACTCCGCACCTCCCGGCATTGCACAGTTCTCCACGACCCACGCCACAGCGTCATCCACAGTTTGCTCGGTTTGCTCCTCCCCGGCGCGCACGGTCACCGTTCCGGAGGTCGCTTCCTTTTTCCCTAGCACAAATAAATATGGAACCTTTTGAATCGCATGCTCCCGCACCTTATAAGAAATTTTCTCGTTCCTTATATCCACCTCCGCTCGGATGCCACGCGCCTTCAGCTTCCGCAGCACCTCCAGAGCAGCATCATTCGCATCCTCCGTGATCGTTGCAACGACGACCTGCACTGGGGCTAACCAAGCGGGAAAGCGCCCTGCATACTGCTCGATCAAAATTCCGATAAAGCGCTCCATAGACCCCAGCACCGCCCTATGCAGCATAACCGGATGCTCCTTGGCCCCCTGTTCCGTGATGTAATATGCGTCCAGCCTGGCCGGCAAAACAAAGTCGACCTGAAGCGTCCCACATTGCCAATCGCGCCCAAGGCAATCCTTTAGCACGAACTCCAGCTTAGGCCCATAAAACGCGCCTTCGCCGGGGTTTAATGTGTAGTCTAAGTCGGACTTAGTTGCGGCCTCCATGAGGGACTTTTCCGCTAAATCCCAAATCTCGTCGCTGCCAGCTCGCTTAGGTGGGCGATCCGAAAACTTAACGAAAAACGAATCGAACCCCAGTGTTTTATAAATCCCGCGCAGCAAAGCACAAAATTTTTGCGTTTCGCTAACTATTTGCTCTTTCGTGCAAAATATATGCGCATCGTCTTGGACAAATCCACGCACCCGCATTAACCCATGCAGCGCGCCAGATGGTTCAAAGCGGTGGCATGACCCAAATTCGGCCATTCGCCACGGCAGGTCCCTATAGCTGACGACGCTTTGGTTAAAGATTTGGACATGGCAAGGGCAATTCATCGGCTTCAGCGCCATAATGCGCTCTTCTGCGGATTCTGTGACAAACATGTTTTCGGAAAACTTCTCCCAATGGCCAGACTTCTCCCATAGGGAGCGATCAAGAATCATTGGGGTGTTGACTTCCTTGTACCCATCTTGCTCTATCCGCGAGCGAATAAAATTCCGCAATGTACGATATAGCGTCCACCCCTTTGTGTGCCAAAACACAGCTCCGGGGGATATGTCCTGCATATGGAACAAGTCCAGCTCCACGCCAATCTTGCGGTGATCTCGCAGGGCCGCTTCGTCTAGGCGCGTAAAGTACTGGGCAAGCTCATCCTGGCTTGAGAACGCGACTCCATAAACGCGCTGCAAGGCGTCGAGGTCCTTGTCGCCCTTCCAATATGCTCCGGACGACTTTGTTACCTTGAACGCGTCCCCCAGCAGCCCCGTGGACGGGAAGTGCGGGCCACGACAAAGGTCGTACGTGTCTTCAATTTTGTAAACCGTGACCGTGTCGTCTGAAATTCCGCGCAATAGCTCGACTTTGAATTTTTCGTCGCGTGCTTGGTATATATCTATTGCCTGTTGCTTGGACATGGACAATTTTTCAAAAGGGAGGTTTGCACTAACAAGCCTACGCATCTCCATTTCAATTTGTTCAAGATCTTCGGGGGTAAACGGTCTGTCTGTACAAAAATCGTAGAAAAATCCATTTTCCGTTGTTGGCCCGACCGCGAGCTTGGCTGTGCGAAACAATGTTTTTACAGCGTGGGCAAGCAAATGTGCGGTGCTGTGGCGCAATACGTCCAATGCACTAGGGGATGCTATGGTTAAGATTTCGACGTGGCTGCCTGACGTCAACGTAGTACTCAAATCTGTAACGACGCCATTCACTTTGCATAAGACAGCGGACGTTCCCAGCCCTAAGGTTGCGGCGAGTTCTTGTCCTGAAATGTTGCTGTCAAAATGACGAACTGTTCCATCTTTTAGTACTATATCTATCATTGCAGTTTCTCCTTGTTAAGGTGTAGATTCCCCCTCCCTATCACAGTACCACTAGATTCCACAAGGAACAAGTTGCACTGTCAACGTCAGATTTATATTGAAAGCCGTGGCAGTTGTACGCTAATATACAAACATGAGGATTACTTCGTGGATGAGTTATGCGCCGTGTTATTATTTTTTGCTGTGCCATGTTGCCGTGTGTAATGCATGCTAGCGCGCCAGTTGAGCCAATCATAAAGCAGGATGTAGAGAAGCTGAGATCCAGCTTATTAAAATTGTTTGGTAAAGAGAGCCATTCTTTAGATATTCTTGAACGTGCTCCTAGTCGTGCTCCTAGTCGTGCTCCTGAGCGTGTTCCTAGTCGTGATCCTGGATATGCTCCTGAATGTATCCTTCATAAGGGAATTACTATTCAGAACGGTAGAATATTCGTATATCTGCTAGACTTTTTGTTGCCAGTGTCGCTGTATGGTGACGACGATCCCGCTAATACGAAAGATGGGAAGATCGTTCCAGCAACGTTTTTGCTGGAAAACTTGGGGTGGAACGCTTCTTTCGTCAATGGAACCCTCATAATTGATGTAAGATCGCTATTCAATATAAATTATGTTCTCCGCGACGATCGCGCACTCAATTTATTAGCTTTTCTATTTACAATCAGTGGAATACTGGAATCTAATGACGAAGAGAAAGCGGCAGCAGTGAATGTTTTGCAACATGCTGCAGCGCAAGGTAATCCCTGTGCGAAACTCAACCTTGGACGCTGTTTGGGACGAGGTATTGGATTGAGGCAAGATTATCAAAAAGCAGCCCAGTTCTATAGGCAGGTAGCTGATGAAGCAGACAGGCTCTACGGGCGTATAGCGGAGGAAGCAGACAGGCACGGGCGTATAGAGGACTGGGCATCGGTGCCATTCTGCGGAGTATATGCATCGGCGCAATATCACTATGGGTGGTGTCTTTATAGCGGGACTGGAGTTCCGAAGAATGCAGAACAAGCCGTCACGTATTTCAAGCTT